>BJHT01000270.1 GCA_014193395.1 Verrucomicrobiota bacterium
GTTGGTCACGCGCGGGATCGAGCTGGATGGGAATTTGAAGCCGCTGCGGCTGGCGCATGTGTACGCGAGTTTGGAGACGATGACGCCGCGGGCGGAGGAGGAGGCGCGCGGCGGGAAGGGGAAAGGTCAGGGACCGGGCGGCAGCCCGGCCCTACCAGGACGAGAAGGGAATCTCAGCGCGCTGGAGGCGCTGCTGGACCCGGCGCAGCGGCGGGTGGTGCTGGTGGGCGAGCCGGGGTCGGGCAAATCCACGTTTCTTCAGTACGTCACGCTTTTCCTGGCGGACAAATTGTCCGTGACCGACCCGGCGAAGTCCCAGTTCGCGGGCGTCGAGCACACGGTGGATGCGCGGCTGCGCTCGCACACGGCGTTGCCGCTGCGGATTGCGTTGCGCGAATTTGCCCCCGGTCTGGACGCGGCGCGGCCCGGCAGTTCCGAGGATGTGCTGCGCCATCTCGAAACCCAACTGTGCGCGGCCAATCGCGAGGCGGAGGCGGAACTGCTGCGCGACGTGCTCGGGCGCGGTCTCGCGCTGGTGCTGTTCGACGGGCTGGATGAAGTCCCCGGGCCGCTGGTGCCGGCGGTGCGGCAGGCCATCCAGTCCTTTGCCACCGGCGGGTTTGGGCAATGCCGCGTGGTCGTGACGTGCCGCATCGCGTCGTATGAGAAGCGGGAGTTCAAGCTCGAACAATTTCCCGACCCGCACCGCATAGCGGCGTTGTCGTCCGCGCTGCGGGCGCAGTTTGTTCACGACTGGTATCGCGAGCTGGCGGCGGCGCGAAAGGAGTATCAGGGCGAGGACGCCGCGTGCGCGGAGTCGCTGCTGCGCGCGCTCGACACCGAGCGGTTGCAGGAAATGTCGGGCAATCCGTTTTTCCTCACCGCCATGGCCGCGCTGCACCGGCCGGAGAAGCCGTTGCCCGACACGGGCGCGAAGCTCATGGATCAACTGGTCCGCGGCATTCTGGACGAGTCGCGCAAACGCCGCGCTGACACCACGGCCACGCCGGACCAGCCGGAACTGGCGACGCTGCTGGAGAAGATTCCCGAGGGCGTCGAGCGGCTGCGCGAGCAACTTCAGACCATCGCCTATCTCGCGCGGGAGAAGCGGCAGAAAAAGGAAGGCCGGGCGGTGGATGGCGACCTGCTCAAGAGCAAGCTGCTGCTCACGGACACGGTCACCAAGAAATGGGTGAACGACCTGATCGAATCGTTGCGCCATCGCGCCGGGCTGCTCCAATCGCAGGACGGGACGAGCTTCGAGTTCGCCTATCGCTTCGAGGAATTTCTCGCGGGCTGTCATCTGGCCAACGACGCGTTTTGGAAGGACCAGGACCCGGAGACGACGTTTGAAGACCGCGCCCGCAAGCTGTTTGCGGCGCAGGGCGACTACGCGCGGCTGGTGATCGTCTGGGCGGCGGGGATCAAGGTATATGTCCACCCCGACCGCGCGGATGTGCGCGATCTGGTGGATGCGCTCGTGCCCGCGACGGCGTTGACGGAGGCGGCGGGATTGGCGGAGGTCGAGCTGGCGTCCGAGATCGCGCGGGATGTCGGGATGGTGGACTGGGGCGAGAAATATGCGCGCGGGGCACCGGTCATCATCGAGCGGCTGCGGACGCGGCTGGAGGAGGTTCGTGACGGTGAATTCCCCGTGGCCACGCGGGCGCGGGCGGCGGCGGCGATCGGGCGGTTTGGAGATTTGCGCAAGGGCGTCGGGGTGAAGGCGGGCGGGGTGCCGGACCTCGACTGGCTGCCGATTCCGGCGGGGCCATTCATCATGGGCAGTGAGGCGAGCGAGGGCTTTGACTGGGAGCGTCCGCAGATGGCGCAGTGCCGGCTGATCGCGCAGCCGTACGCGATCAGCCGCTATCCGGTGACGGTGGCGCAGTATGCGAAGTTTCTGGATGCCGAGGGCTACGACGAGAGACAAAAACGCTTCTGGACCGGACCGGGCTGGGAGTGGCGGTGCGAGAACAACATCACGGGGCCGGAGAACTACGGCGCGATTTTCCTGACGCCGAATCATCCGCGCGTGGGCGTGAGCTGGTATGAGGCGTTTGCCTTTTGTCGCTGGCTCACGGAGCGGTTGCGGGCGGCGAAGGAAATCTCCGCCGAGCAGGAAGTGCGATTGCCGACGGAGGCGCAGTGGGAGCGGGCCGCGCGGCACACGGATGGCCGGAGTTATCCGTGGCGTGATGGCGGGAAGAGCGATGACAAGGCGCTCGCGAAGACGCTGACCGAGCGGTGCAATTGGGGGGAAACGGGATTGGGGAACACGTCCGCCGTGGGGCTGTTTCCCAAGGGCCACGCCGAGTGCGGGGCCGAGGACATGGCGGGGAATGTGTGGGAGTGGTGCGGCACGCCGTGGCTGTCGGATTACACGGACTACGAAGCGAAGGTCGGAGCACTCGAGGCGGATCCTGAGAAAATCACGAGGGGCGTCCTGCGGGGCGGGTCGTGGGGCGGCGATGATCCACGCCTCCTGCGATGTTCCAGCCGCTTCAGCGGCGCGTCCGATATTCGCAGCGACTACGTGGGTTTTCGGTGCGTGGTGGTGGGCGTCGGCGGTGTTCGCTAGCGTGACCTCCCGTTACTTAACCCTTGGTTCTTTGGCCCTTTGGCCCTTTGCCCTTTTCTCCTTTTTCCTTTTTTTCTTTGTCTTGCCCGCGCGCGCAGCGCTCGCGATATTTTTTCAGATTTCGGGTGGGCCGAGTGGCTGGCCCGGGAGTGGCTGTGCAGCGTCACCGGCGTCCTGCGGGGCGGGTCGTGGGGCAACAATGATCCACGCAACCTGCGATGTTCCAACCGCAACAACGACGCGTCCGATAATCGCAACGACAACGTGGGTTTTCGGTGCGTGGTGGTGGGCGTCGGCGGTGTTCGCAAGGTACCAGGGCGGCGACAGCCGCCAACGGCGAGGTACGGCGTGGGGAACTCCTCTGCGCCGTCAGTGCCAAGAGGTCACCTAACCTGCACACCCACGCCCCGCGGACGCGGGGAAAATACGCGGCGGCGGGCCGTGGCCGGTAACGGCTGTCATCCGGACAGTGTCTGCGAAAGTCACGGCCCGTTATTTTTTCCCATCGTCGGTAGGGACGCGCTGCGCGCGTCCGTGACCTTTCCCCGGATGCGCTCAATCTCGCCGATGCCGTGGATTTCTCCGCGCCCTTTGGAGTGCGGTGACTTGTCACCGCTTTCGCGAGGCGACTGGTCGCCGTCGGGCGGCGGGAGGCGTCCGGTTGCAAGAGGACGCCGCGCGGCTCGCGCCAGCGGCGGCACGCGCGCGGGAACGGACACGCGCCGGACTTTGACGGCGACGAGTCGCCTGTGCGAAAGCGGTGACGAGTCATCGCACTCCAAACCGGCGGCGCGCGGCGCGCGCTGAAACACGGGGCGAGACGCCCCGCGAACTCGCAGGCGGGACGCCTGCGGTACCCAGCGCGCGGCCCAATCAGCGTCGGTAGGGATGCGCTGCGCGCGTCCGTGACCTTCCCCTGGATGCGCTCAATCTCGCCGATGCCGTGGATTTCTCCGCGCCCTTTGGAGTGCGGTGACTTGTCACCGCTTTCGCGAGGCGACTGGTCGCCGTCGGGCGGCGGGAGGCGTCCGGTTGCAAGAGGACGCCGCGCGGCTCGCGCCAGCGGCGGCACGCGCGCGGGAACGGACACGCGCCGGACTTTGACGGCGACGAGTCGCCTGTGCGAAAGCGGTGACGAGTCATCGCACTCCAAACCGGCGGCGCGCGGCGCGCGGGAACACGGGGCGAGACGCCCCGCGAACTTGCAGGCGGGACGCCTGCGGTACCCAGCGCGCGGCCCAATCAGCGTCGGTAGGGATGCGCTGCGCGCGTCCGTGACCTTTCCCCGTGGCACGTTCGATCTCGACGGCGAGGAGGAGAATCACCGGCGTTCGGGGACAGGACAGGTCAGGGCAGGGCGGTAACCCGGCCCTACCACGAGGAGGACAAAATGGGCGGTAAATTCTCTCGCGTCGCTGCGTTTGCGGCTTTAACAATCGCCCCCCTTTCGTCAGGGCCGGTTGGCCGGGCGGGGGCGGGAGCGGGAATTTTGGCACGTTGAAACTCATGGGAACTGTTACGAAAAATGCCGCGGCGGATGCGGCGAAGGCGCCGGTGGAATCGGCCGCGGAGGTCGCGTCGGCTGGACAGCGGCAGTTGCTGGATTCGGCGGCGGCGATGCTGGAGGTGTTGCTGAAGCAGCGGGGGCCGGAGGTGGCGGGGCAGGAGGTGCAGCGGTTGTTGGAACGGCTGCGGGGGGCGGGGATCGCGGTGCCGCGGGCGGTTTCGACGCCGTATATCAACACGATCCCGGTGGCGGAGCAGCCGCCGTATCCGGGGGACTGGCGGATGGAGGCGAAGATCAAGAGCATCCTGCGCTGGAACGCGATGGCGATGGTGGTGCGGGCGAACTCGAACACGAATGTGGGCGGGCACATCTCGACGTACGCGTCGAGCGCGACGTTGTATGAGGTGGCGTACAATCATTTCTTCCGCGGCGGCGATGACGGGCAGCCGGCGGATTTGATTTATTTTCAAGGGCACGCGACGCCGGGGAATTATGCGCGGGCGTTTTTGGAGGGGCGGTTGCAGGAGCGGCATCTGCAGAATTTCCGGCAGGAGCTGGCGCCGGGAGGCGGGCTGTCGAGTTATCCGCATCCGTATTTGATGCCGGAGTTCTGGCAGTTCCCGACGGTGTCGATGGGGCTGGGGCCGATCTCGTCGATTTATCAGGCGCGGTTCAACCGGTATTTGCAGGCGCGGGGTTTGGTGAAATGGGAGCGGGAGCCGAAGGTGTGGGCGTTCGTCGGGGACGGCGAGTGCGACGAACCGGAGACGCTGGGGCAACTGGCGCTGGCGGCACGGGAGAATCTGGACAACCTGGTGTGGGTGATTAATTGCAACCTGCAACGGCTGGACGGGCCGGTGCGCGGGAACAGCAAGATTATCCAGGAGCTCGAGGGGGTGTTCCACGGCGCGGGGTGGAAGGTCATCAAGGTGATCTGGGGTTCGGAGTGGGATGAGCTGCTGGCGAAGGACACGACGGGGCTGCTGCAAAAGCTCATGGAGGAGACGCTGGACGGCGAGTATCAGAAGTACTCGGTGGAGCCGGGGAGTTACATTCGGAAACATTTTTTTGGGAAGTATCCGGAGTTGCTGCCGCTGGTGAATCATCTGACGGATGCGCAGTTGCGGAAGATGTATCGGGGTGGACACGACGCGCGGAAGGTCCATGCGGCCTACAAGGCGGCGACGGAGCACAAGGGGCAGCCGACGGTGGTGCTGGCGAAGACGATCAAGGGCTACGGACTGGGCGAGGCGGGCGAGGGGCGGAATATCTCGCATCAGCAGAAGAAGATGAACGAGAAGGAACTGCGCGAGTTTCGGGCGCGGTTCAACATTCCGATCAGCGACGATGTGATCGCGGAGACGCCGTTTTACCGGCCGGAAGAGGGCAGCCCGGAGCACACGTATCTGATCGAACGGCGCAAGGCGCTGGGTGGTTTTCTGCCGAAGCGGACGGTGAAAGCGCCGCCGCTGAAGGTGCCGACGCTGGCGGATTTGGGGGCGTTTTTGAAGGGCGACAAGAAGGGGGACGCTTCGACGACGAAGGCGTTTGTGCTGATCTTGAGCACGCTGTTGCGCAACGCGGACATCGGGCGGCACATCGTGCCGATCATTCCCGACGAGGCGCGGACGTTTGGGATGGACGGGCTGTTTCGCGAGATCGGGATTTATTCGCCGAAGGGGCAGTTGTACGAGCCGGTGGATCGCGAGTCGCTGCTGTATTATCACGAGGCGAAGGACGGGCAGATTCTGGAGGAAGGAATCAACGAGGCGGGGTCGATGTCGTCGTTCATCGCGGCGGGCAGCGCGTATGCAACGCACGGGGTGAACATGGTGCCGTTCTTTGTTTATTACTCGATGTTCGGGTTCCAGCGGGTGGGCGATCAGATGTGGCTGGCGGGGGACATTCGGGCGAAGGGGTTTTTGCTCGGGGCGACGGCGGGGCGGACGACGCTGAACGGCGAGGGTTTGCAGCACGAGGACGGGCACAGTCATTTGCTGGCGAGCACGGTGCCGACGCTGCGGGCATACGAGCCGGCGTTCGCGTACGAACTGGCGGTCATCATCCAGGACGGGCTGGAGCGGATGTATGCGAAGGGCGAGGAAACGTTTTATTACATCACGGTGCAGAACGAGAACTACCCGATGCCGCCGATGCCGCCGGGCGTGGAGGAGGGGATTTTGCGGGGGCTGTATAAGTTCAAGCCGGGCGCGGAAGGGCGGAAGCACAAGGCGCACATTTTCGGGAGCGGATCGATCATCCGGTCGGCGTTGAAGGCGCAGGAGCTGTTGGAGAAATACGACGTCTCGGCGGATGTGTGGAGCGCGACGAGCTACAAGCATCTTCGCAACGACGCGTTGAACTGCCGCCGGTGGAACATGCTGCATCCGACGGAAGCGCCGCGAAAATCGTATCTGGAGCAGACGCTGGCGAAGGAAACGGGGACCTTCGTGGCGGTGTCGGACAACATGAAGATCGTGGCGGAGCAGATCACACCGTGGGTGCCGGGCGGGCTGTTCGTGCTGGGGACGGACGGGTTTGGGCGGAGCGACACGCGCGAGCGGTTGCGGCGGTTTTTCGAGATTGATGCCGAATGCACGGTCATCGGGACGTTGTATGCGCTGGCGGAAAAGGGGCACGTCGGGCGCGAGGTGGTGGCCAAGGCGATCAAGGATCTGGGGGTCGATCCGGAGAAGGTGTTTCCGGAGATTGTTTGACACGAAGGGAGGAGCGTTGGCGGCGGGTAAAGGGTCCGTGGATTTGGCAAAAAGAATTAGAAGTTTGCGAGGGGCCGTGCTACCTCTTAGGGCCAACTTGGGGACGGAGCCGCAAACCGGGCTGGCGAACTGGATGCTAAAGGGGGCCGCCAGGGGCCCCATAACAGCTTGAGCGGGTGTTGGGTGCAGTGGAAAATTGATTAGGGACTTACATGAATTCTAAAGGGAACCTCACGCAGTCAAAATCGTTGGCCGACAAGATTGACTTCAACGAATACTGGAACGTCCTGCGGGACCAACGGTATTTGATTGTCGCGACCTTCATCTGTGTGTTCGCGTCGTGTGTGTTCTACCTCTACAAGGCACCGCGCATTTATCAGGCGACGGTCAGCTTGCAGGTGGACAAGGATTCGGACAACGCGCTTTCCGGCATCAAAGGTGTGGTGGTGCAAAACCGTCAGGATCCTGATTACCTGCAAACGGTGGCCAAAAACCTCAAGAGCCGCACGCTGATGAAGGCGCTCATCGCCGATCTCAAACTGGACGAGGACATCCGCTATTCCCGGGCGAAGGACTTGATCAAAGTGTTGTCCGAGGATCTGACGGTCGCGCCGATCCGCGCAACGCGGCTGATCGAGATCAAGGCCAACCACACGGATCCGCAGAAGGCGGCGAAGATCGTCAACACGCTGGTCTCGATCTTCATGAAGCAGAACACCGACGACCAGTCCTCCAAATCGCAGGAGACGTTCAAACTGCTGACGGATGAGGCCAAGTCGATGAAGGTGAAAGTGGATCGCGACGAGGAGGCGGTACACAAGTTCAAGGAGGGCCATCAGGTGGTGTCCTTCGATGAAACCGAAAACGTCGTGCTGCTCGCCCTCAAGCAACGGCAGTTGGATTTGGAGAAAGCGGTCAGTGATTCGATTTCCAAGACCCAGTTGGCAAATGAACTGGGCAATCTGGTCCGGGCCGGATTGAGCGCCGAGGGCGCGCAGATGGCCATGCTGCAGCAGTATGGCGGCCGACTCACGGGCATTCAGGAGCTTAAGAAATCTTTGACCGAGAAAGAATCCCAACTGGCAAATCTGACGCAGCGCTATCGCGACGAGCATCCGACCATCGTGCGCTTGCGCGATGAAGTGCGTTCGCTGCGGTCGGCGTTTGAACGCGAGAGCCAGGCGTTGGGCGACGGAGTGCGGGCGGACGCCCGGATCGCGCAGTCCATCGAGGCGGCGTTCCGCAAGGCGCTGGCGGAGCAGGAGCAGAAACTGCTCACGATGAACAAACTGAAAATCCAGCATGATTCGCTGAACCGGGAACTCCAGCAGAGCAAGCTTCTCTACGAAAAGATCACCAGCCGCCTGAAGGAAATTGAGGTGACCGGCAATATCAAGGACAAGAACTTCACCGTGGTGGATCTGGCCGATGCGCCGCTCAAACCGATCAAGCCGAGCGTGGGGCTGACGTTGCTGCTCGGTATTTTGGGCGGCCTGGCGGTGGCGATCGGCCTGGCCTTCTTCGTCGATTACGTCAACGACACGATCAAGACGCAGGAGGACATCGAGGCGCATCTGCAGGTGCCATTCCTCGGGTATGTCCCGTCCATCAAGCGCGAGAGCGTTGTGGAACGCGACCTCGAGGCACACTCGAATCCGACCTCGATCAGTTCGGAAGGGTTCCGCACGTTGCGCGCCGCCATCTCGCTGACACAACAGCCGGAAAACCTGCGCACCATCGTCGTGACCAGCACGATCCCGTCCGAAGGCAAATCGCTGGTGGCTTCCAACTACGCCATCGTCTCGGCGCAGTCGGGTCTGCGGACGTTGCTGGTGGATGCGGACTTGCGCCGGCCGTCGGTCCACAAGGCCTTCGGCATCGAGAACAACATCGGCTTGTCGGCCTACCTCATGGATCAGGTGACCGATCCGACGGAAATCATCAACACCTCCAAAGTGCCGAACCTCGATGTGGTGTGCTGCGGTTCCATCCCGATGATTCCGTCCGAACTGATCGGTTCCAAACGGATGGAGAAATTCCTCCTCGACATGCGGGAACGCTACGACCGCGTGGTGTTCGACTGCCCGCCGGTGGCGGCCGTCAGCGACGCGCTGGTGCTGGGCACGCTGGCCGACGGCGTGATTTTCGTGGTGAAGTTCAACAAGATCCACCGCGACCACGCCCGGAAATCCATCCAGCGGATTCAGAGCGCCGGGATCAACATCTTCGGCACCGTGGTCAACGACATCGACTACTCCAACAGCCAGTATTACTACAGCGAGTATTACAGCAACCAGATCGCGTCGCCGGAGTTCGGCGAGGCGAAGAGTTCGTCGGTGGCGACGGACAGCGATCGCGCGAACGGAGCTTCCCGCTCCGCCAGCTTCAATGGCGGCGGTAAGTCGGCGACGGTGCCCTTGGCGTCCACGCTGGCGACCAGTCCCCGGCGGCCGGTTGGCTCCGAGAAGTCCAGTTTCAAGATGAACCGGAATTCTTGAGCTGGCAGGGGGTGGGTTTCGCAGGCGACCTGGGGTGGTTCTTTATCTCAGGTCGTCTGGCTGAACGGGGCGGATGGGGTGGAAGGCGGGGCGGACGCGATGGGAGCGGTGCCCGGCTGCCGCTTGAGGCGTGGCCGGGGTTTTCCGGGGTTTCACGTTTGGCGCTTGAGGCTTCTTCCCAACTGTCGATTATCTGATGAATGGTTTTCCGAAAGTTGATTACGAACACGTGAGCAAAAAAATACTGATCATTGCCGGGACCCGACCCGAGGTCATCAAACTGGCGCCGGTTTACCTGGCGATGAAAAAGGCCCCCATTTGGGAGCCGCTGTTTGTCTCGACGGGACAACACCGGCAGATGCTCGACCAGGCGTGCGCGGTGTTCGGGATCAAGCCGGAGATCGATCTGAATTTGATGGTGCCCGGCCAGACGCTGCCGGAATTGACCTCGCGCGTGCTGCTGTCGGTCACGCGGGTGCTGGAGGAAACCAAGCCCGACGCCATCCTCGTTCAGGGCGACACCACGACGGTCCTTGGTTCGGCGATCGCGGCGTTTTATCAGAAGATTTCCGTCGGCCATGTCGAAGCGGGGCTGCGGACTTACAACTACCAGGCCCCGTGGCCAGAGGAGATGAACCGCCGCCTCACCGATCCCATTTCGCGCTGGTGCTTCGCGCCGACCGAGGCGAGCTGAGATGCAACGGATTTCTGGACCAGCATTTGGTTAGTTTTTGGGGTTGAGCTGGGCCTCGAATGTGGCGGGGGTTTTGTAGCCGAGGGAGGAGTGTTTGCGGTGGGTGTTGTAGTAGGCTTCGATG
>BJHT01000271.1 GCA_014193395.1 Verrucomicrobiota bacterium
CGAAGCGCGCGAGGCGGAGGAATCCGCAGCCCCAACGGAAGGTGTCATCCGCGCCGATGGGCTCGGTTGGTTCGGCCTGCTCGGCGTGCTGCTGTCGGCGAGCCTGCTGATGCCCGACCGGGCGAACTGGCTCGTGCTGCTGTTCGTCGTCGCCGCGGCCGTCTTTGAGGGCTTGTAGGAGGAAGAGGCCGGTGGCGCTGACTTGGAAGCTGTCACCAGTGTTGGGGTCGAAGACGAAGCCTTCGTCGCTGAGGGCGAGTTGGGAGAGCGTGCGCATAATGAAGTAGAGTAGGTAAGGAGGAGGAAGCGATGGATGGATTAACGGCGGCGCTCGCGCTCGTTGTCGTGGCGCCGGTGCTTGCCGTCTTTCTGCTCATCTTTCTTGCCATGCTTCTTCTCGTCTTTCCGGGCTTTGTTCTTGTCGTCGTCGTGGTCGCGTTTCTTTTCTTTGTCGGCCTGGCGGTCGCGGTCGTCGCGGGAGGGAGGTGGGGGCTGGCGGTCGGAGTGGAAGTCTCGGCGGTCATCGCGGCGGTCGTCGCGGAGGCGGTCGTCATTGCGCTCGGGCGGGCGGCTGGGGGCGTCGGGGCCGCGGTGTTGGGGGGCGAAGTTGCCGCGTGGGGGCGTGGGGCGACCTCGGTCTGGACCGAAAGCGGGGCCGCGGCGGTCGGAGTTGAAGGCGGGGCCGCGACGTTCGGGACCGAAGGCGGGGCCGCGATTTTCGGGACTGAAGCGGCGGGAGCCGGGGCCGCGGAAGTCGGGGCGTTGCGGGGTCAAGGCATGGCCGCAGTGCGGGCAGACTTGCGGGGTGGCGACGGGTGGACGGAAAGCGCCAGGGGGCGGGCCGAAGCTGCGGTCGCGTCCGCTCATTTCGGGGCGGCCTTGCTCACGGTGTTCGCGGCGGAACGGCGGGCCGGAGGGACGGCCGCCGCGGTCGGCGTCGCGGAAATGGGGCGGCGGGCCGCTGGGTTGGGGGCCACGGCGAAAGCCTTCCGGGCCGGCTTGATCGCGGCGGGTGTCGGGCGCGACGGGAGGGCGGGCGTCGCGGACGCCTTCGCGGAAGTGTGGCGGCGGGCCGCCGGGCTGGGGGCCGCGACGTGAGTCGTCGGGACGGGCGTGGGCGCGATGCTCGTCGGCCGGGCCGGGCGGGCGCGGGGCGCGGTCGGTCTCGCGGGCACGGTCATTGTCGCGGGCACGATCATGTTCGCGGGCGCGGTCATTGTCGCGGGCACGATCATGTTCACGGGCGCGTTCAGTTTCGCGAACGCGATCGCCTTCGCGTCCGCGCTCACCGTCGCGGGAGCGGGGTGGCGGTGGGCCGTCGTCGTTGGTGCGGGGGCGGCGGGGACCATCGTTTTGCGCGAAGGCCGCGCTGGCGAGGGTGGTGACGCCGAGGAGCAGGAGCAGGCTGAGGGACGTGGTTTTCATGGTCGTGGACGGACTAGTTGGGTGGCGCTGGTCGAGCCGGAACTGCCGGGCCGACGGGCGCGCGCGGGGTGTCGTCGGCGCGGGCCGGCGGGACACGGAGGCGTGGCGTTTGGCTGGCAGTCATGTTCGGGCATCACGGTTACAGTTCAGCGCGGCTCTGTTAACTGTGTATTTGGAAAAGCAGGAGAATTGTTAAGGGGGTGTTAAATCTACAGATTTTCCAAAACGGGCGGTTTAGCGTCGGCTGCAGTTCACGAAATCACTCGACCCGGAAAAAATTATTGTGACCACGAAAGACACGAAAGACACGAAAAGGGAATGCGTAACAGCATGTTCAAGGTTCACCCGGCAGGGGAGGTTTTTCGGTGCCGGGAAAACGCACGCTCAGCCTTTGTTTTCGGGTGCTTCGTGGGTTTCGTGGTTCATCTCAACTGCGGATTTTAGAGTCAGCGAAAGACTACTCCGGACGAAGGGCCGCAAATAAGTATGGCAGGCATGGTTCAACAACGTCCTCCGAGCAACCCGAGCGCCGGTGGCGAGCGGCGCACGCGCGTGCTGGTGATCGACGATGATCGCGAGCTGTGCTGGCTGATCCGCGATTATCTGGAGCCGCTGGGTTACGAGGTGCTCGCGGTGCATCACGGCGTCGAGGGCGCGGAACGCGCGGTGGCGGAGGCGTGGGGCGCGGTGATTCTCGATGTGATGCTGCCGGGGCTGGACGGCTTCGAGGTGCTCAAGCGCATCCGCAAGCAATCGGACGTGCCGGTGCTGATGCTCACGGCGCGCGGCGAGGAGGCGGACCGCATCGTGGGCTTGGAGGTGGGCGCGGATGATTATCTGCCGAAGACATTTTCCACGCGGGAGCTGTTGGCGCGGCTGCGGGCGGTGATCCGGCGCAGTTCGCGGGCGGCGGTGAAAACGGCGGACGCGCCCGAGGCGGAGATCGTGGTGGGGCAGTTGCGCATCAAGCCGGACGCGCGCACGGCGGCGCTGGGCGACAAGCCGCTGGACCTGACGACGCTGGAGTTCGATCTGCTGGCGTGCCTGGCGCGGGCGCGGGGGCGGGTGAAATCGCGCGAGCAATTGATCGACGTGATCGCGGACCGCAACTACGACGTGTTCGACCGCTCGATCGACGTGCATGTGTGGTCGCTGCGGAAGAAGCTGGGCGATGATCCGAAGAACCCGCGGTTCATCCGCACGATTCGCGCGGTGGGGTACATGCTGATCAATCCGGATGCGGAGGGGAGTTGAACGATGACCGCGCGCCTGCCGCTCTATGCGAAGATTCTGCTGTGGTTTTTTCTGAACCTCGCGCTGCTGGCGTTTGCGTTTTATCTGCTGGTGCGCGCGGAGTTTCGCTTTGGCATGGACTGGCTGCTCTCGACGGGCGCGAGCGAGCGCATCCAAGCGGTGAGCGACATCATCACCGCGGATTTGAATGAAACGCCGCGGCCCGAGTGGAACACGGTGCTGAAGCGTTTCAGCGCGGCGTATCGGGTGAAGTTCCAGGTGTTCCGCGAGGACGGTGCACAACTGGCCGGCGAGGCCATCGAGCTGCCCGCCGAGGTGCGCGAGGCGCTGGCCATGCCGAATCGACCGCCGCAGCGGCCGGGGCCGCCGCCGTGGGGTTCGCGGATGCAGCCGTTGAATGAGCTGCCGGGCCTCGAGCGGCCGCCGCCGCGCCGGCCAGCGCCGGCGGTGGAGGGCGGCGGAGTTGGCGGAGTGGATGGGCCGTCGCTGGAGTTGCCGGGCGAGGCGCGGCCTGTTCCAGCGCGGCCCGGAGACGTGCGCCCGCCGCCGCGACCGGATGATCCGTTTCCGGGGCTGGGAGTGAATCGCGAGCCGCAGCCGCCCGCGGACGAAGGGCCGGTGGTGCATCCGAAAACGATGCTGCGGACGAGCGATCCCACGCGTTACTGGATGCTCGTGCGCACGCGCATCGGCGACGGCGAACGACGGCGGCCGCAGCCCGCGACGCTGATCGCGATGTCCACGTCGTTGCAGGGCGGCGGTTTGTTTTTCAATCCGAAGCCGTGGCTGGCGGTGGGGCTGGGCGCGGTGGTTTTCTCGGCGCTGCTGTGGTTTCCGTTCATCCGCGGCATCACGCGGTCCATCGGGCGAATCAGCGAGGCGAGCCGGCGGATTTCCGAGGGGCGTTTCGACGTGCGCGTGACGGATCAGCGGCGGGATGAACTGGGCCAGCTTGGCGAGACGATCAATCACATGGCGGAGCGGCTCGAGGGCCTGGTGACGGGGCAGAAGCGTTTCCTCGGCGACATCGCGCACGAGCTGTGCTCGCCGCTGGCCAAGCTGCGCGTCGCGTTGGGCATCATCGAGCAGCGCGCGGATGAACAGCAGCAGCGCTACGTTTTGTCGGCGGCGGAAAAGGCGGAACACATGGCGACGCTGGTCAACGAGCTGCTCTCGTTTTCCAAGGCCTCGCTCGGCGTTGCGGCGACGAAGCTGGAACGCGTCGCGGTGCGCGACGTGATGCAGAAGGCGGTGCAACGCGAGACCACGGAGGGCTGCACGATCCGAGTCGAGGCGGGTGAAGATCTGGCGGTGTTGGCGGAGCCGGAATTGTTGACACGGGCGGTGGCGAATCTGGTGCGCAACGCGATCCGACATGCGGGCCACGCGGGGCCGATCACCGTGTCCGCCGCGCGGGAAAAGGACGCGGTTTGCCTGACCGTGGCGGACTCGGGACCGGGCGTGGCGGAGGCGGAACTGGAGCGCATCTTCGATCCGTTCTATCGCGTCGATGCCTCGCGCGACCGCGCGACCGGCGGCGTCGGACTCGGGCTGGCGATCGTGAAAACGTGCGTCGAAAGCTGCCGCGGGACGGTGAGCTGCCGCAACCGCGCGCCGTCGGGGTTGGAGGTGACGATCCGGTTGGCGGTGGCGGGGAAGGGGTGAGGCGAAGTACCTCGCGGCGACGGATAACTCCAGAAGAGCGTTTACGCCGCAGAGACGGCCGCATGGAACGGAGACGACAGGCAAATCCGGAGCGCCCTTTTTCTTTCCACATTTCTGCGGCGTGAACGCCGCGCTCCTGCCGCGCCGGCGGCGCGGCGTGGTAGCGATCCAATCTTGAGGACCGGCGGTGCCGGAGTACGTTTTGCTGCATGAACAAAGCGGTTGAGACTCCCTTGGTTCCATTGTCTGGCGGGCGGTTGTGGCCGTTCTCCGTGGCGGCCTATCATGCGTTGGGAGAGGCGGGATTGATCCCCAAAAGCACCGAACTGCTCTACGGCTGCATTTACACGAAAGCGTCGAAGTCGCCCGGCCACTGTTTTCTGCTGCAATTTCTCACGGAGGCGCTGCGGCGGGTGCTGCGCGAGGGCCGGCTGTTGCGGGTGGAGCAGCCCGTTTCGTGCGGAGATTCCGAACCGGAACCGGATGTGGCCGTGGTGAATGGCCGCAATGAAGATTTCCGGCACGATCATCCGCACACGGCGGAACTGGTCATCGAAGTTTGCGTGACGAGCCACGAGTACGACCGCTCCAAACTGCCCGCTTACGCCGCCGCGGGCGTGAAGGAATGCTGGCTGGTGTGCGCCCCGGAGCAGCGGGTCGAAGTTTATCGCCAGCCGAAGGATGGGCAGTATGGCGAGCAGTCCGTGCATGGGCCGGGCGGGACGCTTGCGAGCGCGGCGGTGCCGGAGTTGGTGCTGCGATTGGAGGAGTTGTTCGCGCAGTAGCGCAGACTTCCAAGTCTGCTGTATCGCGGGTTTCCAAACCCGCTGACCGTCCTATGGCCTATGGCCCACAGCGTCTGGACTCGCCGCACGCGCCCCGAACGCAGCGGCCCCTGCCGATTTAGAAATCGGCGACACAGCAGGTTTGGAAACCTGCGCTACACGAGCGGAGTGCGGCGTTCACGCCGCAGAGACATCCGCATGGAACGGAGACGACAGGCAAATCCGACACGCCCTTTTTCCATCCACACTTCTGCGGCGTAAACGTCGCGCTCCCGCCGTTGGTTCGCGCGGCGAGACGCCGCCCGAACTCGCAGGCGGGACGTCTGCGGTACAGGGACTTTCCCCTTGTGAACCGCGCGCGGCCCGGCGTTTACTCGCCGTCGCATGAACATTTTTGAAGAACTCGAATGGCGCGGGCTGGTCGCGGATTGCACCGATGTCACCGAGTTGAACAAACGCCTCGCCGCCGGGCCGATCACGCTTTACTGCGGGTTCGATCCCACGGCGGACAGCCTGCACGTCGGCAATCTCGTGCCGTTGCTGGCGCTGCGGCGGTTTCAGCTTGCGGGGCATTGTCCCATCGCGGTCGCGGGCGGGGCCACGGGGAGCATCGGCGATCCCAGCGGGAAGAGTCAGGAGCGGCAGTTGCTCACGCAGGAGATTCTCGACCGCAACATCGCGACGGTGAAGGAACAGCTCCGCCGCCTGCTGGATTTCGAGGCGGCCGCGAATCCCGCGCGCCTCGTGGACAACGCGAGCTGGACCGCGCCCGTGAGCTTCCTCGGTTTCCTGCGCGACATTGGAAAACACTTTTCGGTGAACCAGATGGTCGCCAAGGAAAGCGTGCGCGCCCGCATGGAGGACCGCGAGGTGGGCATCAGTTACACCGAGTTCAGCTACATGCTGCTGCAGGCGTTTGATTTTTATCACTTGCGCAAGGAGCTGAACTGCGAGCTGCAAATCGGCGGCAGCGATCAATGGGGCAACATCACCGCGGGCACCGATCTCATCCGCAAGAAGCTCGGCGCGCACGCCTTCGGGCTGACGCTCCCGCTCATCACCAATGCGGACGGTTCGAAGTTCGGCAAGACCGTCGCGGGCGCGGTTTGGCTGGAGCCGCAGCGCACGAGCGTGTACCGCTTCTACCAATTCTGGATCAACACCGATGACCGCGATGTGCTCCGTTATCTGAAATATTTCACCTTCCTCACGCGCGACGAAATCGCCGCGCTCGCCGAACAGCACACCGCCAATCCCGGCGCGCGCGTCGCGCACAAGGCGCTCGCGAGATCCGTTACCGACCTGATCCACGGTGCGGCTGCCACCGTCGAGGCGCAGCGCGCGAGCGAGGTGCTGTTCGGCGGTTCGCTCGAAGCAATTTCGGAGGCGACCTTCGCCGAGATCGCCGGCGAAATTCCCTCGAAAGAAATCCCGCGCGCCCGGCTCGTCGACGCGCCGCTGTCATTGATCGAACTCCTCGTCGAAGCCGGCCTGTGCCCGAGCAAAGGCCAGGCGCGGAAGGACCTCGAAGGCGGCGGCATCTACGTGAACAACGTTCGCGAGACCAGCCTCCAGCGCACCGTCAGCCCCGCCGACTTGCTGTTTGGAAAGAATCTGCTGCTGCGGAAGGGGAAGAAGAATTACACGCTGGTGATGGTGAAGTGAGCGGGGTCACGGGACTTTCGCCTCTGGCATTCTGGCATCCGACGCCAACCTGCTCTCCGCCGGTAAACTGCTGGCCGGGGCGGAAACGGTTCCTCCACACGCCAGTTCGTCGCCTGCCGGGCGGAAAGCACCCTGGAGCAAGTCCGGCGCGAGAAAATGCGCTGCCACGCTGACGCCCGCAGTCTCGTGTGCGGGCTTTTCGCCAGCACCCGCAACCGGCGGTCCGACGCCACCGGCACGGCCCTGCCCTCGAAACTGCACGGCCGAGCCGACCCCGCAACGACGCGCACCTCGCGCGCCTCGGCGAGGACTCAACCGCATTGAAACCTGCTACTCCGGCACCTACCGGCGTCGGCACTTTGCCGCCGAGAGGTCATCGACTTTCTCCAAAGGTCAGGATGTCTGAGGATGAAGAAGAGGCAGCGGCACCACGGAAATTCAGCGCGCTCAGGGAACCGGGCAGCTCGATGGGCGATTATGCGAGTTCGCAGACCTCCGGGCAAATCCGAGGTTGAATTTCAGCCTGCGAGTGCAGCCTGGCCCTGGCCCGCTCGGCCGGAAACCCCAACTACCGGGAGGGCGTGGCCTCGGCCACGAGCCGGCGTTTCACCAGCACACTGCGCTCGATGCGCTCCTTGTGTTCGGCGAAGTCCGGTCGCGTGAGGCGGGCGAGGAACATCTGGGCCTGCCCGAGCCGTCCGACGACCACCGCGTAGCGCGCGCAACTCACGAGCGCCTCGTGTGTCTCGATATCGGAACCTGCCAAGTTCAGCACATTCTCCCACGCCCGGAGTCCCTCGGTGGCACGCAGGGGGCGCAGGACGAAAAAGCATTCGGCGAAGTGCCGCGCCAGGTTGAGATTCCGCGGCTCCAGCGCCATCGCCCGGCGATAAGTCGCGAACGACCGCTCCACCATTGCCTCCGGCGACAGGGAGTAAAACGCCGCCGCATCGGCGCGAAACATGAACTGGGTCACCGCCAGATCTTCGATCATCGCGGCGCTCGCCTGCGGCAACGAGGCGGCTTTTTCGTAGCACTGAAACGCGCGCGCCAGCAGGCCTTGGTTGTTGTAATACACCGCCAGCGAATGCCACGCGGCCGGGGAGTCCGGGGATTCATTGCGCAGCGTCTCCCATTCCAGCACGGCGGCGATCTTCTCGGTCATCACGCGGGTGAAGCGGTCCAATTCCAGCACGGCGTCCTCATGGCCCGGATGGGCCTCGACGAATTTTTCCAAGCTGCGCCGGACTTTGTAGTACCGATGGCCAAGGCGGCAGCTCAGCTCGAAGGACAGCTTCTGCCCCAGCCTCGGCTCCTGCGCCGGATTCTGCGCGATCCATTCGTCGCACCGGAATTCGGCCGAGCGCGCCAGCCAGACCAGTTCTTGGAAGCTCAGTTCGGCACCCGCCACCTCCACCGTGGGGGTCGTCGTCTTGGCGCTCAGCGAGGTCGTCGTCAGCGACCGCTGCCACAGCAGCACCGGAGCCGAGAGATAGAGCAAAATCACCGCGACCCCCACGAGAGCACCACCCAGGCTGAGGGTATGAAAGCTCGCCCGGGGGAGTTTAACGGGAGCGGGCAGTCGGGATTGGAACAGCATCACGAACATCGGCGGTCAGGGACGCAGATAATGGGTAACTTGTTCGACCTCATAGTTCTCAGGCATCGGCGGCGCTGGCGGGAGACTTGAGGCGGAATGCGCAATTCGCGCGTGGCCGTAAGGAGCTGCCGGAGCGCCGACTGGAAGCCCGCGATCCGAACTCACCGGCGCGCTCAATTAAACGGCACCGGCAAAGCCCCTTTCCCCGTCTGGCCCGCCTTTTTCTCGCGTGCCTCGAGGTCCCGCAGCACCCGCACGCGAACGGGTTCATTGAAGGCGTTGGTGATGACATTCAAGTGCCGCCGCGCTTCCTCGAACAGCCCGGTGCGGATTTTGAACCGGGCCAGATGCAGGTGCGCGCGCTCCCGCTGGAGATCGTCCGGCGCGAGCTTCAGCGTGTAATTCCACGCCGCCACCGCCTCGGGGATGCGGCTCGGTTTGATCGAGTAGTAGCTCTGCGCCAGATCCACTGCCAACTCGTAGTTGTCCGGCTCGATCTCCAGCGCCTTGCGGTAGAGCTGCATCGCCCGGTCGAAGACTTCGTCCTCCGAAATCTGGTAAAACTCGCGCGCATCCTTGCGGAACAGGAACACGGTGGTCGCGAAATTTTGGTAGTACGTCGCCTCGCGCGGCGCCAGTTCGACGGCCTTGGCATAGTACTCGAAGGCCTTCTTCACCGGACCGCGATGGCCGAAGAAATTCGCCAGATTGTTCCAGACCTCGGCGTCGTTCGGGGCAATGGCCAGCGCCTGCTCCCACTGCAGTTTCGCCGCGTCCTCGTCGGCGCTTTCATTGAGGAAATTGCCGAAAGCCACCCGCGCTCGCGCGTGCGCGGGATGTCGCCGAAGAAAATGCTCATACGCCCGCCGCACCTCGGCGAAGCGTTCGTCCATGCGCTTGCGCAACGCGGCTCCGCCGGGCCCCAGATTCACCCACTGCTCGACTTCCTCCAATGCCCGCGCGTCCGCCGCGACCAATTGGCGAAACTCCAGTTCCACCGCATCGATGGCCAGCGCGTTTGTCCCGCCCACGGGGCCCGCCGCCGCTGGCCCCGCCGTCACTGGCGGACGGTTGGTCGCGACGGTCTGCGCCCCGGCCGCGGACAGCACGAAAAGCAGTAGCAAAATCGGTCTCACACGCCGCACCGTATTCGGAACCGGCCAATTGAACAATCACCGCGTTCGCCCGCTGGGCGTTTCAGATCGCACATCTGCGAGCGGTGAATTGCGACTCCGAATT
The DNA here is from genome assembly GCA_014193395.1 of Verrucomicrobiota bacterium. Lineage (GTDB taxonomy): Bacteria > Verrucomicrobiota > Verrucomicrobiia > Limisphaerales > BJHT01 > BJHT01. The sequence goes on from BJHT01000271.1 coordinate 9,634, forward strand.
TGAGATTTGAAATCTCAGATTTGAAATTCGGGATTGCCGAATCTGCAGTCTGGACCGTGGAAAATTCGCTCGCCAATTCTCGCCCCACCCGGCGCCGCTCGATCCCCGGCGCGCGGGCAGTCTGTCCCGCCAGCGGCTCGGGCCTCGCGGAGATGCGGGGAGATTTTCCGCACCTTGGTTTTTGCGGCCGTGCTGTGACCTGGGATCGGTCGCGCCGCCTGTTCACGCGGGTTTCGACCACTTCGAAACCCCGCCACGCCTGCGCTGGCACCGCGCTGCGCTGCGCTCTCCGCACCGCTGAATCGTCCAAAAAACACAATTCTCTTGCCAAGGAGTAGTGCGGATCGAAATAGTTCGTTCGTCCGAGCTGGTTTCCAAAGTAGCTCAATGGTAGAGCACGCGGCTGTTAACCGTGTGGTTGTAGGTTCGAGTCCTACCTTTGGAGCCA
>BJHT01000272.1 GCA_014193395.1 Verrucomicrobiota bacterium
CAGAGATCGGAAGGAACGGAGAGAGGGAAGAAGCGGCTCGGAATGTCCACGCTCGTGCGGCAGACGCCCGGTGGGTAGCAGTGCAGTAGAGCAGGAGGCAGCGCTTCGTGAGTTCGGCCGAGTTGGGCAAAAGAATTTGGGCAAAGGCATGGGAAGGGAGGAATTGGGAGCGGGCTGAACTGGCCGTCTGTGCGACCGTAAAATCCTCGCGGCGCGCGAGAATCCTCAAGAATTGTAGCACAGAGAAGAGCCAAAACTCGCTGACCGGGCATCGTTCACTGATTGGTGACTTCGACAGGTTCCCATCCGCCCCCGTTTTTCTCTGTGGGCATCGTGCCGCTGCGGTCTCAACTTCCGTTCCTACTGCCTAGTTGTTCACGGTCGAAGGCAGCCCGGTGATCATCCAGAAAACTCTCGCCGGCCGGTTCACCGAATTCGCCAGTCGCCATTTCCCCACCTTCCTCACCCTCCTCGCCCTGTTCATCTGTCGCTCGCGACCTGGCACGCGCCCGATCTGCCGCCTCCCGTCGGCGGCTACCGGGGTGGCGAAATCACTCGCCAAACCGGGTGGTCGTCGAAATGTTCGCGCCATGAATTTTCCCGGGCGGATGTGGTGCGTGAGCGTTGGCATGGGCATGGCGAATGGCGCCGCCGGCCGGTGGGTGTTGGTGTTTTGCGTGGCGGGGTGGCTGGGCGCGGGTTGCTCGACGTATCACGCGCCGAAGGCTGACGCGGGCGCGCCACCGTTGTCGCTGACGCAGGGCACGGTGGCAGCGGCGGCCGCACCGGCCACGCCGCCGGCCGTGGTGTTTGAGTGTCGCTGGGCGGAGGGGCCGATCATGCTGGATGGTAAGGCGGACGAGAAGGCGTGGCAGGGGGCGCAGGTGCTGTCGAATTTCGCGATGCCGTGGCTCGGGACGGGAAACCATCCGGCCCCGACGGCGACGAAGGCGCGTTTGATATGGGACCGGGATTTTCTGTATTTCCACGCAGAGATGCAGGATCGCGATGTGTATGCGGGGGAGACGAATCAAGACGGGGCGATCTGGCTGGGGGATGTGTTCGAGGTGTTCCTGAAGCCGGCGAAGGACAAGAAGGGGTACTACGAATTCGAGATCAATCCGGCGAATGCGAAGCTGGACATGTATCTGCCGTCGCGCGGCGCGGGGGGCTACAACCGGTTCAAGAGTGACGGGGAATTTCACATTGAATCGCAGGTGCGGGTGGACGGGACTTTGAACAACTATCTCGACACGGACAAGGGCTGGTCGGTCGAGGGGCGGATTCCGTGGAAGGATTTTGCGCGCACGGGCGGGCGGCCGGAGCCGGGCGAGGAGTGGACGTTTGCGCTGTGTCGTTCTGATTACTCAGTGGGATTCGATGAACCGGCGCTCTCGACGACCGCGCCGCTGAAGCAGGCGGATTTTCATCGTTTCGAGGATTATTCGCCGCTGCGGTTTGTCGGGCCGGCACCGCTGCCGCGGGTGGCGTGGAAAAGCTCGAAGGTGGTGGGTTCGCCGGAGCCGCCCGCGCCGTATCGCGCGGTGGCGGAATTTCCAGATTTGAAGGTGCAGACGCCGGTGAACATTTACGCGCTGCCGGGGACGGACGGGCTGCTGTTAGTCGAGTTGGTGCGGTCGGGGACGAACGTGAGCCGCGTGCGGCAGTTTGCGAATCGTGCGGATGTGACAAATGCGGCGATCGTGCTCGAGGTGCCGGAGACGGCCTACGGGCTGGCGTTTCATCCGGGCTTCGCGACGAACGGGTTGGTGTATCTGGGTGGCAACGGAGCCGGGGCGAAGGGCGCGAAGTACAGCCGTGTGGTGCGGTATCGGCTGGAGCGCGGCACGCCGTGGCGCTTCGATTTGCAGTCGCGCGTAGTGGTCATCGAGTGGCTGTCGGATGGGCACAATGGGGCGGATTTGTGCTTCGGGAACGATGGGATGTTGTATGTGACTTCGGGCGACGGGACGAGTGACTCGGACATGGGCGCGGTGGGGCAGGACTTGAGTCAGTTGACGGCGAAGGTGCTGCGCATCGACGTGGATCGTCCGGCGGAGGGGAAACTGTACTCGGTGCCGCAGGACAACCCGTTTGTCGGCCACTCGGGCGTGCGGCCGGAGACGTGGGCGTACGGCTTGCGCAATCCGTGGAAGATCAGCGCGGATCGCGAGAGCGGGCAGATCTGGGTCGGGGAAAACGGGCAGGATGTGTGGGAGATGGCGCGCTTGCTCGAGCGTGGCGCGAACTACGGCTGGAGCGTGTATGAGGGGAGTCATCCGTTTTATTTGTCCCGCAAAATGGGGCCGCAGCCGCTGACGAAGCCAACGCTGGAGCATCATCACTCGGAGGCGCGTTCGCTCACGGGCGGCGTGGTCTATCGCGGCGCGAAGCTGCCGGGGCTGCGCGGGGCTTATGTTTACGGGGATTATTCGACGGGGAAAATCTGGGGCGCGCGGCACGACGGCAAACAGGTGACGTGGCATCAGGAACTCACGGACACGCCGTATGCGATCACGGGGTTCGGGCTGGATGCGCAGGGGGAGTTGTTGGTGCTCGATTATGGCGGGGGGATTTATCGGCTGGAGGTGACGCCGCCGGTGACGAACGCGCCGGTGTTTCCGCGGAAGCTGAGCGAAACGGGGTTGTTCCGCTCGACGAAGGCAGGGAAGGCGGAGGCGGGATTGATTCCATACTCGGTAAATTCGCCGCTGTGGTCGGATGGCGCGCACAAGGAGCGGTGGCTCGGGTTGCCGGGCGAGGCGAAGATCGGGTTCACGCACAACCGGGCGTTTGATTTTCCCGAGGGCACGGTGCTGGTGAAGGAGTTCGCGCTGGATCTGGAGGCGGGCAATGCGGCGGCGCGGCGGCGGCTGGAGACGCGGTTGCTGACGAAGCAAGCGGGCGAGTGGGTGGGATACACCTACATGTGGAATGAGGAGCAGACGGACGCGATGTTGCTGGGCGCGGCAGGGGAGGACCGCGAATTCACGGTGCGCGACGCGGCGGCGGCGGGCGGCGAAAGAAAAGTGAAGTGGCATTTCCCCAGTCGCGCCGAGTGCATGGTGTGTCACTCGCGCGCGGCGAAGTATGTGCTCGGGCTGACGGAGGCGCAGTTGAACCGCACGCATGATTACGGCGGCGGGCGGCGCGAGAATCAGTTGGAGCACCTGGAGCGGCTCGGGATTTTCACGATCAATCCGCAGGCGTACGAACGCGACGCGATCCGGCGCGAGGTCGGCGCAACCGGTTTGAAGGGGGATAAGCTGGACGCGGCGGTGAAGCGGGCGAGCGCGCATCCGGGGCAGCGGGGCGTGGCGGAGAAGTCCACGCTGCTGCCGCGCGGCGGCGTGGGGTTGCGCAAGCTGGCGGACCCGGCGGATACGACGGCGGGGCTGGAGGTGCGGGCGAGGTCGTATTTGCAGGCGAATTGCGCGCATTGCCATGTGGCGGCGGGCGGCGGGAACGCGCAGATCGACCTGGAGTTTTTGACGGAGCGGGCGGCGATGAAGCTGATCGATGAGAAGCCGCTGCATCACACGTTCGGGATCGCGGAGGCGCGGTTGGTCGCGCCGGGTGCGCCGGAGCGGTCGGTGTTGCTGCACCGGATTGCCAGTCGCGAGGCGGGGCACATGCCGCCGCTGGCGACGGGAGTGGTGGATCAGATGGCGGTGAAGTTGTTTCGGGAGTGGATCGCGGAGATGCGGCAGTAAGGGGACGACGGCAGAAAAATGGGGGCAGAAAAATGGGGAAGGCAGGGGAGAGGGGGCAAAGGAATGGATGCAAAGGAATGAGGGAATGGAGTTTATTGAGCTGTGGCATTCGGGTGAAGTCGCCGTGGTCCCGGACCGCGCCGCGCCGGGACAGGGCGGCAATCCCGCTGAACGCCCCCGCAAGTCCAAGGCAACCGTGTTCGCCGCCTGAGTTGCTTAATTTTTCACGCCCGGCAAATTCCCGCCATGCCAGTTGAAATCGCCATCCAGTTGCCGGACGACGCGGCGGCCAAGCTGCGCGAGCAAAGCCACGACCTGCCGCGCCTCGGCTTGGAAAAGCTCATCTGCTCCCTCTATCGAGACGGCCAGTTGAGTCAGGTCGAAGCCATGCACGATCTCGGCATCCCCAGCCGGTTGGCCTTCGAGCAACTCCTCACCCGCCACCACCTGCACCGCGACTGGTCCGCAGAGGAAGTGGACGCCGAATTCGCCGCGCTGGACAGTCTTCACGCGCGCGCATGACCGTCGTCACCAACACGTCGCCGCTGAATTACCTGCTCCTCATCGGCGAGGTCCGTGTCCTGCCGCCGCTCTTCGGCCTCGTCCATCTCCCCGGTGCGGTGCGTGCGGAACTCTCCGCACCGGCCGCAACGGAGGCGGTCCGGGCGTGGGCCGCCGCGCCACCAGACTGGGCGTGTCTCCACACCGTTTCCTCCGCCCCGCTCACCGCCGCTGCCAATCTGCATCCCGGAGAAATCGAAGCCATCCTGCTGGCCACGGAAATGCGCGCCAACCTGCTGCTGATGGATGAACTCGATGGCCGCGCCGCTGCTCGTGCCGTCGGCCTGAAAGTCATCAGGACGCTGGGTGTGCTGGAACTGGCCGCCGTGCGCGGCCTGTTGGACTTTCGTGGTGCCCTACAACGGCTGGGGGCCACCAATTTTCGCGCCTCGACCCGGCTCGTGGGTGAATTTCTCCGGCGCGATGACCTGCCACGACGGCAGGCAAAATCATAGTGAATTAGGTCGTCGATGCAGCCCCTCCCGCAAGCCCCCGACGGGAGGAAAACCCGGGCACCGAGACGGCGCAGCATGGTCCCAGCGTACTCGGGGGCGGCGGGGTGGTGGCTGGTAGCGGGCGTGCCATGCAGCTGGGCGCAAGGGATTGGGCCCGCGAAGTTTTGGGCAAAGGAATGGAGGCAAAGGAATGGGGACGGGGAATTTTTTGTCGTCGTTCCTTTGCCTTCATTCCTTTGCCAATTAGGGTTCCGAGAAAGGTTCCAGGTCGGCGGAGGTTGGGGGCGGCTTGGCTTGCGGGACGGTCCTGCCGATACATGGGGACGCGACTTGGTTCGGAGCAGCGGTGTGATCGCGCTGGCTGAACCTCGGAACTCGACTCACGGAATTGAAACACTTTGGTTCATGGCGAAAAACTTTTTGCGGCGAATGATGTGTGGTGGTGTGCCTGGCTGGGTGTGCCTGTTGCTTGCGCTGGTGACCCGCGGCGCGTGTGCGGCGGGTGCGGGGGAGCCGGATGGCAGCGCGGCGTTTTTTGCGGCGGGGAAGGTCGCGCGCATCGAGATCGTGCTGGCGGCGGAGGCGCTGCCGGTGTTGCGGCGCGATCCGCATGAGTATGTGCGCGGGACGTTGCGCGAGGGCGGCGCGGTTTTCAAAGAGGTGGGCGTGCATTTGAAGGGCGGCCTCGGAACGTTTCAATCGGTGGATGAGAAGCCGTCGTTCACGCTGAATTTCGACAAGTTCACCAAGGAGCAGAAGTTTCACGGGATGGACAAGGTGCATCTGAACAATGCGGCGGAGGACGACAGTTTGCTGATGGAGCAGTTGGCGGCGGATTTGTTTCGCGCGGCCGGCGTGCCGTGTCCGCGGGTGACGCAGGCGCGGGTGTCGCTGAACGGGCGCGACCTCGGGATGTATGTGTTCAAGGAGGGGTTCGACGGGACATTTCTCAGGCGACACTTCCAGGGCAGCGACGGCGGATTTTACGATCCGGGGTTGTCGCATGACATCAACGAACTGAAGCCCAAGGCGTCGCGGGCGGGCGCAAAAACCACCGGCGATCTCAAGGCGCTGTGGGACGCGGCGCACGACGAGGACTTGGGCGCGCGGCTGCGGCGCATGGGCGAGACGCTGGATGTGGAGCGCTTCGTGACGTTCATCGCGATGGAGGCGCTGGTCGGGCACGACGACGGCTACATGGTGAACCGGAACAATTACCGGATTTATTCTGACCCCGAGCCGAAGCGGTTCGTGTTCATGCCGACGGGGATGGACCAGGTGTTTGCGGAGGAGTGTCCGTTTTATCCGAACGGCGCGGGAGTGCTGGCGCAGGCGCTGGTGGACGTGCCGGAGGGCAAGCGGATGTATGAGGCGCGGTTGGTCGAGCTGTTCAAAAAGGTTTGGAGCGTGCCGGAACTGGAGAAGACAATCGTCCGGGTGCAGCGGCAGATTCGTCCCGTGCTCAGTCCCGAGGAGATCGAAGCGCACACCAAGGCCGTGGAGAATCTCAAGGAAATGATCCGCACGCAGACGCGGCGAATCGAGAAGCAAGTGGCGATAATCAAGCGCGCCGGTGCGGCGAAACCGAAAAACAAGAAAGCGGAGTGACTGCGGGGCAGGGGAGTGAATCGTCGCAAAGAGCGCAAAGAAACGCCGAAGCGAACCCCGCGCCAAATCGCCAGATGCGCAGCTTGCCGATAGTCGCGGAACGCCAAAGACTGCCGGCCTCCCCGCCTCTCGCAGCTTCGTGGGCAGGCACCTCCCGCGGCACGCCCGTGACCACTTTAAGCCGGAAAACTTCCGCTGAGGGAGTGGTCAAATTCATGTTGCATATGCAACACAAACTTGGTCGGCCCGCTCCGGAAAAAAAACCGCGCCCGGCGCAAGTCCGAGCGCGGCTGGAAGCCGGCATTTGAAGTGACCATCGCGGACCGACCCGCGAGCGCTATTTCGCCTTGATGTCGTAGCAGAGCAGAATGCTCTGGTCGCGCAGGTAGAGCTTGCCGTTGGCGACGACCGGATGCGCCCAACTGTTCTTGGTGCTGCGGTCAGGTTGCTCGAAGCGGCCGGTTTCCTTGTAGGCGGTGGGCGAGGGTTCAACGAGGGCGACGGTGCCGCGACCGCCTTCGCTGCGCAAATAAAGATGACCATCGGCGAAGGTGACGGAGCCTTTGCCAACGCCTTGATTCGACCATTTCACGTCACCGGTTTTGTGGTCCATGCAGACCCAGCCTTTGGAGTCCGAGTGTCCGTAGATGTAGCCATCGAGCAGGATCACGCCGCCGTGATGATTGGCCATGTTCTTGTTGTTGTAGGTCTCTTCGGCCGTGAAACCGCCGGGGCTTTTGGTGACCTTGAACGCGTTGCAGCCGATGCCGTAGCCGGAGGTGACGAAGATCAAATCATCGGCCTGCACCGGCGTCGGGATGACCGCCGTCGAGCCGCGGCGCGGGGCCTGCCAGAGCACGTCACCACTCTTGGGATCAATGCCAGCAAGGGTTTTTTGCGTGAGCTGCACGTATTGGGGCACGCCGCCAATCGTGGTGAGAATCGGCGAGACGTAATCCGCGCCGTCGGTGAAATTCTTGGTGCGCCACAGAACCTCGCCGGTGGCTTTGTTGAGCGCCGCGAGGGTGCCACCTTTCCCGCCGGGAGAAATGATCAGGCGCTCACCATCCACCAACGGCGACTCGGAATAACCCCAGCCACCGACCTGGCCGCCGAAGTCTTTGCGCAGATCTTTGCGCCAGATTTCCTTGCCCGTCGCGGCGTTCACACAGACGAGGTCGCCGCCCTGGCCGAGCATGAACACCCGTTCGCCGTCCACCGTGGGCGTGGCGCGGGTGCCGTCGTAGCCGCCGGGCGCGGCCGGTTTGCCCAAGGGTGCGCGCCAGACGTGTTTGCCCGCGGTGTTGAGAGCGCGGATGTAGCTCGAGTCGGCGTCGTCGCCAGCGGTGTAGATGCGATCCCCAACCACGGCGACGCTGGAGTAACCCTTGCCCAGACCTTCCGCCTTCCACGCCAGCGTCGGCCCGCCCTTGGGCCATTCGGCGAGCAGGCCGGTCTCGCGGGAGATGTTGTCGCGATTGGGTCCGCGAAACTGCGGCCAGTCGGCGGCCGCGGCGGTGTGAAGGGTGAAGGTGAGGGCCAGAAGACCGGTGAATTGAGCAGAGTTTATTTGCATGGCGGCGATAGACGGTGCGGGGTGGGCTTTATTTGGGGAACGTGTTCGCTAGTGGCGGTGGCGCTTCAGTCGCGGATGCTCAGCTTGTCGGCGGCGGGGAAATCGGCGGGCACTTTCTGCGTGACCTTGCCGGTGGCGGCCCATTCTGCACCACGCTGGAGCGTGACGATGAAGCCGACACATTTCATGCACTCGGGGCTGTGACCGAGCGCGGTGTGGAACGAGCGGCCCTTGCCGTAATCGATCGCCATGAGCATCGGCTCGTGATGGCCCGAGCCGCCCTTGGCCGGATTGGCGAACGCCGTGGCGAGCACCGTGAGATTTTCCGCCGGACCGCGCAGACGGTCGTAAAGCTCGTCTTTCACATGCAGCCATTTTGCCGGCAAACCGGCGGTGATCGGGTGGTTGGTGTCGCGGACTTCGACGACGAAATCGTGCTGCTGGCCGTGACTGCCACCGCGCCCGGCATCCATGACCTTGGCGACCTTGCCGTCGATGAAGCGTACATACGGACCGTCTTTTTCCGTGCGGCCGCCCCAGCCGCCGACGCCGATGATTTTGTTGTACTCCTTCCACTCGGGAAAACTGTTGTCCGCGGCGTGGACGGAGACGAAGCCGCCGCCGTTTTTCACGTAGGCTTCAAACGCGGCCTTGGTTTCCGCCGACCACGGCTCGCCGTTGTAATTGGAGACGATCACATCGAAGTCGCTGAACTTGGGCTTGAACGACGCCATGTCGCCGCCTTTTGCCGGAGCCGTGGCGACCTCGACTTTGAAGAGGCCGGAACTTTCGAGCGCCTTCACGAGGTGCGGCGTGGTGCCTTTCCAGTTGTGGTTGTTCTGGCCGTCGATCACGAGCGCCTTGAGTTGCGCGGCGTGACCGGACGGCGTGGTGGCCAGCAGGCTCACGCCCGCGAGCAGGGAGAGGAAGAGATGTTTCATAAGTGGGGCGGGATTTAGCCACGGGCCTCCGGCGGGTGACAAAACAAATCGCCGCGGCCGACGGGCGCGCGGCGTTCACGCCGCTTCACCGTCCACTTGGAACGGAGGCCTCGAATCAGACCAGCGCCGCCGGCCTGGTTGGTGCCGAAGCGGCATGAGTGCCGCGACCCTACGGAGGCCCGGCGGCGGCGGGAAACACGGAACGTCGCGACCCCGCGATTCATCATTGCGACACACCGCGACATCTTGGCCCGCGCGTTTGGGAACGTTTGTCACAGCGCACTTGGCAGGGTGGTGCGCCGTGGATGCCGTCGTGATAAAAACCCTGTATTTACAGTGCCAAAATGCGTTTCGTCTCCGCCTGTCCCTGCTCCAATCGCTGGCACGGAACCTGATATTATCGGAGTTGTGAAACGAGTGCCGATGAGCGACGAAGCGCTCTCAAGCCTCACCATCACCGACGCGATTCGGCGGACGTGTCGGGGTGGCTGACCAAACTTTCCGCCACAGGAAAACCATATTTATGAACACACTGACACGTTGGGATCCGGCCAAAGAACTGGCCGACATGCAGAGCCGCCTTTCTTCGTTGTTTTCGCTGCCCGTCCTCCGACGGGGCGACACCACCAAGGAAGACTTGACGGTGGCTGACTGGACGCCGCTGGTGGACATCATCGAGGACGACAAAGAGTATCTGATCAAGGCCGAGTTGCCTGAGGTGAAGAAAGAAGACGTCAAGGTGACGGTCGAACGCGGTGTGCTCAACATCACCGGCGAGCGGTTCTCCGAGAAGGAGGACAAAGACCATCGGTATCACCGGTTGGAACGCTCCTACGGCACCTTCCTGCGAAGCTTCACACTGCCGGAGGACGCGGATGACACCAAAGTGAACGCCGAGTTCAAAGACGGCTTGCTGAAGGTGCATCTGGCGAAACATGCCAAAGCCCTTCCCAAGTCGATTGAGGTCAAGGTCGCCTGAGGTTCCTGTTGGTTGATCCTGTGCAAGCGGCGTCGGTCAATGCGACCGGCGCCGCCCTTTTTTTGTTTTTGGAGTGCGGCCGTCCCCGGCCGCAGCAGCGTCCGAACGCGTGGAGGCATCGGAGAAACTCCACGGTCTCACCACGCTCCACCTCGCTGCGCCCGAGACGGGCGCACTCCGGGGCGTGGGCGAAGTGCGGCCGTCCCC
>BJHT01000273.1 GCA_014193395.1 Verrucomicrobiota bacterium
GCCCGTTGGCTGCCGGCTCTAGCTGCCAGAAGCCGACCGTGGTCCGGCTCCAGGGCGTTGCGGTGTCCACCACGGTGGCGATGATGTCTGTCACCACCGCATGGTTGCCCGGGCGCAGGCGGTAGGTTCGGCCCGCGCTCACCGGCAGCCCGTCGAGGGTCTTCAGCTTGCCGCCGGGGATTTGCAGGTCCACCCGTTTGGTCACGGTCAGCAGGGCGTGCGGCTCCGACTTCGTGGTCTGATGTTCCAAGTGGGCGCAGCCGGTTAGAAACAGGACAATTCCTGCCAGCGGGTGAGACCAGCGGCTTTGGTTCATGGGCTGTTTCATCGTGGGGTTTGGTAGATTGTTTCCAGATTCTACCGATTAGATTTCCAGTCCATCTTGGAGCCACGGTCGGAACTGAGAAGCCACGGATAAACATCTATCCACCCGGACGAAAACCCGTGTTCGTTGTTTCATCTGCTGGGTCAAACATTGTTTTATTATTCCCCGTTCCTATCCGGGTTGATCCGTGGCCATTAATGGTTGAACGGCGGCTTTCTGGTTCACGGTTTATTCCCGGACAAACGCAGCCGCGCGCTCAGCCAGGCATCGCCCGCGCCGACGGCAATGCTCAGGGGAGTGATGCCGAAGATGTCCTGCGCGCCGGGGTCGGCCCGGCTGGCAAGAAGCCGCTCCACCAGGCGACGGTCCTTCTGAGTGACCGCCCAGTGGAGCGCGGTTTCGCCGGAACGGTTGCGGGCATTGACCTGCGCGCCCGCGTTCAGGAGGGCGTCCACCACGGGAAGGTTGCCGGTCCGGGCGGCGCGGATCAGCGGTGTCATGCCTTCGGAGATGGCTTCGAGTTGCGCGCCTTGCGCCACCAGCCACGCGACCGTGGCCCCGTAGTCCGGAGCAGCCGCAACCACCGTCTCCGCGCGGAAGAAGCCCAGCGCAGCGAGATGGAGCGGCGTGCGGTCGTCGGTGCGGGCCGAGCCGTTGATCAGTTTCAAAATTTTCCGATCGTGCCGGAGCAGCACTTTGAGCACCTCGACTTGCCCGCGATCCACGGCGACATGGAACGCGTTGAAGGCACCCGACTCCTCGACGAATGGATCAGCCCCGCCGGCGAGCAGCGTCTCGGCCACGTCGGGCAGCCCCAAGACTGCGGTCATCGACAACGGGAGCCGGCTGCCGTCGCGAGTGCTGGCATTGGGGTTGAGGCCCGCTTTGAGCAGCCGGCGGACCGTTTCCAACTGATCGCCGGGAAAGGCCGGCTGCAGGCGGATCAGCCCGTTTTGGCCGCCGAGCTGGATCGCATTTCTCTCCACCAACTTCGGGGGCAGGTCCGCCAATGCGAGGAGCAGGAGGTTTCGGCCCGCGACTTCGATACGGCTGTCCGCACCGCGGTCCAGGAGCAAGTCAACCACGGCGGCGCGTCCCTGGGTGGCGGCCAGGGCGAGCGGGGTGGCCGCGCCTTGGAGTCGCGCTTCCAGATGTGCGCCTCGTGTCAGCAGCATCGCCACCACCGCGCGATTGCCGACGATGGCCGCGGTAGTAAGGGGAGTACCTTGGGTGACGAGGTTGGTGAAATTGACCGCGGCTCCGTGTTCGAGCAGCAGGCGGACAACTTCTTCACGATTCCCCCAGATGGCGCTGAACAACGGGCTTTCTCCGAATCGGTCGAGGCTGTTCACCTTCGCTCCGGCGGCGAGCAGGAGTTTCACGGATTCCTCATTGTCGGCTCGTACGGCCCAGTGCAACGGCGTGGCGCGGTTGCCATCGGTGGCGTTCGCGTCCGCCCGGTGGGCCAGCAGGACGCGCACAAGGTCCGGGCGGCCGCGACCGGCGAGGCGGACCAGCGGGGTCTCGCCGCCCTGGTTTTTGGCGTCCACTTTCGCCCCGGCTTGCAGCAGCAGTTCCGCCGTTTCGACCTCGGCCTTGGCGGTGCTTAACGCATGCAGCACGGTGGCACCGAGGCCAAAGGTTGCGTTCACGTCGGCGCCCGCCCGGAGCAGTAGTCTGACCGCTTCGGTGTTCCCCCATTCCACCGCCCGGTAGAGCGGGAATTCACTGTTGGGATCGCTGGTGCGGCGCGCATTCACCGCCGCCTTGTGTTCCAGAAACAAGGCCATCAGCGCCCCGTAATCAGCGGCTGCGCCAACGGGCGTGCGACTGACCGTCCGGCCGTTCCGCGCCGCCGCGACCCCGCCCCAGCGTTGCAGTTCGAGAAAGTATTTCCGCCCCGCCGCCGCGTGGTGCAGCGGGGTGCCCAGCAAGGTGTTGGTCACCGTGAGACTCGCACCCTTGGCCAGCAGCAGACGACAGAGTTCCACGTCGCCACTGTTCGCCGCAAAATGGAGTGGCGTGGAAAGATTCTGCGAGCGCAAGTCCACACTGGCCCCGCGCGCAAGCAGCAGCGCGGCGATTTCCCGGTCGCCCCGCACGGCCGCCTGATGCAACAGGGACTGCCGGTCGTCGCTCTGCGTGTTGACCTCCGCGCCGCGTTCCAGCAGCAGCGCGACGACGTCCCGATGACCGTGCTCGGCTGCGGTGTTCAATGGGGTGAAGCCGGCACCGTCACGGGCGTTGAGCTCGGCTCCGTGGGCGAGCAACAACTCGACGATGGCGCGGTCGCCGACATGGGCGGCGATGTCGAGCGCGGTCATCTGCTGCTGGTTGCGGGTGTTGACGGCGGACTTGTGGGCGAGAAGCAACCGCACCAAATCGAGGTGGCGGCCGCGCGCGGCGAAGTGCAGGGGCAGCTCGCCATTTTCACCGGGCAGGTTCGGATTCGCACCTTTGGCGAGCAGCAATCTGGCGGCCTCCGGACGCTCCAAACCGGTGGCGACCAACAGCGGGGTGCGTCCCATCGCGTCGCGCGGATTCACAACAGTCGCGCTGGCAAGCACGGCGTCCACCATCGCCGGCGAGCTGGCGGCCATCACCGTGTGCAGCGGGGTGAGGCCAGCAGGATCCCGGGCCTCGGCGTCGGCCCCGGCGGCGGTCAGCATGCGGATGATCAGCGCGCGCGCGTTTTCTTCCGCCCGGGTGAGTGACGCGCTGGCCAGCAAACTGGCCAGTCGCGCGCGCACCGCCGGATTCTCCTCGTGCCCGAATTTTCCGGCCACCGTCGCCGCGGAAAAGCGGGCGATGGATTCCTGATTCCGGGAATCCAGCAGGCCCACCTCGGCCAGGCTCTTCAGCACCACTTCCGCGCGCAAAGCCAGCGCCGCGTAGTTCACGGCGCTCCGGCCGTCGGCGTCCTTGTGCCGGGCATTCGCCTTGGATGCCAGCAGCAGTTCCACCATTTCTGCCTGGCCCGCCTGGCTCGCAAACTGCAACGGAGTCACTCCCCCCGTCGTTTCGACGTCCACCCGCCAGCCCTGTCCGAGCAGTTGGCGAACCTCCGCCGTCATGCCCATCCGTGCCAGCCAGTGCAATGCGCCGGCTCCCTCGGCATCCGTGACGGTCCGGGAAAACTGCGCGCCGCGGGCCAGCAACGCCGCCACCACCGCGCGGTGACCGGCCATCGCGGCGGCGTCGAGCGGCCGCGCGCCGTCCCGGGCTTCCGCCTGAATGTCCGCACCGGCGGCGACGAGCAGTTCCACGGTGTCCCGCTGGCCCGTCTTCGCGGCAAAATGCAGCGGCGTAGCTCCGTTCATGGCCTGGCCATGCACCGGCGCTTTGGCCGCCAGCAGCGCGGTCACCATCGGCGCTGATTTGCCCGCGGCCAGCCACAATGCGGAGACCCCCGCCCGGTTGGTAAGGCTGGTCAGCGCACCCCTGGCCAGCAGCAGTTTCACGATTTCCTCGTGCCCACGCTCGACAGCCCAATGCAGCGCGGAATCGCCCGTCTCGCTCACCGCGTTCACCTTTGCACCCCGCCCGGCGAGCAACTCCACCGCGCGCGGCTGTCCCGCGTACGCCGCGCGGTGCAACGGGGTAAGCCCGGTCTGATCGGCCGCATCGAGTGCGGCGCCGGCTTCGATCAAGGCGCTGATCGTCGCGGCCTGGCCGACGTCCGCGGCATCGTGGAGCGGCGTGCCGCCGCGGCGGTCCACGGCGTTGAGCGACGCCCCGGCCCGCACGAGTACGCGGACCACGGCGTCATGGCCGGACTGCGCGGCTTGGTGCAGCGGCGAGTTTCCCTTTACGGACGACGCGTTTACCGCCGCACCTTGCGCGAGGAGTGACTCGACAGTTTTCACCTGCCCACGCGCGGCGGCGAGGTGCAAGGGCGTCTCCCGGTTGTCGTCGGTCGCGGTCGTGAGCCACGGATGGGCCGCGAGCAATTCGGCCGCCCGCGCGGCGTCGCCGGTATTGAGTGCAAAATAAAGTTCGGCGCGTGGCAGCAGGCGTCCCGGTTTCCCGCCCAGTTCCCGCAGCCGCGCGGCCAACGCCGCATGACCGGCGGCCAGCGCCCAGTTCAGCGCCGTCTCGCCCTCGGTCGTCACCGCGTTCACCGGCACGCCGCGGTTCACCAATTCCTCGGCGACCGCCAGATGATTCGCCGCGGCGGCGCGATGCAACGGAGTAATGCCGCGCGGGTCCGCGTGCTCGGGCATCGCCCCGCAATCCAGTAGCAGCCGCACCAAATCCAAGTTCCCGCCGCCTGCGGCCAGCGCGAGCGGACTGAGCCGGCGCTCCCCCGGCAGATTGATGTCCGCGTCGGCCTTCAGCAGCGCTCTGACCACGGCCCGATGATCGCCCGCAACGGCCGCCGTCAGCGGCGTCAGGTCCGAGCGGCTGTGCGCGTCGGGCCTGGCCCTGAGTGCCAGCAGGGCTTGAACGAGGTCCGCGTCACCAAGCTGGGCGGCGTGGTGCAAGGGCGTCAGCCCGAGTTCATCACGCGCGTTGGCGAGCGCCGCCTCGCCTTGGATCAGGGATTTTACCGCCGCCACATCGCGACTTCTGACCGCGTCGTGGATCACTCCGGCATGAATCGAAGTGGCGAGACCGAGCAGCGTGGCGAGCAGGATGGTTTTCATGGGAGCTATCTGATTAACCCGGGTATTCGTCCGGGCTCTTGGTGGAGTTGATTGGGCGGGCTGGCCTGCGACAGCGACATAATGGGCACGGCCTGGTCAGGTGATTCCATCGGGCGCGGCGCACCGGCACCTATCAGTGCGTTGGGGAAGGTGGCTGTGATGCACCGCATGACTTCGACCTGCTGCTCGGCGGTGAGCCAGCGGGCGGTGGGGTTGGCCATTGCGCCTGCGCTACGATCGCCGCCGAATTCCGCGACGCGATACCAGAAGGTCGCGGTCAGGTAATCCGCGGGAATGTCGAAGCCGAGGCTGTGGGCTTCGCCCAGTTTTAGTTGCGCCGCGGCGACGCTGCCGCGCTCGGCGGGCCGGCGAAAGAGGCGCGCGGCTTCGGGAGGTTTGGCGAGGGCGTCGTGGCCCTCGGAGCAGGCGACAGCTTGTTCGATGCTCTTGTCGGTTTCCAACCGAGCGGTGGCCCTCGTGAACGCCGCCCGCAGCGCACGCTCGAGTTCGGCTTCCAATCCGTGGCGCCACCAATCGGCGAGCAGCGGTTCGAGGACGGCGCGCAGGCTTTTATCCGGCTGCAGTTTGAGCGCGGCGACGCTGCGCACGAGAAAGCCGCGCACAGACGGCGGCAACAATTGGGCGAGCGCAGCAAGTTCCTCGGGAGCCAGCGCCGTGAAGGTCTCGAGGGGCTTGCGGGATTTCCGAAGGTAGTCGTCGGCGACGTCGAGCAGCAGGGCCGCGTCGCGCTGGAAATCCTCCCGATTGAGGCGCTGCAAACCGCGTTGGGCGAATTGCGCGCTCGCGCCCCGATCCCCTAACCGCGCGAGCAGCCACGCACCGGCGAGGTGTCCCACTGGACCGGTGGCCGGCGACTCGAAGATGCGCGTCAACTCCGGTTCCGCATACTTCGGCAGCCCGCTGAGCAGCATCGCCGTTTCTCGGGCAAGCGTGGCGGGCCACGAGGCGGAAGGCAGATGCTCCTGGCTGAAGCGGAAGGTCAGGGCGGCAGGATACCTCCAGACCCACTGCATCGGGTTGGTTGACGAAGGAATCTCCGCTCCATCAGGCACGTAGAAACTCCCGTCGCCATCCGACTTCGACGGGTCGGGTTCATACGCGTCCAGCACGCCGCTCAACACCAACCGTTGCAGCGCGCGCGACGCCGGCTCGATCTGCTCGCGGGCTGGCAGGCTGCCGAACATCTGGCGCGTCAATGGCCACTCGATGAACTCCGCCGCGGCCGCACCGACGATCGAGGCCAGCGGTTGCACAGGCCGGACCAAGTTGGGCAGCTTCATGCCCGCGGTCGTGAGTTCGCGTTCGGCCCGCGCCAGCGCGCCGGGGTTGGGACGGAAACTGGTTTTCACAAAGCCGCCCCCCGGCAGCTTCTTCGTGCTCGAACACTCCACCAATTCCCCCGAGGCGCGGCGCATTCGCCAGACCCGGCGATCGTTTTCAAAACGGATAACCTCGCCCTCGGTGCGAGTTGTTTGGGCGGCTTTGCGGGCCTCCCCGATCATCGCACCAGGCGCTATCTTGAAATCGATCCGCGCCGCGCTCTGACCCGGTTTGCGCCGATTGTCAGTGCCGAACAAGAGGCGCAGGGAGAAAGGAGAATCGGCGGGCGCCGGGTCCGGCTCCGGCCCAAGTTCGAGCGCCGCCATGACACGCTGATCGTCAAACAACAGACCGGAAACCCTGCGCCCGGAGACCACCGAGACATAAGTGGCGCCGCTCGACGCAAACACCACTCCCCGCTCCAACTTCCCCCCCACCCGCTGGAGCAAAGCCATCCCATCGCGTTGCAGAATAAACTCAAGCTGCCCGGTTATGCGCAGCCCAATACTCTCCAGCGGAAAATCCGCCGCCTCTACTTCGATGGAGAACTCCTCCCCGCGTTGAAAGGCGGACTCCACCCACGACCGCATCTGGAGAAACTGCTGCTCCGCCGCCGAGAACGGCGCGCCCAGCGGCGGCGAATCGGTGTATTCGGTGACCTCGACTCGCAGCAGCACCTGTCCCGCCTCGTCGGGAATCTGTTTGGGAATCACCTTCTGCGCGAGAAACCGGCCCGACTCCGCCATCTGCCGCTCGAGCCGCGGAACCAGATCGGCGGTAATCGGCTGGCCCCGCTTCACGCCGAGCCATTCCAACAGTTCGGTGGCGGTATGACGGACCAGCCCGCTGACTTCAATCGGACCCACCTTCCCGTTTGGGCCGACGTCCTCGATGGCAATCACCAGACTCACCCGCTCGTCGCCCGGCTCCGGCCGCAAATCAACATGGAAGCGGGGAAAGAAAAACCCGCAATCGCCAAGGACCGCCTTCACCGCCGTCTCACGTACGCAGGCCGATCCCATGTCGAAACCCACCGGCTTGCCTGTCTTCCAGAGCGGCTCATTTCCTCGCATCAAATCCAACAACAACGAAGTGCCGTTGCCAGAACTGCCCGGCTTTGCAGCTGCCCTGGTCAGCGTCAGTCGCTTGACCAGTTCGGCGACCGGAATCGGCCCGGGATTTTCCACCCGCACCGCCCCCGCCACGATCCGTCGCCCCTCCGTGACCTCCACCACCACACGCTCCCGGGCCTCATCCAGAGACGCCCTCACCCTCACATCACGGAACCCCGCCGCCCGATAGCCTTCACTCACAGATTGCCGCAACGCCGGCAGGAACTCCTGCAGCGGAGCGGCCGGATGCGCCACCAGCCGATAGGCCGGTGCCTGCAAGAGTCCGTTGACCACCTCACCCGTCTTGAAGCTTGTCACTCCCTGAAACTCCAACCGCGCGAAGTCACCCCACCGCCCCACGCGCGGCCCCGCATCCACCGCGGGCTGTGCGACGGCGAGGCCTGCTCCCAGTATCCAAACTGGCGCGCATCGCAGCAGCCAAGGCAGGGCGAAAAAACCACGCGCCATCCGGTGTGGTTGCGATTCACCGGTCAGTCTGCTCCGGCTTAGCTCGGCGTTGCAGTTGGTCTTCATAATTCAGTTATTGGGTGAAACCTCGTCAGGTTGTGTTCTTGTCGAAGGTGGTTTGCAAGATGGCCGATGGATTTCCTATTTCAGGCGCGATTTCGCAGACTCTCGAGAGCCATAGCATGGGATGAAAGGGACAAGCAGTCGCGAGCTCGGCGCAATCCGGCGTTCAGTTCCTGACTCATGGCGGCAAGATGTCCTCGCTCCCGCCTGACTACCGTTGACTCGTAAATTCGTCGCCAGACAGTCGGTAGCTGCCGCCCGCCTGCACCGTGATCGAGTTGGTCAACGACCGCAGGCGACGCGCCTCGCGGGTGACGTTGGCCATTTGCATGCTTTGGAAAGGAAGCTGCCCGGTAACCGAGGTCGGCGCGCCGTCCGACATCCGAACGTCTGCCGTCGGCTCGGACACCGCCTTTCCCAAAAGGACCACCGTCTTGGGTTTTGCCGTCTCGCTGATGAGTTCCGTGAACTCCACCACCACGGCGTGGCCGCCCGGCCGCACGCGATAACTCTTACCTCCACTGACCGGCAGTCCGTCCAGTGACTTTACCACGCGCTCGCCGACCGCCACCTCCCAGGGTTTGACGACGGTGATCACTGCGTGCGGTTCCATTTCCGTGGTCTGATGTTCAAACGTGGCGCAGCCCGCCAGCAGCATGGACAGGCCGATGGCAAACAGACGCTGCCCCGCCCGATTCATTCCTTGAGGTTTCATAATTGAGTTCTGTTGATTGTTACTAACGACTGACATTCGAGATTCACTAAATTCTTGTAGCAGGTGTAGCTCGCAGGTTATTCCATGATGCTTGGTTGGTTAGTTCCGGGAGCAACAAACACAAAATCGGTATTAAGCTTACTTTGATACCGGCATGGGCCATTGATAGCCGCGCCTCATCAGGCAAAGCACGTAGCGATCGGAACAATCGCCCGGGGCTCCGTAATCAAACCCGCCCCATTGACACGGCACCATATCCTTGTCGATCACCGGACGGTACCCGTGGGGACGCAACGGTGATCCCGTTCGCACCCAAAACCGTTGGGTGGAGCGCCCACCGAGCGGTGCTTTCTCCGCCGGTGTCAGCGGTGGTGCTCCGGCATAGATAGCGCGCTCCGCGGCCTTGGCGCATTCCAATATGTCGCGCTGACGGCTCTCCCGGGTCGAGTTTGCCGGTGGGATCAGCGAGCGCGCGGCCTGCTCCCGCGTGGACATGCAGCCGGCGAGCAGGGCGGCAATTAATCCGGCGATTAACATTCTAGCATTCATGGGGTTTCCTTTCGCTTATCGGTGTTAGTTCGTGAACGGGTCGGTCGTAGGCTATTGCATGATGATCTGGACGGGTCCAAATGCCGTGGTGACTGGATGTGAGTTGGATCAGCGTTTTAGTTGTGGCTTGTCGGTTGGAAACGAATCCCCTTTGGCTATTGGCGATCCCTTGGTCTGTTGAGAAAAGGCAGGCCCTGCGAGTTGGCTATCGGCGATCGACGATGGATGGCGGGCTTTGCGATACCATGCGAAAGCGGTGTCGCGAACTGACTCGTTTTCGGCGGCCGTGATGGTGGCGTGGCGGAGCACCCGATCAAAGCGGTCAGTCGCCACGCAGAAGACCCACTGCTTCGGCTTGGGGCCAGCCTCCCCGGTCTCCCGACCGAGGGTGTAGATTGTGAAGTGAAGGTGGCTGCTGGTTTCCCAAGAATAAACAAGCAGGCAACCGTGTTCCAATTCGAGCAGTGGTGGTCCGAGATTCTCGATCACTTCTCGACCGGTGGTGGTGCCGTCGGTGACAAAGGCGGTCGCGCTGGGCTTGATGGGCCGTCCGCCGGTCACTGAGGTGCATCCCGATGTCATCACGGCAAGAAGGGTGGCAAGAAGAAGCGCGGGCGACAGATGGATAAGAGCGTGTTTTAAAAGTGGGGGTCCCCCCGTAGATGACCCACCCCCTGTGCTTAGATGGGGGAAATGAATGAACCTGGCTATCCGACTGATCTCACCGAACCGCAATGGGAACTGCTGCAACCGCT
>BJHT01000274.1 GCA_014193395.1 Verrucomicrobiota bacterium
GCGTGGGCAGCGTGGTAGGGCGGCGCTGCGCGCGGCCCTGACTTGTCCCCCGGCGGGAGAGTCGAGGATAAGGGTGCGTTGGTTGCACCCCGCACGTCGGTCGGGGACAGGTCACGGACGCGCGCAGCGCAGCCCTACCACGCCGGCTCACTTCTTCTTTTTCTTCTTCACCACCGGACTGGCCAGCGCCGGTCCCGACGTGACCGTCAGCCACAGCGCGTCAGTCTGATTAATGAAAAGCTCCGGCGACGTGTCCTTCGCGTTTACCGTGAAAATCGCCGGCCGCACTTTCGCCGGCTTGAACTCCGGCGCGACCACCAGCACGCGGATCGGCTGATTGGAAGGCTCGGCGTCCACGCTCGCGATGAGGCTCACCTTCACCTCGCCGCCCTTGGCCGCGATCTTCGGCACCTGCGCCGTGACCTCGTCCGGCAGCCCCTCGACTACGACCTGCAGATTCGTGCACGCGTAGCCGTTCACCGGCGTCACCGTGAGTTTCAGTTCATTCGTTTTTCCCACCTGCACCGCAAACGCGTGCGTATCCACCGCCACCGTGAACCCCGGAGCCGGCGGGCCAACCTCCAGCCGATAGACAAAATCCGGCCCGCCTTTGCTGAAGAGATCGCGCACCGCCACGAAGTAGTTTGTCTCCGCCGTCGCCGCCCAGACGAGCCGCGCGTCGGTGTCACCGGCGGAATCATCCACGCGCGCGAGTTCCTTGCCGGCGGCGTCCTCGATGACCAGCACCGAATCCATCGGCCCGCCCAGCGTCCCGGCCAGCAACTTGAACTCGAAGCGTTCGCCTTTGCGCGCGGAAAACGCGAAGCGATCCACATCGCCCGCGCGATCAAGCCGCCCGTTCACCGTCACCGGCGGCGTGATTTTCTGCGCCTTTTCTCGCGTGTCGTTCGGCTCGATTTCCAAAACCTCGGCCCCATCTCCCAGCGCCAACCGCAGCCGGTTCGGAACAGCCGCACGCGTGATCTCTGCAAAATCCACCCGCCCGGTCACCGCCGCCGCCGCGACCGGATGCGCGAGAACCTGATTCGTCCCCGCCAGATTCCAGCCGTTGAGCTGCACGCTTCCCGCCTGACCGCGCGCAAGGCCCGCAGGGAAGCTGCTCCGCAAATACGCCCCGGTCGTGAGCATGAGCCGGTAGAATTGGCTCTTGCCGCCGACAAATCGCACGTCCGCCGCCGGCGGATACGCGAACCCCGCGAGTTGCACAATGTAAGTCCCCGCCTTGCTCACCGGATACGCGAGCCGCGCGTCCAGCCCGATGCCGTCGTGCGCGAACGCCACCTGATTCCCGGCCGCGTCGCGCAACGTGAGCGCGGGGTCGATCGACGACCCCAGCATGTTCGCCACGGCCTCGGCGACCAGCGTCTGCCCCGTCGCCAGCTTCACCGCGAACAAATCGACATCGCCGGCTTTGTCGAAGCGGCCATTGATGGTGACGGGCAAATTCGTGATTGCCTGCGGTTTGGTGACGCTGTCGTTCGGTTCGATCTCCGTGATCTCGGGAAAAATGCCGACCATGAAAATGCGCGGCCGCGACGAGCCATCCGTGTTGAACAGCCGCAGCAAATACGGGCCGGGCGGCGTGTTTGTCGGGATGACGATTTGGAAATTTCCGTTGGTGCCGTCGGGCTTCACCACGCCGCCGGGAAAGTTCACCCAACCCCCGATCGGCCCCGGCCCGAGCTTGCCGGTGAACGTGACCTTCGCCGTCGTCCCCGCCTGTCCGCCGAGCGGAAACATCGACTCGATGACCGGCGCTTCGGCGCGGCTCCAAGCCGGACAACCGAGCAGCGCGAGCGCGAGCAACAAGAGCGGCAGCGCAGCGAAACCGCCGCCCCGGCAGGGGAGCGCACGCCGCTGGCGTGCCGGTTTGGGCGGCCCGCCCAAACCGCCGTTCCCCAGTCTGCCTTGTCTTCGGCGCGAGAAGGTTTGTGGAACGAAGTTTTCGGCGGGCCGCCGAAAACTGCACGCCAGCGGCGCGCTCTCCCCCGCGCCGCTCGCCCCGCTCTCACCCGCCCGGCTCACGCTCAAGCGAACAGTTCCTTGATCCGGCGCCCGCCGTTGACCAGTTGCACGGGCCGCCCCGTGTTCGTGTGCAGCACCTGCTCGGGATCAATGCCCATCTTCGTGTAGAGCGTCGCGGCGAAATCCTCCGGCGAATAAATATTCTCGGACGCGTAGTAACCCTTCGAGTCCGTCGCGCCCACGATGTGTCCGCGCGGCACGCCCGCGCCCGCCATCAGCACCGACATCGCGCCCGGCCAGTGATCGCGTCCGGCGCGCTCGTTGATGATCGGCGTCCGCCCAAATTCGCCCAGGCAAATCACGAGCGTGTTCTTCAACAACCCGCGGTCATCCAGATCGCGGATCAGCGCCGACAAGCCCTGATCGAGCTTCGGCATGAAGGTCTCCTTCACCACCTTGAAAAGATCCACATGATGATCCCAGCCGCCGTTGTAGCAGGTCACAAACGACACACCGACCTCGACCAGCCGCCGGCACAACAGCAACCGCTGCCCCAGCGGATTCCGCCCATACATGTCGCGCACCTTCTCCGGCTCGCGCGAAATATCGAACGCCGCCTGCGCCGTCGGCGACGACACCAGTTCGAGACCCTGCCGGTAGAAGCTGTCGAAACTCAGCGTCGGGTCCTCCGCCTCGGCGTCGTTGATGCGCGCCATCTGATCGAGCGACTGCCGCAACTGCTGCCGCGTCATCGCGCGCCCTTCGCTGATCTCGGTGGGCAAAACCACGTCGCGCACCTTGAAGTCCGCGCCATTCGGATCGTTGCCGATGACAAACGGCGCGTGCTGGCCGCCGAGAAAATTCGGTCCGCCCGAGCGCGTCATCGACGGCATCGTCATGTAGGCCGGCATCCCGCTGCGCACGCCGCGCTTGTAGGACACCACCGAGCCGAACGACGGATGAAACGTGACAAACGCCCCGCAACCCACGGGCACGGGCGTCGGCGCGCCGGTCATCAGGTAATGATTGCCGCCGCCGTGATTCGGATCCTTGTGGCAGATCGAGCGGACGATCGTGAACTTGTCCGACGCCGCTGCGAGCTGCGGCACGACTTCCGAAAAATGCGCGCCGGGAATCTTTGTCGGGATCGTGCCGAACTGTCCGCGAATCTCGCGCGGCGCGTCCGGCTTCGGATCGAACGACTCAAAATGGCTCGGCCCGCCATCCAGCCACACGAGGATGCAGCGCACCTCGTCCGGACTGGCCTTGCCCATCGCCGCCGCGCCCTGCGCGCGCAGCCGCAGCAGGTCGGAAAAGCCGATGCCCGCCGCCGCACCCAAGCCGAGTTGCAGGAAATCGCGGCGTCGCACGCCCGCGCAGTTGGTCTTTATTTCGCTCATGATGGTCTCCGGTTCGCTGGTGAACTTACGTCGCTGCTCAGTGGTTGAAAATGAATTCTGCGGAATTGATCAGGGACCACATCACGTCCTCAGTCCCGGTCTTGCGCGTCGCGCCGTCGCCCTTGAACGCGACCTCCGCCCGCCGCGTTTCCTCCGTCGTCGGGAAGCGTCCATACGCCGCCAGATACAGCTCGGCGATGATCTCCGCCTCGGTCGCCTTGCCGCCCGCCAACCGCGCGGCGCGGCCCTCGGTCGCGCTGATCCGCGACTGGAGCTTGTTCGAGTTCATCAGGTGCAGCACCTGCACCACGCTCGCCTTGGTGTCGCGCTCGCATGGGCACTCGGCGCTTGAATTCGGCCGCCCAAACGCATCCAGAAAATCCGAGTCCAGCTTGTGATTCCACGTCTCCACCGCGCGCGCGCCCGGTGGCAAACCTTGGAATGAATCCGCCACGCCCGTCACCGCGAAGACCGCGTCCGACAACGCCTCCGCCGCCAGCCGCCGCCGATACGAGCGCGAGAAATTCCGCAGGTCGGCCAAGTTGTTTTCATTGGCCACCGAACTCTGCTGATACACGCGCGACCGCAGAATCGTGCGCATGAGGTGCTTCAAATCGAAGCCGTGGCCCGCAAAATCGCGCGCGAGAAAATCCAGCAGCGCCTCGTTCGAGGGCGGATTCGATGCGCGGAAATCATCCACCGGATCGACGATCCCCCGGCCCAGCAGCTCCGCCCACACGCGGTTCACTATCGCGCGCGAGAAGTGCGGATTGTCCGGCCGCCGCATCCACGCGACGAACGCCTCGCGCGGATCGCGACCTTCCTCGAGCTGTGCCGGCGGGCCGTCCGGCGGCGTCGGGCTGAGCTTTTCACCCGTGACCGGATGCTTCACGGCACTGCCCGCGCCGTAATAGATGAACTCCGCCTCGCCGGAAATCGGAGCCGAGATTCCCTGACCCTTCCGCTTGATGTCGCCGAAAAACGCCGCGAGCTGGAAGAAGTCCGTCTGGCTCCATTTCTCGTTCGGATGATGATGGCACTTCGCGCACTCCATGCGGATGCCGAGAAAAATCTGACTCACAATCGTCGCCACATCCGCCGGCTCGCGGCGGTCGCGGAAAAACACCGTCGGCCCGTATTTGTGCGTCGAGCCTTGCGCCACGAGCAGCTCGCCCACCATCTGATCGTACGGCTTGTTCTGGCGGAACGAGTCGCGCAGCCAGTTGTCGAACACATACACGCTCTTCACGCCGACGCGCGACGGATTGCCCCGCAGCAGATCGGCCCATTTCACCGCCCAATGATCCGCATACGACGGGCTTTCGAGCAGCCGGTCGATCCATCGCTCGCGCCGCGCCGGATCGCGGTCCGCCAGAAACGCCCGCACCTGCTCGGGCGACGGTAGCTGCCCGGTCACATCCAACGACGACCGCCGCGCAAACTCCGCGTCGGTGCATGTCCCCGACGGCGCGAACCCCAGCTTCTTGAGCTGCGCGTACACCAGCCGGTCGATGTCATTGTTCTCCGGCAGCGCCGCATACAGCGCGTCCGGCAGCTCGCGATCCGTCGGCACCGTCAGCCGCGCGACATCCACCAAACCCATGAACCGCGCGATGACCACGCCCTGTCCCGAACTGCGGCCAATCGTCACCACCCCGTGCTCGTCCACCTTCGCGATCTCCTTGTCGTTCGAGCTGAAATCCGCGAGATGCGTCACGTCCTTCACCGCGCCGTCGGAATATTTCGCCCGCACCAGCAACGGCTGCACCGCGTCCTTGTGGTAGCGCCGCTCCCGCGGGAAAACCTCGATGCCCACGAGCGTCGCATCATTCGTCCGCCCGAACGGCATCCCCTGATTGATCCATTCCACCAGCAGCCGATACGCATCCGACTCGCGCTGCAATCGCAGCCCGCCGCCGTGCTGCACGTCCATCGTCGGCTTGCGCAAAAGCAGACTCTCCTCGGGCGCGGCGGGCGAAACGCGCCGCCCGCGCGCATGTTTCAGGATGAAGTCGTAGTCCGCCTTCGGATCGTACGCGAAGACGGACAGCTTGAAACCCGCCTGCCCGTCCGGCTTCGCGTGACACGAACCCGCGTTGCAACCCGCGCGGCTGAGCACCGGTAAAATGTCATTCACGAAACTCAGCGACCGCACCGCCGGCGCCGGCACCACCTGGATTTTCACCACCGCCTCGCTCCCGCCCTGCCGCACGCGAACGCTCGCCGTCCCCGGGCCCTTCGCCCGCACAATCCCGCGTCCCTCGCCCGCCGCCACCGCGTCCGCGCTCGCGACCAACTCCGCCGCGCCCGTGACATCCACCTCGTGCCCCGCGCCATCCGTCCGCGTCACCGCCAACCGATGCGTCGCGCCCACGGGCAAAACCAACTCCGCCGGAAAAACCGTCAGCCCCGCCTTGCCACTTCCCGCCGCCACCTGCTCCGCCGCGACGCCGCCCCGCGGCCCCGCGACGACCGCGCACAGCACCAGCCACAAATACAAAAGGATCTGCGGCAGGCAAATAAACGGCGTCGGGCTAAGAAACACGGGTGCCTGACGCGCCGCACCTCCGCACCATTGAAACGGAACTCCAAAGCCGAACGGGGAGCGCACCCGCCAGCGAGTGCCCGTCCTTGTAGAGCAGGCTTCCAAACCCGCTCTGTCGGCGACTTCCAACTCAGCAGCGCGTCGGACCCGTCCGACACGTCCGCCCCTGTCCGACGCCCCCCTCACCACGGCGTAAACCGCAGCCCAAACAACGCCAGCACACTCAGCACCAGCAGCGCAATCGCCGGCCCAAAAAACGGCTCATACAAATCCGCGACCTGCGGCTTCTTCTCGAGCACCACGACTTTCTTCATCTGGTCGATGCGCGCGAATACGGCGTGCAGCGCCTCGGGTGTGGCGGCGTTGAAGACCTCGCCGCCCGTCGCGCGCGTGATGCCGATGAGCGGCTGCGGGATGGCTTCCTCAGTCATCATGATGCTGAAGAGGATGATCCTTCCCGCACGCAGCCGAGCAATGATCTCCGAGTCGCGCGGCGGCAGGATGTCGCTGCTCTCACCATCGGTCATCATGATGATCATGCGGTCACCCTCGGGACGCTGCGCCAGCAAATCCGCCACGCCGAGCAGTCCCTTGCCGATGTAGGTGATGCCCCACAACGCGTCCGGCAACCCGTGCCGCCCCATCGACGGCGGATCGAGCCGCGGATTGTCCGGCTGAATGAACGGTCGCGAGAGCATGATCGACTGCGTGTCCAAAGTCAGCGGCACCCAGTGGATGTAGTGGCGCGAGAAAATGGTGAGTCCGTAGGCGTCGCCCTTGCGGTAGTTGATGAACTTCTCGATTGCATCCATCGCCGAGTCAAAGCGCCGGTTGCGTCCCGCCGCCTGCGAACCATGCGGCTCGGCCATGCTGCCCGAAGTATCGAGGAGAATCTGAACATTGGTCAGCTTTCGCTCCACCTCCGGCGGCAGGAAAGTCACCGGATGCGCGAGGAAAATGATCGCCAGCGCCAGCAATCCGGCCGGCAGACAGTTCGCGCACAACACCAGAAACCGCAGCACCAGCCCGCGTCCCTGCTTGCCATGATCGAACGGCAGCGCAATCGGCTGCCCGCGCCGGACCCACTCCCAGAACGCGAGAATCACCGGGAGCGCGAGGAGGGCGAGCCATTGGGGGTGGAGGAAGATCATGGGGGAGGGGGGGAAGTAATTAGTGATTAGTAATTAGTGATTAGTGCGGAGGCGTCGGGTGATTGGGGTAGCGTCTTAGATTTTGGCCGGCATCTGGTGCTCGGATTCAGCCCGGCGGGCGGTAGAAAATAGCCCAGCACTTCAGTGCTGGGTCTGTGTCCGTGGGGAACCAAGTCCCGGAAGGGACGAAAGAAACCTTGCTCCGTCTCACCTCTTTCGTCCCTGCCGGGACTCCTCGCTTCCCTCTCCGCCAACCCAGCACTGAAGTGCTGGGCTATTCTCGATCGTCCCTGCGGGACTGCGACAACGCGCCCAGGCCGTCGCAAGAAACTGATCTGCGCCCCCGATTGGAGTATGTCTGCGTGCATGGTTACGAGCTGGTCCCTACTAATTACTAATCACTAATTACTAATTACTTTTCCCTCCGCGGCTGCACTCTCCACGGTATAAGGCGTGAGCACCGCGGCGATAGCCTCACGCGGCACCTTGGCCGCTGGGTTATGGAGCCACTGCTCGACCTGGCGCAGCAGATTGCCGGTCTTGGCGTCGCGGTTGATGGCCTCGAAGGCGGTGTTCATTGGGACATTGGCGAGGGCCAGTTCCTCGCGCCAACGGCGGAGGAGAAGCATTTCCATTTTCGCTTTGGCTTCGGCGTCGAGGGTGCCGGCTTCGAGTTGGGCGAGCATGGCGCGCAGCAATTCGGCCAGCGTCGGCTCGGGCGGCGCGACGGCGGCGGGCGCGGGCTTGGCGCGACCGTAGAAAATGAGGAGGAGCAGCCACACGATCCAGAACACGCCCAGCGCAGCCAGTGTTAAGTAATAGCGGCCGCCCACTTCCACGGCGATTTCTTCAGTCTCCTGGATGCGCGCGTCGAGATGCTTGGAGAGCTTCGGGTCGCCGTTGAACTTAAACGACGGCAGGCCAGCGAGCGCGCTGCCATCCTCGCCGATGAGATAATCCTTGAGATCAAAGGTGCCGGCGCGATTGACGATGTAGCGCACATCGTAGATGCGCGTGCCGGGCTGCTCGGTCACCTTCGCGATACGCACGTTCACCGCCACGCCCCACTTATACGGTGTCACTGCGACCGGCGGCCCGCTGTAAGTGACAATCGCCGCCTGTTCCACGCCGAGCGGAACATTCAGCGAGTCATCCTTTTTCTTCGGCCAGAAAAGAAAGACAACCAGGACCAAGAAGACGCAGCCCGCGACGATGGCGCGCGTGCGTTCAGGGGCAAAGGAAGCTTCAGGTTTCATGTTATCTTCCGGCGCTCCCGCCGAAGCCGCGGCGTTTCAGGAAGTGCCGCAGCTTGCCGAGGATCGGCTCGTCGGTCGGCAGGTGCAGATAGTCGATGCCGAAGCGGGTGAGTTCGCTCTTCCAGCCTTCCGCATCCACCCACGCGCGGCGGCCGTGGCCCACGAACCCGCGTCCCGACTCGGCCTCGACGCCGCGGAAAAGTCCCGCGCCGCGGACGTCCAGTTCAGCCGGGTCCTGGAGATGCACCACAATGACGTCGTGCTCCTGCGCGAGCACCTGCAACGCCGGAAAAGCCTCGGGATCGTGCAGGTCACTCAGCACGATGATCATGGTGCGGCGTTTCAGCGACGGCGCGACCTCGCGCGCGCGGGCCGCCAGCGAGGTGTCTTCGAGGAAGTCGTGGTGGCGAAGCTGGTGCGACCATTCGAGGACGACGTTGCGCGAGAGCGTGGGGCGCACATGCAGCTCGCGCGCGCCGCAGCCGAGCAGGCCGACGGGCGTCATGTTCGCCTGCGCCGCGAGCGCGATGCCCGTGGCAATCCGCACCGCCCATGCATATTTGCTTAACGGCTGCGACGTGACACACATCGAGGCCGAAGTATCAAGCAGGAGATAGAGCGGAATCTGTTTCGGCTCCTGAAATTCCTTGATGAAGAGCTTGCCGACCCGCGCCGAGATTTTCCAATCAATGGACTTCACCGGGTCGCCCGCCACATAGAGCCGCGACTGGGCATACTCCAGTCCCGCGCCGTGAAACACCGACTCCTCCTGCCCGAAGTTCAGGCTATTCGCGAGGTGCTTGACTGTGACCTCAAACTGCCGCGCGTCCACGGGGTCTTGATTAAGTCTTACTTGTCGGCGCATGAGAGCTAAGCGTTAGCGAACTGGAGTTGTTGCCGTTTCAAGTGGAGCCCTAGGCCTGTCCATTCGTTGGAAGAGATCGCACACGAGACTGCGGGTTCCATCAGGCCGCACCAGCCAGAAGCCTTTGTAGTCGGCATTCGCTTTCGCGGGTTTAGTGACGGGCTCATTGCAGTAGAGCTGCCAGTAAACCGCATACGGGCATCCGAAACGCTGCGCCACCTTCAGCAACTCTGCGGTGCGCTCCAAAACCCGTTTCGGAGTCGCTTCGGACTCTGGCAGACCAAACTCACCGACATAGATTCCATGCTTTCCGAACGGTCCACTCGGGCGCTGATGCTTTGCAATGAAGGCCAGTGCTTCTCCGAAGCGCGCCGGAGAATCCTTCGTGTCCCATGCGGAGTAGGACACCAAATCCACAGCGACGTGCGGCAACACGTCCACGGTAACGCTCGGCGCGCCCTTTTCCATTGCCTGGTGGACAAGATTCACCTCGCACGCGTGAAAAACCCGGGCGCCGCCCGCCGCGAACTCCTCCCGCGCCAGGACGACACCCCGCTGCCGCGCGGCAAGCCATCGCGTCATCGCTGAAGTCGCGGCGGACGAGGGAATCGTAGCCGGATCGAAGGTGCCCCGCAGTGCCCAATCTCCCTCCCAATTTTGAATGATGAACGTCTTGCGCGTTCCGCCGTAAGCGCGGAGCAAATGGCGGGTTAGGGAAGCGAAACACTCTTCCTCTGCCTGCTCATCGGCAGCCG
>BJHT01000275.1 GCA_014193395.1 Verrucomicrobiota bacterium
CTTCTCGCCCTTGCTGGCATCCGCACGCTGGCCTGGTTTCTCGCCGTCGCCTTTCGCTCCGTCCCGCTTTCCATCCTTTCCTCCGTCCCCCTTCTGTCCGGTCGCGGCGGCGATTTCTTTTTCCACTTTGTTGAGCAGATCATCCAGTTCGCGCCGGGCCGTCTTGAGTGATTCGGCCTCGTCGCCGAGCACGCTTTCCGCGGCTTTTTCGACGCCCTGCTTCAATTCGTTGATGCCTTTGCGCGCCTGCTTCTCGGGCTCGCCGGCCTGCGGGACGAAGCCGCGTTTCACCAGTTCCGCCGTGATGTCGAGATTGCGGTCGAGATTCTCCTGACCGGTCTTGCGCAGCGTGTCGTACAGCTGCTTGGACAACAGCGGCTCGGCGGTTTCCGCCTGCTCGGTGACCTGCCGCATGTTCTGCGTAAGGTTGGTCAGCGCGCTCTTCTGCTGGGCGAGCTGCGTCTGCAATTCCTGCCGCTCGCCGGTGTCGGTGAGACTGCGCCGCTTCGGCTCGCCGACGGACTGCATTTTCTGCGCGATGTCCTCTTGGTTCTGCGCGAGCTGGCGGGCCTCGTTGCGCATCTGGCGCATTTCCTCGGAGAACTGCTTGGAATTCTTTTTGCGGAACTCATCACGCAACTCCTGCAGCTCGCGTTGCGCGCGCGTGCCGGCGCTGAGAGCCTGCGCGGTCTTGCCTTCGTCGAGCTGCTGCGAGGCCTTCTGCGCCTGGTCGCGGGTCTGGTCGAGCTGCTTGCGCGCGTCGGCCATGGTGGCCTGGTTTTCCTGCTTTTCCATGCGCTGCTTCAACTCGTCGATGTCCTTGACCATCTCCTGCTGCTCCTCGCGCAGGCGCTTGAGGCGGCGCTGCATCTCCTCGCGCTCCGCCTCGGTCTTGGCCTCCTGCAAGGCGGTCTGCAATTCCTTCACCTTTTCATTGATGTCTTCCTGCCGGCGGGCGAGTTCGCGCAGGCGGTTCAACACCTGCAACTGCTCCTGCTTGCCGGGGTCCTCAGGCTGCGCGCTGGCCTGCTTCTGCGTCTCGTAACGGTTCTCCGCCTGCTTGAGATCGAGTTGGTCGATCTGGCTTTGCGCGCCCGCCTTGCCCTTGCCTTTGCCGGCGCTGCGCTGGCCCTTGGAGACCGTGTATTCGTGGGCCTGCAATTTGAGCAAGGCCTGATACGCCGCGGTCTCGGACGTGACGGCGGGAACGAGCGGCTTGGCGGCGTTTTTCGTGGTCGCTTCGTTGAGCAGATCGACGGCCTTCTCCATCGCCTCCTGCGCGGTGTCGGCGAGTTTTTTGGTTTTCTCGTCGCGTGCTTTTTCCTTCAACGCCTCGAGCAGCCCGATCGCTTTTTCCTGCGACTCGCGCACGACGGTGACGTCGTTCGAGAACGCGCCCGAAACTTTCGCGGCGGTTTCGCGCCCCTGAATTTTCCACGTCGCGGCGATGATTTGTTTCTGCAACTCGGCGAGCTTTTCGGCTTCCTCGCCCTGGCCGCCCGCGCCTTCTTTCGGCGGTTTCGCGCCCGATTCGTCCTCGCGGAAGATTTCCTCAAACGGCCGGATTTCGCCGAAATAAATGTCGCTCGCGGTGCGCCGCACCTGGCCGTCCGGCCCGACGTCATCGGCCCAGAGATAGAACGTGACGAGCTGGTCGGGTTGCAGGCCGAGGCCCTCGAGCGCGAGCAGATGGGTGAAGGGCTTCTTCTCGCCCGCGGCCGAGTTGGTGCCGAGGCTGACCACCTTCGTCTCCTGCCCGGCGACGGTGTAGGCGATGCCGAAATTCTTCAGGCCGAAATCATCCCACGCCTCGCCTTGGAAGCTGACCTCCTGAATCGGCGAGAAGCGCGAATCGCCGCGCGGCGACGCGAGTTTCAACTGCGGCGGGCGGTTGCGCGTGACCTCGAGCACGAGGTCGGCGGGCACCTTGTTCGTGCGGCCGGCGGCATCGACGAGCTGCAATTCGTAGCGCTGGCTCTGGTCGAGCGTGGTCTTGAGCTGCAGCGTCGCCGCGCCGGCCGGCGCGGGTTGGAGATCGATCACCGACTTGTCCCGCGCGATGAGCCGCGCCGCGGCCACGGGCTTGTTCAGCTTGAACGTGTATTCGAGCGTCGTGCCCTCGACCGCCGTGACGCGCCGCGTGTCCGCGATCTGCTTCGGCGCCAGCCCGGTGTAAGCCGGGTAAGTCAGTTGCGCATCGGCGCGCTCGAGCCGGGGGAAATCGAAGACGCTGATTTTGAAATCGCGCGTCTTCTCGTCGCCATATTCGACGCGATAGGAAAGGTCGGCGGCAACCTCGGGCAACGTGCCGCCGAAGACCGGGTCGGCGAGATTCTTCGCGAGCGGAATGCGGCGCTGCTGCCCCTGCGCCGTGGTCACGACCAGCGTCGCGTCCGTCGGCACGACGCCCTTGAATTGCGCCAACACCACCAACCCGCTGCCGCGTTCGACCGACGCGTCACCGGGCGTCACCGTCACGCCCGACTTCACCGTGCTGATCAACGGCGGCACCGCCGTGGCCATCGCGACCGGACGGCCGGCGAAGGAAAACAGCCCGACGCACAAGCCGAACACCGCGAGGCACGCGCACTGCACGCGCAGCAAACGCTCATTGAGACGTGTGCCCCACCGCGTGCGCTGACTGTGCGCGACCGCCTCGAGCACCACGCGCTCCTGCAAAAAGCCCAGTTCCGTCCCACCATTCTCCGGCGTCTGCTCGACCGCCGCGAGCAGCAGCGAACGCAAATCCGGATGCTCCTCTTCGATCAGCCGCGCGACCGCTTGGTAATCCGTCGGCACCTGCCGCGCGCGCCAGCGCAACACCCAGCACGCGGTGGCCGCGAGCATGACCACGAGCAACACCGCGTTGGCCACCGGCCAGCCGTTGGTTTTCTGCGTCACGAGCAACGCGACCACGGCCAGCGTGGCGACCGCCCAGCACGCGACCCAGGCGCGCCAATAGCCCAGTTGGCGCTGCATTTCGGCGATGGGCTCCAGTCGCTGTCGGAGTTGGGCATTCATAATGGGAGGCTTAATTCACAGGTGTAATACACGCGTCGGAGGCGAAAGCAATCAGGTTGGCGACGCGGACGGTGCCCGGCGCGCGCCATTTTTCGTGCGACTTGGGGAGGTACCGCGGGCGGCTGCGTGGCTGTGGCCGATCATCGCGGCGGAGGAACCTTGACGGCGGGAACAAAGCCCGCGACGGTCCGCGCGTCGTGCTGGGGGCGTACTGGTTTCGACTAGGTAGCCATTTCAGCGGCGGCATGCCGAGGACGGTTCGTTGGCCTCGTAAAAAATCGAACCAAAATGTAATCGCTAACGAAGAATTAGCCCTCGCGGCCTAAGGCTGCGACGTTCACCGGCGGACACCTGCTAAACTGGATGAACGCAACAGCAGGTTAGGCGAAACGCGGAGACTGCGCGTGTGACGCTGAAATAATCTCATGCAGACTAAGCCTACGGATTCGAGTCAGGACGTTATCCGGCGGCTGAAACTCGCTCCTGACTAAGCATGTAGTCGCTTCTGGTTTGATTGCCAAGGACGCGGGTTCAACTCCCGCCGCCTCCACCACTTTTTGTTGGTGTTTTAGATAGTTCTTGAAAATACGGGACTGATACGGGACACTTTCACCCATGAAAGCCCACCGTAACGCACCTGATTCCCCTCCCATCATCGTCCGCGCGGGCGGTTGCTCCGCCACGATTTATCCCACCCGCAATCGCATCTACCGGGTGGACCCCGCCACCGGTGAGCGCGTCCTCAAGGGCGACCACGAGCAGTTCACTCTCGTCTATTGGCATGGAAAGAAACGGGTCCGGCAGAAGTTCACCGATCTCTCGAAGGCCCGCGCCGAGGCCGAACTCGCCGTCATCAAGCTCGCCAACGGCGACTCCGAGATTCTCAAACTCACCGGCACCGACCGCGCCGAGTATGTCAAATCGTTGCACACGCTGCGCGCTTGGCGTCCCAACGCCGACCTGAGCCACTGCGTTCGCGATTTCGTCCAGGCTGCCTCGCGTCTGCCCGACAACATCAGCCTCAAGGAGGCCGTGGACTTCTTCCTCAAGCGCCACCCCGCAGGACTCCAGGCCCGAACCGTGCGCGAAGTAATCGACGAGCTGGTCGCCGCCAAGCGCGCCGCGCAAAACAGCGCTGTTTACCTCAAGGACCTCGAATCCCGCCTCGGTTCCTTCGCCAATGCCTTTCAAGTTCCCATCGCCAGCATCACCGGGCCTCAGATCGAAGCATTTCTCCGCGGCCTCGGCCTGTCCCCCCGCAGCCAGAACAATCACCGCCGCGTCATCGGCACCCTCGTCCGGTTCGCCATCAAGAAAAAATATCTGCCGCGCGACTTCGGCGAAATGGATGATGTCGAGAAGGTCAAGGACGCCGTCAGCGAAATCGAAATCTTCACCCCCGCGGAACTCCGCCAACTCCTCACCGTCGCCCGCCCCGAGATGGTGCCCTACCTCGCCATCGGCGCATTCGCCGGCCTGCGCGCCGCAGAAATCCAACGCCTCGACTGGTCGCGGGTCAAACTCGCCGAGCGCCATATCGAGGTGACCGCCGGCACCGCCAAGACCGCCTCGCGCCGCATCGTCCCGATCTCCGACAACCTAGCGGCGTGGCTGGCCCCCTACGCGCAGCCAGACGGCCCCGTCACCACCTTCCTGCGTGCCGACAAACAACTGTTCCACCGGCTCGCCCCTCTGGCCGGTGTCCCGTGGAAACACAACGGCCTGCGCCACAGCTTCGTCTCGTATCGGGTCGCCCAGGTGAAGAACTGCGACCAGGTCGCCCTTGAAGCCGGCAACTCCCCGCGCATGATCTTCAAACACTACCGCCAGCTCGTGACCGAAAAACAGGCCGAGGAATGGTTCGCCATCCGTCCGCCGGCCGAGGCCGCCAACATCGTCCCCCTGCCTGCCGTGGCGGCGTGATTCGCCGGACCGGACGCCCTTGTCACTGCGCGAGGCCAATGTAACATCCTGCCGCGCATGAAACTTCCATTCCCCGCAGCCACCTGCACCGCCGCGCTGCTCTTCACCGCCTGCGCCACCACGCCCGGTCCGAACACCGAACGCGGCCCAGCCGGCACCGTCGCCTACTACGTCAAAATCGAATCCAGCGAACCCGGCGCCCGCGTCGAAGTGAACTCCGAGTTCGTCGGGACCACCCCGCTCGACGTCCGCGTGTGGGGTGACCGCGATGGCACCTTCCACAACTTCGGCAGCTCCGACTTCATCATCCGCGTGCTGCCAGCCCGCGAAGGCCAGGCCGCGCAGACCAAGACCTTCCGCACCGGCGGCTGGTTCTCCCAGGAGGACCAAATACCCAAACGCATCTTCTTCGACCTGAACCAAAAAAGTCAGGGCGGCTTTACCGTCGATCCGCCCAAGCCCCGTTACTGAACCCTCGCCCGCTGTCACCCATGAAAACGAATCGCCTGCTCCTCGCACTGCCGCTGCTCGGGCTCGCCGCGCTCGCCGCCCTCTGGCCACGCCCGACGATCCACGCGCAGTCCACGCCCGTCTTTTCCCGCAGCGAATACCTCACCGTCCGCTGGGCCGGCCGCGACAACACCCACGTCATCCGCCCCGGCGGCCTCGTCGAGTTCATCGGCCCCGAACTCCGCAAACTCCCACGCCCCGACCGCTGCGACGACCGCTCCTTCTACATGAACACCGCCATGAACGGCCTCGTGAAGGAAGGCTGGGAATTCGCCGGCATGACCCCCGACGACATCATCATGCGCCGTCCGGTGGGGAGGTGAGCGGAGCGCCGCGGTGGCAATGAAGCGGCAAAATATGAATCCGGCGGTTGCTCATATCGAGCGTCAAGCGGGCGTCGAACTGGCCGCGCGCCTCTACCCGCGCGGCGGAGAAACTCGACTCGCGTTCCGCCAGATCGCGGCCCATTTTCTGGCGGAAGAGCGCTGGAAATCGCTCGATCCTTCCGTTCGAGAATTGCGTATTCAGCGCGTGCTTTCGGGCACCATTCGCGCCGTTGCCGCCGAAGACTCCAAACACGGCCCTCGGCGACTCGCCCGTTTCGTCGTTTGGGTCGCCAAAAAGTTTACCGAGCATCTGACCAGCTATCCCTCAAAACGACGCAAGGCGATTAGGAAACAACTGCGTCTCTCTCGCAAGTCGGCATCCCGAAACCGTCAGGCCGTCCGCCGTTTTGACCGAGTGTTCCGCGCCATACTTAAACGCGACGACCTACAACAATACCTCGCGATCCTCGTCAATGCCGCCCGCGGCAGGCGGGGCGTAGATCGCCTCAAGCAAAACCTCGAAGCGCTCTTTCGCCACGCCGCGGCGATGCGCGAACCTTCGAGCGCGCGGACCCTTGAAGACAGCTTGGCTTTGCACCACGAGGAACTCCGCGAGATAGCGCGGAACATTCCAAGCAACGAACTGCCAAGCGCCGCAACACGCGCAGCGTTACACGAGCGCTTCATCACATTCCGAGTATCACGGGGACTCAAAATCCCGAGCGACAAAGACCACAAGCACGAGCAGGCGCAGGTTTTTGACGTTTTACTTCGCCGCGCACGCTCACAATTGCGCAGGAGCTACCGTGGCGAAATAGGTTGATTCGATCCAAGATTTCACGCGGTTAGTTTTTCCAAATCGGGGGGATTCGTTCGGTTGGGTTTGTCGCCAACGCGCTCCGCATCCTCTTTCTTTCGCACCGTAACGCACCTGCGCCCGCAGGAAACGCGACGGAAGCACCGGTAGTTCCGGTTGAGCGATGATCGCCTTCCACGTGTTCCCGCCCGCCAGGGTGCGTTCGGAACATCGTGAAAGACCTGAATCAGCCCACCCCCGGCGCGGGACAGCCCACGCCGCAGACGCCACCATCCCACGGACAACATCCGGCCTCCAGTTCCCCGCCGAAGCCGGAACCTGAACTCGACCGCAAGGCCAGATTTGCGGAACGCGTCGGCATTAGCTCGCGTTGCCTCGACAACTGGCTCCACGACAAAAAAATCCCGTACCTGCGCGTCGGGAAAATCGTGCTGATCCCGTGGCGCGACGCGCTCGCACACCTCCGCCGCAATTACGGCATCAACGCCCGCGGCGAATGAGGAGGACCATGAATCATGAAATCTCAAGCACCGCAGGTCTCGGACACCCCGCTGCCCGTTGCGTTCTTCCTCCGCAAATTCAATGTCTCCAGAACGACGTTTTGGAGATGGGAAACCAAACACGGCCTGCCGGTCCTTCAGGTCGGCTCGAAAAAATTCTGCCGCGAGTCGGACTTCATCCGTTTTCTCGAAGCGGGCGGCAAAGCTCAACCCGAGGAGCACGTGCAATGAGCCAAAAACTTCAACTCCTTTTCCTATCGCTGGCGCGCGTGTTGTTGGCTCTTGGCGAGCACCTATGCGAACGCCTGTTCTGGTCGGTCGCGTTGGTCCACTGCCGCGTTAAAACCCGGCTTAACAACCTCGGAGCCAAACGATGAACCGCAACCTTCTCTCCGAAGCCAAGCGTCGCCTGCCCCTGCCGCAGCTCATGGCCCAACTCGGCCACGCCGACCACGCCAAAAAATCCGCCCGTTGCCCGTGGCACGACGACTCCAGCGCCAGCTACAGCATTTATCAACGCGCTGATGGATTATGGGGCTGGAAATGCCACGCCGGTTGTGGTGGTGGCGACGAGGTGGATTACCTCGCCAAGTTCCACGGACTCGCCAACGGCGACGCCTGCCGCGAATTCCTCAAGCTCGCCGGTGTCGAAAGCGCGCCGCCCGCCAGCGCGCCGCCGCCGCGTCCCAAACCCGAGCAACCAGTTGCGGCGTTCGACTGGTCGCCGTGTCTCGCCGCCTTCACGCCCGACCAGCGGGCGAAGCTGGCGGCATGGCGCGGCTACTCCACCGAGTTTGTCGCCTGGCTTCATGCGTGCGGACTCATCGGCTTGTTCGAGGGCGAGCGCATCGCATTCCCCGTTCACGCTGCCGACGGCCGCGTCATCGCCGTGCATTACCGCCGGAAAGAGGACGGCAGTTGGCGTTTCCATCCGGCCGGGACGCGCACCGCGCCGCTCATCGTCGGCGACCTCGCCACGGCCAACACCGTGCTGGCCTTCGAGTCCCAATGGGATTTCTGTGCCATCGCCGACCGGCTCCAGTGGCACGTCGAGCTGCCCGCCAACACCGCCGGAGTCATCACCCGCGGTGCCGGCAATGGCCGCCTGCTCACGGGACTCTGCGCGCCCGCTGCCACGGTGTTCGCTTTCCCCCAAAACGATCCACCCCGCCCCGACGGCAAGCCCGCGCCAGCCGAGAAATGGCTCGCTGAGGCTGCCGCTGCCTGCGGTTGCCCCTGCCGTGCTGTCATCACCCCGCCACCGCACAAGGACGCGAACGACTGGACCCGCGCCGGCGCGACCGCCGAGGAACTCCTCGCCGCCGTCGCTGCGGCCACGCTGGTCGAACTGCCCTCACCGCCCCGGGCGTTTTCAAATCCACTCCCGGCGTTGCCGGAAGAGGACGAACCCGAGGCAATCCCGTTTCCCGTGGACTGCCTGCCGCCGATCATGGCCGGCATCGTTGCCGCCGTCGCGCGCTGCGAGCGCGTGCCGGTCGCGCTGCCGGGCGTGTGCGCGCTGGGCGTGGTGTCCGCGGCCCTCGGCGCTGGCCTCGAAGTTGCCAGTGGCCCGAACCGCACGACCCGCGGCAACCTCTTCTTGCTCGCGAGCGCGGAGTCCGGCAGCGGCAAATCAGAAACCTTCCGCCTCATCGCCGCGCCGCTGGTCGAGCACCAGCAACGTCATCTCGAAATCTGGAAGACGAAAACCAGCCCCCAGCTTCAGAGCGAGATTCGCGTCTTGGACAAGGAGATCGGCACGCTGGAAAAGAAGGCGGCGAAATCGAGCGACCCGACGGAGCGCGACCGGCTGGTGGGCGAACTCGAATACAAACTCGCGCGCAAGGATGATCTCACCCGCAAGGCCGCGCTCCCCTGCACCATCGCCCAAGACGTGACCACCGAGCGCCTCGCCGTGCTGCTCCGTGACAATCGGGAGGTCATCTTCTCCGCCAGCGCCGACGCCAGAAAACTCGTGGACAACCTCATGGGCCGCTACAACCCCGGAAAGACCACCGACGAGTCGCTCTACCTCTCCGCGTTCAGCGGCGATTTCGTCCGCGTGGACCGCCAAGGGCGCGATGCTGTCGTGCTGCATCGTCCCTGCCTCTCGCTGTGCTGGTTCGTCCAGCCCGATCTGCTGGCGACCATGCTCGGCGAGGACTCCCTCAGCGCATCCGGCTTCCTGCCCCGCCTGCTTCTCTGCCACACGCACGCCACGCCCCAGCGCATCGAGGGTGAACCTCCCACTCTCTCCGATCAAGCGCGCGACCAGTGGGCGCAACTCGTCACTGACCTGCTCGCCGCCTTCCACGATGCGGAAACGCCGCACCGCATCATGCCGACACCCGAGGCTGCTGCCCTGCTCACCGCCTTCCACAACACCGTCGTGGACCGCCGCGCCGCCGATCTGACCGACGTGGGCGCGTTCGCCGCCCGTTACGCTGAGCAGGCATGGCGCGGTGCCGTGGTGCTCCACGCCGCGTTGCACGGTCCGGACGCCGGCGGCCAACCCCTCGCCTTGGAAACCGCGCAGAATGCCATCCGCCTCATCGAGTGGTTCAGCGCCGCGCAACTAGACATCTTGGCGAAAGGCCGCCACGCCGCCGCCGCGAAGGTTGAGGAAGAAGTCCTTGAACTCCTTGACTCCGCCCGCGAGCGCAAGGGCCAGGATTCCGTCTCCGTCCGCGATGTCCACCGCGCCCGCATCGTCACCACCCCCGAAGCCGCCCGCGCGCTGCTGGAGCGCATGGAGCGCGAGGGACTGCTGATCGGCGAGGACACCCGTCCACCGCACGGCGGCAAGATCACCCGAATTTTCCGGGCAGTAG
>BJHT01000276.1 GCA_014193395.1 Verrucomicrobiota bacterium
GCGTGTCCATGCGCAGACCGCCCTTGATGTAGCCATCGCGATGACAGGCCACGCAGTTGAACTCGAAGATCGGCTGGATGTCCTTCACGAAATCCACGCGGCGCACGGTCTTAAGCACCACGCCGGCAGGCCAGTTGGCGCCCTGTTCGATCCAGTCCTTGAGCACGGCGGTCTGCGCGGGGGTGAGCTTGGTTTCCTTCTTGGGCGGCATCACGTCGTCATGGTCGGGCGCGAGCGTGGTGCTCGTGTAGAGCTTGCTCTCGGCGGGTTTGCCGGGGACGAGCGCGGTGCCGTTGCTGCCGCCCTTGAGCGCGGCTTCGCGGGTGTCGAGACGCAGCTTCCCCTTCTGCTGATCTTCGCCGTGGCATTTGACACAGTTGAGTTCCAGCAGCGGTTTGACCTGCTTGGTGAAGTCCACGGGATCAGCAGCGCGCGCGAACGAAACAGACGCGACGACGACAACAGCGAGATGGGATAGCGTTTTCATCAAATAAAAGCGGGGGAACTTTCGGCGGCATGGAATTGAAAGTCAACGCTCCCGGGCGTGCTCACCGATGTGACGTGAACCCGGGCGCTGAAAAAAGGCGTGCCATGAGAACACCGCACTCGGCAGGCGGTAGGGGCCGTTGACAGCGAGCGGCGCGGTGCCGATGGGATCACGGGAGCGGAGCAAGGGCGTTTTGGGCAAAGGAATGGAGGCAACGGAATGGAGACGGGAAAACTTTTCGTCGTCATTCCTTCGCCTCCATTCCTTTGCCAACTCCGTTGCCGGGATTGGAGTTGAGACTCAGGCGGGCCATGACGCCCTCGACAGAGAGCCGCAGCCACGGAAATGCGGGAAACTTGGGCACCCGACGGCACAGCACTGGGGCCAACGTGGTCGGTTGGCGGAGCGGGCTGAGCGCGGGGCCGTCCGCCTCCTCACGTCGGCGGCTGCGGTGCCGCGGCAGGAGAGAGAGGTTTGGTATCGTCCGCCGGCTTGGGCTTGCGTCGTCGCAATAGAATCACGGACGCGCTCACGCCCGCGATCAGTCCCACCACGCCGCCGCCGAAGAAACCGATCACGAGGTGGGACAGGCGCTCGAAATCGACACTCAGGCCGTGAAATTCGGAACCACCCTTCATCGGATCCCATTTCGGCGGCATGAGCAGCCATCCTATCCACAGCCCCAGCGCCGCACCGATGACCGTGGAAACCGCCGTGAGAAAACATCCCCCCCCCCACGCCACACCCCCGTGCGCCCAGCACGGGCAGGATCGTTGTCAGTTCCGTCACTCATGCCACTCACTCATAGTCTCTCACCGATAACTACTCTCCATCCCCCCAATAATCACGGATCACGCATCACCAGCCACTAATTACTAATCACTAATTACTAATTACTTCTTCCCACTCACGAACACCGGGTAACCCGATAACTCTCCCTCGCCGGATCAAACAACCCCGGCCTCAGCTTCGTGCCCAACCCCGGCCCCTCCGGCGGCAGCGCAAATCCCTGCTCGATGACCACATTCGTTTCGATGAGTGAGCTGTAGAACGTCCGGATGTGGGCGCGCACGCTTTCTTGGAAAGTCACATTCGGCACCGCCGTCGCGACGTGCAGACCGGCGAAGAGTGTCAGCGGCCCGGTGCAGTCGTGCATCGTCGCGGGGATGTTGTAAGTCTGCGCGTACTCCGCCAGCCGCCGCGTCTCGCTGATGCCGCCGACCCACGTCGGATCGATCATCACGTAATCCACCGCGCGCCGTTCGAGGACGAGCCGGTAGTCTTCGCGGCTCGTTAGCATCTCACTCACGGCGATGGGCAGCCGGGCCTTGTCGCGGAAATCGGCGAGCGTATCGGCGTTATCCACGCGCATGATGTCCTCGAGCCAGAGCGGGCGCAGCTCGCGCATGGCCTCGGCGATGCGCAGCGCGGCGGGGAGTTGGAAGAAGCCGTGGCCGTCGAGCAGGATTTCGATCTTGTCACCCACCCGCGCGCGCACTTCTTCCATCGGTTTCACGCACGCTTTTACCGCTGACCATGGGAGGAAATTCCCGCCGTGCTCATGGAACGCGCGGTCGAAGGTCCAGAATTTCATCGCGCAATAACCTTCCGCCACCAGTTCCTCGGCAAGATCGCCCGCGGCGTAGTTGGACGACCAGTTGTCCTCGAGCGGCCCCGGCTTGCCCACGTCGCCGTGACCGGGCCAGCCCTGATCGCGCCCCGCGCCGAGACGCCGGCCGTAGGTCGGGCCGCCGGAGCTGTTGTAAACGCGCACTTTGTCTCGCGCCTTGCCGCCGAGCAGTTGCCACACAGGCTTGCCACAGACCTGCCCGAGGATGTCCCACAGCGCGAGGTCGATGGCGCTGATGGCTCGCAATTCCGTACCGCGCGACCCGAACGCGCTCGCCCGTTCGTAAAGAAAACGCCAGTGATTCTCGATGGACAACGGGTCCGCGCCGAGCAGCCGCCGGCCCATCCAATCGTGAATCATCGCCGCCACCGCGTGCGGCACGTAGTAGGTCTCGCCGTGCCCGATGATGCCCGCGTCCGTGTGAATGCGGAGCAGCAGCAACCCCGGCATGATGTCGTCGGGAATGACCGTCTCGATGGCTGTGATCTTGAGGCCGGAACTGACCGGCACCGGCTTGGGCGCAGGTGAGATGGTGGCGGCGACGGGAGCGGACTTGGCAGATTTTTTCATGCGGGTTGGGTGCTGGTGCGTGATTGGTGTCGGGGAAAAGGCTGAACAGGACCGATCGGATCGTCAATCGTGCGCGTGGCTTCGCGCCGGCGAAAAGCGCCCGAGCCGATGCATCCGCGGTTCCAGCCTGCTCCACCCGCCGAGCCCCCACTGTCCGCAGCCGAACAGAAAATAGCCGCACTGCGCTGTTCACCGAGCGCGGCGAATAAACTTGCTCCAGCAGTGAATTCTGGCGAAATGCCAACGCGGTTGTTGACGGCCAATCCGAGTGACGCAGTTGCCTTTTGCGCACCGGGTTTCACCCGTCAATCGCCGGACGAAGGTGGTGCTGGTTGACGGCGGAGAGATGGCTGAGTGGTTTAAGGCGCACGCCTGGAAAGCGTGATTACTCAAAAGGTAACGGGGGTTCGAATCCCCCTCTCTCCTCCAACCGGACTGGCAATCGGTTACGTATCGCAAAGGTACAAGTCTCAACCCGTAGCCGTTTCCAATCAGTTGAAATGGGAAAGCAGACCGCAGAGATGAGATGGAATCAGGGCGACGAAGCCGCAACCCAAGGAGCGCGGCTGTGTCCGTTGCCGACCAGCCGCAACGCCGCAAAAACCGCAGGCACCGGCTGAAATCGAAGGCATCCCGTGCGGCCCCCCCTCCGGCTGCGGCTGGTGGTCTGCCCACATCGCCACGCTCCGGGGGAAGCTCTCGCGACGTGCGAGGATTTCCCCGGTGCAAGGACGGCCAGTTTAGTCCGCTGCGAAAGGGTCCTTTCCGATTCCCTTGCCCCAATTTCCCCGGCC
The DNA here is from genome assembly GCA_014193395.1 of Verrucomicrobiota bacterium. Classification (GTDB taxonomy): domain Bacteria; phylum Verrucomicrobiota; class Verrucomicrobiia; order Limisphaerales; family BJHT01; genus BJHT01. The sequence continues at coordinate 3,482 of BJHT01000276.1, forward strand.
GAACCCGGCCTTGTTCCCGAGCGGCTACAGTCCGCGCCGCCGACCAAATCGCCCGCGTCCCGCTGTCTCCGCAGCGCGTCCGCAGTCCGAAGGTCGTCAAAACATTCGGTCGCCCACTGGCCGTCCCAAGCGCTGCGACCTAGGCCGGTCGCGCTCCGCTTTGGTGGCGCCTTCGCCGCGCTGGGTTCTTCGCGTCAGTGTAGTCCTCGCGGCAGTTGCCACCGCATGGGGCCGGCGCGGCGAACTGCCCGGTCTCCGGGTCTCCGGAACTGTCCGCGTTGGCCATTGATTTGCCAGAAAGCATGACGCAGCGTGGTTTCATGCGCCCCCGCTGGATGATTCTTGTGACTGCGACTTTGATCGCCGTGGCCGCTGGTGTGATCGCATGGCGTCGGCCGGCAGTGAGAGCGGTGGCGGAAAGACCGGTGACGCAGGCTTCGCCGACCAACGCCGCCACCGTCAACCCGGTCACACCAGCCGCCACCAACGCTCCGCCCTTCCCGCCAACCGCCGCGTTTTCCGCGCCGGTGCCGGCGCCCTCGCCAGTCGTCGCCGGCTTCATCGCCAAAGCCCGCGAAGCCAATGCCGCGCTCGCTGCCACCCTGCCGACCAACTCCGCAGCGCTCCGCCCGGACGGCATCGCGGCCCCTCCGGGCGGCGAAATGCAATTGTCCCGCATGACCGACGGCGCGTGGCTCGTGGACCAGTTGTATGTCGTGCGCGGCCAGGGCACGACGAACGAGCCGTTCCTCGTCACCTGGGATCTGCTGCTCTCGGCGGCGGAAACGTACGCGCCGTCCGCCGGCAGTTGGGAATTGCCGAAGCGCCTGCATTGGCTCGATGGAAAACAACTTCAGCTCAAAGGCTTCCTCACCAGTCCCACGCGCGCGGCCAAGAGCGATCACCTGCTCCTGACGTGGTCGGCGCTCGATGCCTGCTGTCTCGGCCCGCCGCCCAACCCATGCCAGGCCGTCGAAGTGAAACTGGACAGCCCCATCACGCTCGACCGCCATGTGCTCATCGGCGTCACGGTGGAAGGCACGTTCAAGCTGGCGCCGCGCGTTGTCGGCGGCCTTGGGCTCAGCGTCTTCCGCCTCGACAACGCCCGCGTCGTCGCGGTGGGCGGGCGGTGAAGTTTTTCCCGATGCCGCTGCGATTTTTCAATTTTATGAAACATCCGCACCTCGTTCTCCCGCACCTTGCCGACGTGCGCCACCTGCTGGAAACCGAAGTGGGTGGCCGGCACATCGCGGGGATCAGTCCATTGGCTGGAAGTTTCCGACTCCGTCGCCGCATGGCCGCCAGTTGTCAAGAACGGCGGCCGTTGGCCCTCGGAGTCCGGCGGCGACAAGCTGTCGCCGCCCCCGCGGCAAGGCATCTCCGTGCGAGCCTGGGCCGCTCGGTCTTGTTGCGCGCCGCGCTCTTGCTGTGCCTTTCCGTCGGTGTTCGCGCCGCCGTGCCGCCGCCACCGCCGCCGGTGCCTGACGTGGAGATCGTCCTGCGCGAAACCCAGCCGCTCCCGTTCCCGCGCGGCCAGCGCCTGCCGCTCTATCTGTGGACTCCGAACTTCCCCGCGACTGCCGACGACACCGAACTGGAACGCGTCCTCAAGGCGCTCGACGTCCGCGGCATCGCCCTCTTCGCCCGCTGGGGCGGCAACGACTTCGCGAAAGCCAGCGAGTTCCCCCTCCGCGTCGCGCGCCTCCAGAAAAAGCTGGGCTTCGAAACCAGCGTGGACGCCACCGGCCTCGCGCACGGCTTCTACAACGGCACCCCTGCCACGGGCCACATTGACAAGGACGGCAAGCCCTTTTTCGACAAATCTTTCTTCTGGTCGCCCGGCTGCCCCTTCGCCGTGCAACCGCGCTACGACGCCATGCGCGCGCGTCTGGAGCCGTGGTTGGCAAAGTATCAACACGAGCAGCTCCGCCTCGATTTTTGGGCGGCCGACTGGGAGTTCGACGGGCCGAACGAATGGAACGATGGCTGGGCCGCTGCGCGCCGATGCGTCACCTGCCGCGCGAAGATTCCGAATCTCGACACCGACTTCGCCGCCTTTCAAACCACGGTCCGAAAAATCCGCGCCGAGATGCAGCGCGAGGTTTTCGTGAAACCCATCCAGCGTCATTTCCCCAACGCCCGCATCGGCAACTACGCGATGAACCCGCACGACGGCCGCCGCTATTGGTGGGATTTCTTCGAGAAGCGCACCGACGGCCTGCCCGCCACGAAGGAACACGAAGCGCTCTATCGTCCGTGGGCGCGCGAGTTCGAGGATTGTGGCTACACGGTGGCCATGCCGGTCATCTACACCTGGTTCAATCTCCACGGCGACTACGCCTTCACGAACCGCCAGTATCGCTGGTGCTACAACCTGCTGCTCGAAGCCACCTCGACGGGTCGCCGCACCACGCCCGCCGTCCCGCGCGTCACCTTCGTCCACTGGACCACCACCAATCCGCCGAAAGAACTGCCCAAGGATTTCGCGGCGCTGACCGAGGCGAATTACGAGGAACTCCTGTGGCACCTGCTGCTGCGCGGGCACGACACCTTTGCCATGTGGTGTCCCGGCCCCGAGCTGGCGCAGGAGGTCCGCCCCGTCCACCGCGTCTATGCCGCGGCGCTGGAGCACAAGGAATTTCTCGACCACGGACAGCCCGTGTTCTTCGACGTTCCAAAGCAGCCCGGCTCAGTCGTGTCCGCCCTCCAGTTGGGGAAGAGATTCCTCGTCCGCCGCACGGACTTTGCCCCCGCCGCCGCCGTCCTCGAAGTGAAGCTCGCGGACGGCACCGTCCTGCGCGTGCCCAAGGCCGAGGGCAAAAGCGTGGTGCTGACGAAGCCGTGAACCGCTCCGCCGCAGTCAACGAATTCGGGGCGGTGGGCGGCTTCAGTCGGCAACCAAGGGTGTCGCAAATGCTCGGCAAAACGGTGAGAGCCGGTTTGACACCCCGCCGTCGCGTGCCTATAAAGCGGCCCGTTTCGGATAACAAAAACAATCTAAACAACTACTCACCATGCCCATCGCTGTTGGTTCCAAAGCCCCTGATTTCAATCTCAAGTCCAAGTCCGCCGCCGGTCTCGCGGACGTGAAGCTCTCGAATAATTTCGGCAAGAAGAACACCGTCGTCTTGTTCTTCCCGCTCGCCTTCACCGGCGTCTGCACCACGGAAATGTGCGACATCACGGCCGGTCTGTCCGCTTACTCGGGCATGAACGCCGACGTCATCGCGATCAGCGTGGACAGCCCGTTCGCGCAGGAAGCGTGGGCCAACCAGCACAAGATCGGCGTCACCATCGCGAGCGATTTGAACAAGGACACCGCCAAGGCGTATGGCGTGCTGATCGAAGGCCTGGGCGGGTTGGTTCCGGGTTTCCCCGCGACCAGCGCGCGCGCCGCTTTCGTCATCGATAAGAACGGCGTGGTCAAATACAGCGAGCAGACCGCCAGCGTGAAGGACCTGCCGAATTTCGCGGCGGTGAAGGCGTGCCTCGCGACGCTGAACTAAGCCGGCGGCCAACGACCAATCACCAACGGGCGGAACGCGAGTTCCGCCCGTTTTTTTGTTTCGACGCGAGCGTGGCGGGTGGGCAGTTTCCGGCCATCCCCACGGAATAACCATGAACTTGGACAACCACAATCTCCCCGACGAGTCGCGGCCCGGCGTCGGCCAGGCCATGGCGTTGCTGGGGATTTTCCTGGCGCTGCAAACCGGGCTGATCGTACCGCTGGTGGTGCTCTCGATGTTTCGCAACCGGTCGGCCGGCCTGCCGGTGGTCGGCATGGTGGTGGCGGGAGTCGTGGCGCTGGTCGGGACGGTCTGGCTGGGGACGATCATCTGCAAGGTGCCGTGGCGGCAACTCGTGCGGACCGGCCCGGTGCAGCGCGGTTTTCTTCCCGCGGTGGCGGTGTTGACCGTGGGCGCGATCGTGCTCGCCTCGGAGGTGGAAAATCTCACGCGCTATTTCCTGCCGATGTCGGGTCAACTGGCCGAGAGCCTCGCGAAAATGCTCGATATCGCGGGCAGTCCGCTCGCCGCCGGGCTGCTGCTCGTGGTGATCGCGCCGGTGAGCGAGGAGTTGCTGTGCCGCCGCTGGTTGCTGGGGAGCCTGCTGCGCCAGCTCTCGCCGGCGGCCGCGATTGCGCTGTCGGCATTGATCTTCGGAGCGATGCACATGAATCCGTGGCAGTTCTTTTACACGACCGGCATCGGCGTGGGCCTGGGGTTCGTGTATTGGCGGACGCGTTCGGTGTGGCTGTGCATTTTTTCGCACGCGCTCAACAATGGCATCTCGTTCGCCTTGGCGTTTGTCGCGCCGGAATTGTCGGTAGCGTCGGGCGGCCTGACGCAGCCAGTGAAGTTTCAGCCGTGGTGGCTTGATGCGGTGGCCGTCGGGATCGTGCTGCTCGGCGCGCGGTGGCTCTGGCGTCAATCCGAGGGCTTTTTGGTTCCCCTGCGGGCGGCTGCCGGAGAGCTGCCGCCGGTCCTGCCGATGGAGCTGCCACCGGTGATTTGATCGGTGGTACTTACGACGTTGGGCGAAGCGGTTTGTGGGTGGGGGCATCGCTTGACACCCCGCGCTGCTATCCCCATTTTCCCCGCTCCTGACCGGCGCAAAATGCGTCATCGCACAACGATTTTTATATGAACCACAACCTGTTCAACACCCTGCAAACCTTCAATCTCGGCGACGGCAAGACCGGCCAGTTTTACTCGCTGCCCGCGCTCGAAGCGGCGGGCGTCGGCCCCATTTCCAAGCTCCCGGTTTCCATCCGCATCGTGCTCGAATCCGTGCTGCGCAACTGCGACGGCCTGAAGGTGCAGGAGCCGAACATCAAGGAGCTGGCCAACTGGCAGCCGACCGGCGAGCGCACGGCGGAGATTCCGTTCGTCGTCGCGCGCATCGTGTTGCAGGACTTCACCGGCGTGCCGTTGCTCGTGGACCTCGCGGCGATGCGCACGGCGGTGGCCAAGCTCGGCAAGAATCCGAAAATCATCGAACCGCTCGTGCCGGTGGACCTCGTGGTGGATCACTCGGTGCAGGTGGATTTCGCCGGCTCGGCGGATGCGATGGCGCGCAATTTGGATTTGGAATTCTCCCGCAATCGCGAGCGCTACCAGTTTCTCAAGTGGGGGATGCAGGCGTTCGACACGTTCAAAGTCGTGCCGCCCGGCATCGGCATCGTCCATCAGGTGAATCTCGAATACCTCGCGAAAGGCGTGCTGGAACAGGGCGGAGTGTTCTATCCGGACACGCTGGTGGGAACCGATTCGCACACCACGATGATCAACGGCCTCGGCATCGTCGGCTGGGGCGTCGGCGGCATCGAGGCCGAGGCGGGCATGTTGGGGCAGCCGGTTTATTTTCTGACGCCCGACGTGGTCGGCGTGCATCTCATCGGTGCGATTCGCGAGGGCGTCACCGCGACGGACGTGGCGCTCACGGTCACGCAGATGCTTCGGAAGGCCAAGGTCGTCGGCAAGTTTGTCGAGTTCTTCGGCTCCGGCGCGGCGGCGCTGCCGCTGGTGGACCGCGCGACCATCGCGAACATGGCACCCGAATATGGCGCAACAATGGGCTTTTTCCCGATCGACGAGGAATGCGTGAACTATCTCCGCGGCACCGGCCGCAGCGAGGCCCACTGCAAAATGTACGAGAACTACTACCGGGCGCAGGGCCTGTGGGGCATGCCGCAAGCCGGTCAGATCGAGTATTCGCAGGTCGTCGAGCTTGATCTCAGCAGCGTGAAGCCGAGTGTCGCGGGACCGAAACGCCCGCAGGACCGCATCGAACTGCCGAACCTCCGGCGCGAGTTTTTCAACGCCATCCAGCGCCCGGTCACCGAAAACGGCTTCGGCAAAACGCGCCAGGCATTTGGCAAATCGGTGAAGGTCGAGATGGCCTCCAAGAAGAAAGCCACCATCGGCACCGGCTCCGTGCTCATCGCCGCCATCACGAGCTGCACGAACACCAGCAACCCGAGCGTGATGCTCGCCGCAGGTCTCCTTGCGAAGAAGGCCGTGGAAAAAGGCCTCCGCGTAAATCCCGCCGTGAAGGCCTCGCTCGCGCCCGGCTCTCGCGTGGTGACCTATTACCTCAAGAAGACCGGCCTCACGCCTTATCTCAACAAACTCCGCTTCAACACGGTCGGCTACGGCTGCACGACGTGCATCGGCAACTCCGGCCCGCTCGACCCGGCCATCGAGGAAGCGGTGGTGAAGAACGATTTCGTCACCGCCAGCGTGCTCTCCGGCAATCGTAACTTCGAGGCGCGCGTGCATCAGAACGTGAAGTCAAACTTCCTCATGTCGCCGCCGCTCGTCGTCGCGTTCGCCCTCGCGGGCCGCGTGGACATTGATCTGAGCTGCG
>BJHT01000277.1 GCA_014193395.1 Verrucomicrobiota bacterium
CCGCCGCGCCCAAAGGTGTAGCCGTGCGCGGAGAGTTTCGGGACGTCATTCCAGTTCACGTTGTAGATCGGCCAGCAAAGCGTCGTCATCCGCGGACCGCCATGGGCCAGCACCTGATCCTCCATGGCCAGCATAGGTTCGTATCCAGAGTGATGCCCCAGGCTGTGATTGCCGATTTCCAGGCCATCCGCGTGCATGGCGTTCATCTGCCGATAAGTCAGATACCAATCCTTCCGCGTCTTGAACGAATCAAAGTCACAAACATAGATGGAGCCGCCGAAACCTAACTCTGTGAGAATCGGTGCCACCACGGTCGCATGACTCGCCGGGGCATCGTCAAAGGTCAGCACGAGCAACCTATCCGGAATCGGCTTGAGCAGGACGCCGTTCGGGTCTGGGTCCACCGGTGGGGACGCGACGCTACCGGTAGGGAGCGCCAGCAGTGTCAGGAATGTGAGCAGGATAAGTTGCGCTCCCAAGCGCCGGGCCGCCGCGTCTGGAATCCAACCCCCCAAAGTCCCAGCCACTCTCGGGCGTCGCTCAACGAGCGAGACCGATGCGCAACTCGGGACGGCGGCCCCGGCACACATTCGCGCAGCGGTGGGTTTAAGACACCGTGCGTCGCTATGTGATTTCATTGAGCAGAACACCGACCTCAGCCAGTCGCCCGGCGGCAGCCATTCTTCCGCAACCAAGTGCGCGGCTTGCGATTCCATCACTCAGCGAGCAGACCCAGCACCCCTACTTGCTGAAGTTAGGGTGTTTCGGGTCACCCATCGATTCCAGATAGGCCAGCAGGTCAAGTATCTCAGCCTCCGAGAAGGTGTCGATCAGGCCGGGCGGCATCAGGGAGACCTTGGAGAGTTCGCGTGACTTGATCGCGGACTTGTTCACGGTGGCGGTGGTCGTGGTGTCAAACGGATTGATCATCACCACCACCTTCTCGGGAGTCTCCTGCGCGATGCGACCCACGACGTCGTCTCCATCCTTCAGTTTGAAGATCGTGCTCATGTATTGCTCGGAGAGTACCTTGGATGGCTCGGTGATGGATTCCAGAATGTCCTGCCGCTTGAAACGGGTGGTGATGGTAGTCAGGTCCGGTCCCGCCGCGCCACCTTGGTCGCCGTAACGATGGCAGAGAATACATTGCGCGGCGGCAAAGGTCGCCTTGCCGCGGGCGAAGTCACGGCCTTTTCCGACTCTGTCGAGGAGGGGCTGGAGATCGGCGGTCTTCCATTCCTTGACGAACTTACGCGGCACGGAGGCGGGGGTGACGGCCGGTGCGGGTTTGTTCAGGTCACCGAGCGCGGCGAGTTCGGCAGGAGTCATCGTAGCCTGAGCTTCCTTGAGCGCGTTTTTCAGGAAGTTCTGGAAGCTTGAACCGTTGTTAAAATTAATCCCGGCTTCCTTGAACCATTGAACCACATGCTCGGGATGCTGGGTGGAACGACCGGTATTCCACCACGAGAGATAGTCGCGGCGCAGACTGTCGGTCCAGCCGGTCTTGATGCTCCGCAATGCTACGGCATAAGTCACCTGCTCTTCCTGCGTGGGAGCGGACTTGAGCAGCGCGACCGTCTTGGCGACCGCACCGGGGGCGTTGAGTGCAAGCAGGATTTGGCATAGTTCGCGATTGGCAAACTCACTCTTAGCCGGATAGAGCGGCGCGACATCGGCGATAAGTTGAGCAGCGACCTCGCCGGTTGGCACTCCCTGCCGGGCGATGGAGACCTCGATGACGCGCAACTTATTTAGGAGCTGCTCTTCCGATAGCTTCGCAAAGGGAATCGCGGTCAGGGCTTTGACGAGTGCCGGTTGCGTGTTGGAGCCGGCGTGCCGGGCCAGCGCGAGCAGCGCGGTGAAGGCTGCGTCCGGTTGTTTCTCGGTGAGCGCCCGGTCCTGCCATTCGGAGAGCGGATTGCGCTCGATGGCCAGACGTGCGGCGTAACGGATGTAACGGTCGGGATTGTTCAGATGCGGCCAGGCGAAGGCGACCGCCGCGGGATCGGCTGCGACATTGAAGGCCTCGAGTTTGCGGCGTAACTCGCGCGCCTCGCGGCCCGCTTCGTCGCGGAGCTGGCTGGCCGTGAGCGGGACGGCGGCCTCGGTGCCCGTGTAAGTTACCCGGAAAAGGTCGGCCTGCGTGCCGCGTCCGCCGATGGTGAAATAAAGCGAGCCATCGTCGCCGATCACGACATCGGTGAGATTCAAGGGAGTCCGGCCCGATTTGGCGCGGAGCGACTTGGGTGCGACGAAGTTTTCCCATGAACCGGTGTAGCCAGCGCCATCCGGCTTCAGGTGAACGGCGATGAGCCGGCCATAGGTCCAGTCACAAATATAGAGCGCCTTCTGGTATTTCTCCGGAAACTTCGAACCCGTGCCAAAGCCAACTCCGGTCGGGCAACCTATCCCGATGGTCACCGACGCCAGCAGACTGTCGGCATAGTATTCCGGCCACTTGGCGCTGCCTTCGCGGAACCCATGATCGCCGCCGCGGACGCACTGGAAGACTCGGACCGGCCGATACCACGGGCTGCCCCAATCCCATTCCATGTCACTGTCGAAGCTGAACAACTCGCCATCGGCATTGAACGCGATGTCGTAGGCATTGCGTTGTCCGGCGGAGAACAGTTCGGCATTCTTACCATCAAGGTCCATGCGCAGGACATAGCCGCCCGGCGGTTTCGCGCCCGCGCCGAAGCCATTGCCATCTTCCATGCGCTTGAGCGCCAGGTCGTCGCCGTAATTGCGATGGGGCGAACTCGGCGCGAGGTCCTTGGGCACGCCGGTGAAATTGCCGCAGATCGCATAGAGCATTTTATCCGGCCCGAGGACGAGGCCGTGCGCACCGTGTTCGCCCGAGCCGCCCTGCCAGGCGCGGAGAAACTCCACGTCATCGTAACTGTCATCGCCCTTGGTATCCTTGCAGCGGTATAGCGCGAAGCCCTTGCTGCCGCTGCCGCTGATATAAAGGACATTGTCCACATAGAGCATACCCATCGTCTCACTGACAGGAATTCGGAGAGTCTCCGTCTTGATACTCTTGCCGTCCTTGAGAGTTACCCGCGTGATCGGCTGACCGCGCTGGCCGCCGAGCAGCAGTCGGCCTTTCGGATCCTTCGCCAAACAAATCCACGAGCCATTGGTCTTGGGATCGGCGCGCAAGACATGCTCGATCTGAAAGCCGGGCAGCGTGTCGAGAAGCTCACCGGGCTTTTCCGAGAGCGCGGTGCTGGCCACGGGCTTGGACCCATCCGCCGGTCCATAGACCGCCTTGAGAATGACCAGCTTTTGCCCCGCCGGTGCTGTTATTTCCAGCTTCCCGCCCTCGGGCACCTCGCGCGCCAGCTTCTCCGCGCCGACGCTGTATTCGACCCGGAGCTTTTTGGGGACGCTCGGCGCGGTGTCGCCGAATTTCGCGTTGGTGGCCTCGATGGACAGCCGCTCGTTCTTCACGGCAGAGGCCACGAGGGCGGTTACATCTGTCGGGTCTTTCGCGGCCCGCGCGAAATCCATTCCGACAAAGCTAGCCAGCGCGACGGCCAAAACCGACGCGCTGCTGCGAAACCAAGACTGAATGTAATGACCAAGATGCTTCATAAGTTTTTTCCGTTGCGGACACTGAGATGGCGCGGATGAAACGGGGAACTGGCGGCGAAAGCCAATCAATTCATGGGCGTGGCGATCGAGCTTCGGTAGGGACGCGTTGCGCGGGTCGGTGATTGCTCCTGGTTCCCCGGCGCAGCGTTCGACCCAAAGAGGCGGGGTCTGCGTCCTCAGTGATCGCGAAGGCAATCGGCGCGCCGACACCCAAACGCAAGCCGGCGGAAAGGCTGCCATCCCGAATGATCTCGGCATCCTCCAACGAGCCAACGCGAGGCAATCCTCGCCGGCACGGCGAGGTCGAAGAAGGCAACGATTTCGGGCATAAGGTCTCCGCGGAGGACGTGCAGTCTGTCGCCGAAGAAAAGGTGGTCGGCGTCAGACTGGGCAAGTATCACGCCGCCACTTCGATTTCGCGGATTTCGCTGGGCTGGGGGATGGGTTCGCCGCGTTCGCGCATATCTTCGATGTGCAGCTCCAAGGCTTCTTTCATAAGCGCGAGCGTTTCTACTTCCGTGTCCGCCGCCGCGACACAGCGGGGAAAATCCGGTGCATAGGCACTGAAGTTTTCCGGTCCGTGTTCCATGATGATGGTGAAGCGCATAGTCATCTGAGTCCTGCTTGTCGCAAGATGCTTCATAAGTTTATTCCGTTGAGAAAACTGTGATGCCCGAATGAATCGGGGAAACGGGGGTAAAGGCCAATCATTTCATGGAATTGGCGACCGACCTCCGGTAGGGACGCGTTGCGCGCGTCCGTGACCTCGCCCCCGTCCCCGCCGCCGCGTTCGACCGCAACGGGCGTCGTCGTCGTTCGTCTGCGTTGGGAAGGGAAAAAGGTCAGGTCCGCGCGCAACGCGGCCCTACCGGGTTTCGGCTTACGCCATCACTTCCAGCACCGGCTTGCCGTAGGAGATCGGGAGCGGGCGTTTCAGCGTGTCGAACACCTCGGACGCAGGGTCGATGCCGAGGAGATGGTAGATCGTCGCGGCGAGGTCGTCGGGGGTGACGGGACTGGTCGCCGGGAACTCGCCGCGTTTGTCGGAGGCACCGTGGACGAAGCCGCGCTTGGTGCCGCCGCCCGCCAGCAGCGCGGTGTAGCATTGCGGCCAGTGGTCGCGGCTGATGTTGGCGTTGATCCGCGGCGTGCGCCCAAATTCGCCGACCCACACGACGAGCGTCGAGTCGAGCAGGCCGCGCGCTTCGAGATCGTTGAGCAGAGTCGGCAAGGTCTGATCGGTGATCGGCAGATGGCGCTTCTCGATGATCGGGAACATGCGGGTGTTGTCGAAGCCGTGCGTGTCCCAGCCGCCGTCGGTGGTCGTGCGCCCGCCGATGTTGTCGGAGAAGTACACGTTCACGAATTTTACTCCCGCCTCGACGAGCCGCCGCGCGAGCAGGCAGCCCTGGCCGTAGGGCGTGCGGCCGTAGGAGTCGCGCACTTTCGCGGGTTCGGCCTCGAGATTGAAGGCGTCCCGCAGCCGCGTGGAGTGCAGCATCGTCAGGGCGCGTTCGTAATACGCGTCGAGGCCCTTCGCCGCGCCGGAGTAATCCAGCAGCCGCGTTTGCGCATCGATGACCTTCTGTAATTCGCGCCGTGCCGCCAGCCGTTCGTAGCTCAGATTCGCCGGCAGACTCAGTTCCGGCAGGCCGAAGCCCGGCTCGTTCGGATCGCGCAAAATCAGCAGCGGATCGTGGAGCTTGCCGAGAAAACTCGCGTGCTGTCCCGGCGTGATCGAGCCATCGGAAATCGTGTAGGGATAGCCGACGAACGTGGGCATCTCGCCGCTGATCGGCGCGAGCTTGTCCACCACCGACCCGTAGCCGGGGAACAGCTCGACCGAATCTTTCAGCCGCTGGTCATCGGTCGCTGGCGCGTGCCCCGTGAGCGCGTAATAGCCGGCCGAATTGTGATTCTTCATCGTGTGGTGCATGGACCGGATGAGCGTCACTTTGTCCATCACCTTGGCCACGCGCGGCAGATGTTCGGAGACCTGGATGCCGTCGGCGTTCGAGGCGATGGGCTTGTGCAAACCGCGGATGCCCTCGGGCGCGCTCGGTTTCATGTCGAAGGTCTCGAGATGACTCGGGCCGCCCCATTGAAACAGGAAGATCACTGACTTGGCCTTGGCGGGTGGCCCTTTCTTCAACGCCTCGGCGCGCAGGATTTTCGGCAGCGAGAGGCCGAACATCCCCAGCCCGCCGACCTGCAACATGCGCCGCCGGCTGATCGCGAAAGGCCCGCGCGCCGGCTGGAATCCATCGTGTCGGTTGCTTTGCATAAAATCGGTTTTGCCCGCGCCGTCATCATCCGCACCGCCGTCCGCAGTGCTGGGCGGAGAATTTCTGCGGCGATGCAGACAGGCTAGCAGCCGGGAGCGGGTGGTGCAACGCACGGTTCCCGCGCGGCGCGGCACTTCCGCACGCACCGACGCAGCGCACCGACGGGAGGGGAACCCGAGCACCGCACCGGCGCAGCAGGGGGACATCGGACTTGGCAGGCGGAGGGACATACGATGGGAGCGAGCGGCGCGATGCCGATCGGCGCACGGCAATGAGGCAGCGGAGTTTGGGGCAAAGGAATGGAGGCAAAGGAATGGGGACGGGGGAATTTTTCGTCCTCATTCCTTTGCCTCCATTCCTTTGCCAAATCCGTTTCGGGGATTGGGCAAAGACAGCGCGGAAAACACCGGCATCAACGCTGCCACCTTTTGATGCATACGCACCAAAAGGCGGCAAAGCTCCGTGATGACGGGCCGTTAATGATTTCGCCATTCCGCACGGAAGTCGGCGACGGGGGCGGAGGCGGACGTTGGCAGGCGGATCGGCCGCTGCGGCAAGGCCGTCCGCCTCCTCACGTCGGCGGCTACGGTTGGTTTCACGAAAAGGTTTGGACACTCCCGAGGGCGATGTTCATCTTTCGCGCCCGTCAGCGAAACCAACCGCGACCGACACACTTAACGACCCTCAACGACACCTAGTTTCAATCCCATGCGCACCCTCGTTCTCGGCATCGACAGCGGCACTCAATCCACCAAGGTCCTCGTCGTGGACGCCAAGTCCGGCAAGGTCCTCGGCAGCGCGTCCGCCGCTTACGACCTCATCCCGAACCTCCCGCCCGGCGCGAAGGAGCAGCATCCCCACACCTGGCGCGACGCGACGGCGAAGGCCCTCAAAGCCGCGCTCAAGACCGCCAAAGCCACGGCCGCAGAAGTGCAGGCCATCGGCGTGAGCGGGCAGCAGCACGGCTTCGTGCCGCTCGACAAAACCGGCGAGGTCATCCGCGCCGCCAAGCTGTGGTGCGACACTTCGACCATCGCCGAGTGCGAAGAGATCACGGGCAAGCTGGGCGGTTTGAAGGCCGCCATCAAAGCCGTCGGCAACTCCATCGCGCCGGGCTTCACCGCGCCGAAGATTCTCTGGTTGAAAAATCATGAGCCGGAGAATTTCGCGCGCCTCGCGACCGTGCTGTTGCCGCATGACTACCTCAATTTCTGGCTCACCGGGCAGGCCACGATGGAATACGGCGACGCCAGCGGCACCGCGCTGCTGGACGTGCGCAAGCGCCAGTGGTCCGCCGCCGTGTTGAAGGCGATTGACGCTGATCTCGCCGCGAAGCTGCCGCCATTGCGTGCCAGCAATCAGGCGGCCGGACGGCTCCAGGCCGCGACGGCGAAAGCGCTGGGTCTCGGCACCGACGTGGTCGTGAGCGCGGGCGGCGGGGACAACATGATGGGCGCGATTGGCACGGGGAACACGCGGCCCGGCGTCATCACGGCGAGCTTCGGCACGAGCGGGACGATTTATGCGTGCGCGGAGAAACCGGTGATCGATCCGCAGGGCGAGATCGCGGCGTTTTGCGATTCCACCAATCGCTGGCTGCCGTTGCTCTGCACGATGAACGTCACGGTCGCGACGGAAATGGCGCGGCAGTATTTCGGCTGGACGCATGACAAGTTCGCCGCCGCCGCCGCGAGCGCGCCGGCCGGCTGCGACGGCCTGGTGCTGGTGCCGTATCTCGACGGCGAGCGCACACCCAATGTCCCGGCGGGCACGGGCGTTTTCCTCGGCGTGAATCCGAAGACCTTCACCGCGCCGCATTTCGCCCGCGCGGCGATGGAAGGCGTGACCCTCGGGATGAACTACGGCCTGCGCCGGCTCGCGGAACTCGGGGTGAAGCCGACGCAAATCCGCGCCACGGGTGGCGGCGCGAAGTCGAAGCTGTGGCGGCAGGTGATGGCGGATGTTTTCAACGCCGAGGTGGTGACGCTGAAGGTGAGCGAGGGCGCGGCGTATGGCGCGGCGTTGCAGGCGCTCTGGTGCTGGCGGCGCGAGCCGGGCGAGGATGTCGCGATCGACGCGATCACCGATCAGTTCGTGACGCTGAACAAGGCGGAGACGGCGACGCCGAACGCGAAGAACGTCGAGACTTACCGGCAGGTGCAGGCGCTGCAGGACGAGACGTCGAAGGCGCTGCGCGGGGTGTTCCCGCAGCATCGGGCGTTTGTGACGAGGTAGGCACGGCGTAGCCCCTCTCTTGTAGGAGACGACGTAAGGAGACTCTAACCTCCTTTTGCCCAAGCACGCTGCTCTCGCGGAAAAGGTCAGAGCCTCCTTACGTCGTCTCCTACAATGGCCGGGCCGTCCGCCTCCTCACGTCGGCGGCTACGGGGTTCGTGCGCGAAGGCGTTGGAGTTGTGCGTGGCGGGTCGTTACAAGAGGCGCGTGCAAGAAACCAAATCGCGGCGGCGGCTCGACCAGATTCTCTCCAATTACGGCTATTGCAGCCGCAGCCAGGCGCGGGTGTGGGTACAGCGCGGACTCGTGACGGTCGCGGGCGAAGTGCCCAAGGCTGCGGATGTGAAGGTGGCGGTAAGCGACGTGCTGATCGAGGGCGAACCGGTCGAGTGTCCCGAAGGAATTCTCGCATTGCTGCACAAGCCGGCGGGGTACGTCTGTTCGCACGGAACGAAGGAAGGGCCGAGTGTTTATGAACTGCTTCCGCCGCGCTGGCTGAAACGGAATCCGCCGGTGACGACCATCGGGCGACTCGACAAGGACACCACCGGCGTGCTGCTGGTGACGGACGTCGGCGAGTTGGTGCAGCGCTGGACTTCGCCCAAGCACAAGGTGACGAAGGTTTACGAGGTGACGGTGGACCGCGATCTCGATCCGGGATTGGTGGGGATTTTCGCGGCGGGCGAGTTGGTATTGGAGGACGAGGAGAAGGCGTGTCTGCCGGCGACGCTGGAGATTCGCGCACCGCGCGAGGGGTGGCTGCATCTGGTCGAGGGGAAATTTCATCAGGTAAAACGGATGTTCGCGAGCCAGGGGTACACGGTGACGCGCTTGCATCGGCGGAGTTTTGGCGAGCTCGAGGCGGGGGATTTGGCACCGGGGAAATGGCGATTGCTGCCGTTGCCATCACGGACGACAAACTTCTCGCCGCCGTGCCCGGCGGCGCGGTGACGCGGGCTTTCCCAATCTCAATCGGGCAGGCCCTCGTCGCTGCGGCGGGTCTCATCAACGGGCAGCCGGTGTATGGAAGCACGGCGTCAAACCTGAGCACGCGGGAAAACTGGCATCCGCACACAGCCGCGCTCCGGGGCATCGGCGCAGGGCTGAACTCGACAGCACCCCGGCCGATGCCTAGAACTTCAATCCATGAGCGTTTCCCAAACTTGGCTGCGCGCGGCTGCAACCGCGGTTTTTGCGTGCCTGTGGCCTGTCTGGGCGGAAGGCCAAACCAATTGGGTACTGTGGTCCACCTTGCCGGTTTCGTTTTCCCCGACCGGAGGCTTTCAGGGGGCAAACTTCGCCACGAAGCCCATGCCGATCGCGACGAATGTTGTGACGGCGGCGGTGGGCGCGGATCGCGCCATGCTGGTGCGGGCCGACGGGACACTTTGGATGCTGGCTCAGGAACGGGTCGGCAAAGCGCCGGATGCGGAGATTCGCGCCACCCTGGGGCTGGTGGATCGCGACGTGACCGCCGTGGCGATTGCGGCGGGTTTCAGCCGAAGCACGTTTTTCACGTCGGCTGCTGGCACCGAAATCAGCCGGTGAAACTTGGCGGTCGCCGGGCGTCACTCCACATGGCGCGGCAGAGGATAGCCGTGAATTTCCTCAATCCCTCCGCCTTCCCCCATTTTCCCCGATGCAATTCTCGACAAGCGCGGGGGAAAGCAAATAATCCGCCGTCTTCCATTTGCC
>BJHT01000278.1:0-4663 GCA_014193395.1 Verrucomicrobiota bacterium
GGGTAGCGAGCGAAAAGCAGCCGACGAGCAACAGAATCAGGGTGAGCGGGGTGGTCGCCATGACGGGTCGGTTCAAGAGAGGATGTGAAATCACGGATGGACACGGATGGACACGGATGGGGAAAGCTCCGAGCGAATGGGTGGTAGCTTTGGAGTGCGGTGACTTGTCGCCGCTTTTGCGAGGCGACTTGTCGCCGTCGCATTGCGGGAGGCGTGGTTGCGCAAAGGGGCGCTCACGGCTCGCGCCAGCGCAAGCCCGCTCGCGCGAACGAACGCGCACCCGAGTTCGACGGCGACAAGTCGCCTACGCGAAAGCGGTGACGAGTCACCGCACTCCACAACGAGGAGGCGCGGCCGCGCATCGTCACCGGAGCCTATGTCAGGGGAGCAGAGGACCGCCGGCGAAGGCGGGCCGGAAGCCACGCAATTCAGCCGATCGCAGTCGTGCAGGATTCCCGTTTTCATCCGTGTTTATCCGCGTTCATCCGTGGTTCAAAATTTTCACGGCGGCGTCCGGTTCAGTTCACCGGTTTGCGGCGGAAGACGAGGCACGCGGAGCCGAGGAAGAGAGCGGCGTAACTGGCGGCGTAGAGGGTCGCGAGGCTCCACGCGGTCCAGGCGATGGGTTTCCAGTTGTGAACGATGAGGTCGCGGACATCGAAGAGTTCGAGGTGCGGGATGGCGAAGTAGATCGGCGAGAGGATCAGGCCGAGCGGCTCGGGCAGTTGCGCGGCGACTTTGTTCAGATGGCGTCCGAGGAGCAAAACGCCGGTCACGAGAATCAGCGTGACCGTCGAGTTGACCGACGGCGCGGTGAACACGAGCGAGCCGAGCAGGGTGAACGCGATGACCACGGCGAGCATCATCCAATGCAGCCAGAACGCCTGGAAATAACTCGCCAACGGCAGGCTGTGTTCGCGCGTCAGCGTGATGACGGTGAAGAACAGGTAGAACGCGACCAGCGCCACGCCGCACGCGAGCCAGCAGCCGAGGAATTTTCCGAGCACGAGTTCCGCGCGCGACACCGGCTTGGCGAGCAGCGGGAAAATTGTGCGACTCTCGCGCTCGCTGGGGATCTGCCGCGCGGCGGTCGTGACGGCGATGACCAGCGCGGCGATCCAGATCAGGAGCAGGCAGACTTCCTTGAGGTAGCGGACCACCTGGGTGTCGTTGAACACATTGACGCTGCCGAGCAGCAGCGTGAGGAGCGCGACGAGCACGAACAGGACGTAGAAATCTTTGCGCCGGTAGAGTTCGCGGAGCACGACGCCGGCGAGGGCGAGGATTTTGTTCATGCGCAGGTCGCCGTGGTGGGCGGGTTGGGGCGGTAGCCGATGATCTGAAGGAAGAGCTGCTCGAGGTTGGTGTGGTAGCGCGCGGTGAGGTCGCTGACGCGGCCTTCCACCTGGAGCCGACCTTCGTGGAGGATGCCGACGCGGTCGCAGACGGTCTCGACTTCGCCGAGTTCGTGCGAGGAGAAGAAGACCGTTTTTCCGGCGTCACGCAGGCGCTGGATGATCTCGCGGACTTTCATGCGGCCGAGCGGATCAAGGCCGCTGGTCGGCTCGTCGAGAATGAGCAGGTCGGGGTCGTTGATGAGCGCTTGAGCGAGACCGACGCGCTGCTGCATGCCTTTCGAATAGGTGCGGATGAGGCGCTTGCGGGCGTGCTCGAGTTCGACGAGGCCGAGAACGTGGTCGATGCGTTTTTCCAATTCCGCCGAGGCGATCCCGAAGATTTTTCCGTAGAAGCGCAGCAACTCCTCGGCGGTGAGAAATTTGTAATAGTAGGTCAGCTCGGGCAGGTAGCCGATGCGCTGGCGGGCGATGGGTTCGCGAACGTTGACGCCGAAGAGTTCGGCCGAGCCGCCGGTGGCGCTGACGAAGCCGAGGAGGACGTTCATGGTGGTCGTCTTGCCCGCGCCGTTGGGGCCGAGGAAGCCGAAAACCTCGCCGCGGCGGACCGCGAGGTTGAGGCCGTTGACGGCGACTTTGACGCCGGCGTCGGCGTCCTCGCGGCTGCGGTACTCGACCCGGAGGTCGGTGATTTTCAAAATGGGTTCCATGACGGACACGCAGCGGCGGCAACGCGTTGGCGTGTGTTACGGAACATCATCGGCAGTTTTGGCAAAGAGGTGAGGGGCGGGAGGCGGAACGGCAAAGCTCAAAGCTCAAAGTTCAAAGCTCAAAGTCCAAGGGAAACACCAAGGGCCGAGCCGCACGCGTTGGGAATTGGCTTGGCGATCAGCCGGAGCGACGGCACCGATCCTCGCCGCATGGAATGCTTTTTTCGACCACCCCGACCGTCTTGTAGCTTGCACCTTGGTACTTTCCTTGAGCTTTGAACTTTGAGCTTTGAGCTTATTCCCCAGCTCTTCGGTCACCCGGAACTGCGGGTCGGCTCGGGGCCAAAGGTTATTCCATCTTGCCGGCGGGTGACGGCCAACTCCGCCCGTCACCCTCCACCCGACTGCTTCGATACTTCGGCTCCTTTTACCGTGCCGCCGTCGTCCGCGATCGGCTTCCCCTCTCGCAACCACCACCCCAATCCCAGCACACACCCGATCGCCACGGCGAACGTGATGAACCCCAGCCGCTGTTCCACGAACGCCCCCGCGTCCTGCCCGAACGCATCGGCCACCACGATCACGCCCAGCAGCCGCACCACATTTCCCACCACCGCCAGCGGCACCGCGAGCACCACCATCAGCCCTCGCTTCCACGCCGCGCGAAACGTCAAGAACCCATACACCACCGTCAACGCCAGCAGCGAAATCAAACTCCGAATCCCGCTGCACGCCGGCGCCACGTCGTAATTAAACGTCCGCGCCGGGCTGAAAATCTGCGACCCATCCCGCACCACCGCGATCCCCAGCACCTCGTTGCTGATCCACGCCGTCGCCTGCGCCACCAGCATCCGCAACGGAAACGTGACCCCCTCCGCCAGCGACCCGAGCGGGACGCAAAACACGAACAGCACGAACGGAAAGAAGCTCGCCCGCAACCACGCCGGCCCCCACGCCAGCCCCATCAGCCCGTAAATCCCCGCGAACAACGCCACCACCGACACCCGCGGTTGCTGCACCACGTACCCCGCCACATGCACCAGCACCGCCGCCGCCAGCAGGGCCAACCCCGGCCACCACACCCGTTTCGGCACCGCCAGCAACTCCTCCCGCCGCCACCAAAACAAACCCAGCACCACGAACGGAATCAGATTCCCATGTCCGTCATCCGAGCTGGGGGAATTGTACGCCGTGTACAGCCACTGAAACAGTGACGCCGTATCCACATATCCCAGCGTCGAATTCCCCAGCCGGTGAAAAAGCACCAGCCACGCCACCAGCAGTCCTAGAAAAAATCCCTTCTCCGGCCACGTCACCCAGTAACGCTTCAGTTCGTCCGCGAACGATTCTCCCACCGCCGTCATTGGCCGTTCATCGTTCATGCCTTCCATGCCCGGCCTCGCACTCCATCCCACAGCAGATACCACAGGAACAGCCCGTTGAATTTCACATACCGCCCCGCCAAGCGCCGCGGCTCCGCGCACAGCCGGTACAACCACGTCAACCCCCGCCGCTGCATCCACGCCGGCGCATCCGTCTTCGTTCCCGCGTTCACATCAAAGGCAAAACCCACCGCCAGCAACACGCCGCGCCGCAGCGCCGCCCGGTTGCGCTCGATCCATTCCTGCTGCTTCGGCGTACCCAATCCCACCCAGATGCAATCCGGCGACAACGCATTGATCTCCCGCACGATCTCCGCCTCGGCCTCGCGCCCGAAATATCCGTTCCGCGCCCCGACAATTTTCAAAGCCGGATTCAATTCCAGAAAAACCTTCCGCAACCGGCCGACACACTCCTCATTGCCCCCGAGAAAATAATGCGTCAGCGCCGGCGACCCGTGCAGCAGCGCGTGGCGCATGAAGGTCGGCCCGTAAACCCGGTCCCGCAAGCCGGCCCCCTGCCAGTTCAAGCACCAGATCAGCGGCATCCCGTCCGGGATGAAATAATCGAAACCCGCCGTCACCGTGCGGAAGCCCGCATCCAGCCGCCGCGCCGCGACGATATGCACGTTCGTGAAATCCACCACGCGCGTCCGCGCCTCCCCCGCCAGACGGGCAAGCAGCGCCGTCGCCTCCGCGTAGGTCGTCACCAGCAGCGGCGTGCCCAGCACGTGCATGATTTTCATTGGCTCGGAGAAATTCCCTTCGACCTCCTGCCGTGCGTGCTCACCCCTCGCCCAGCGTCATCCGCCGCAGAATCCGCTCCAGCGACCACTCCATCCGCCAGTTGGGAAAATCCCGCCGGAATTTCGCCATGTTCGTGATGTAACAAATGTGATCCCCCACCCGCGCCTGCTCCTGATACGCCCACGCCACCTTGCGCCCGAGCAAATCCCCGAGCCGCTCCAGGCACTCCAGGACCGACGCGCTGTTCGCGCGCCCGCCGCCGAGATTGTACACCTCCCCGCATCGCGGGTTGGCGGCGAACTCCAGAAACGCCGCCACCACATCCGCGCTGTGAATCTGATCCCTCACCTGCTTCCCCTTGTACCCGATCACCGTGTACGCCTCCCCCGCCTTCGCCACCTTCACCCGATACGAGAGAAACCCCTCCCACTGCACCCCCGAATTATTCCCCCCCCCTATTCAACCCCCCCGC
>BJHT01000278.1:4673-9762 GCA_014193395.1 Verrucomicrobiota bacterium
CCTGAATGCTTCTCCCCCGTCAGGCAGCCCCCGCGAAACACCCCCACCCGCATTCCGAAATACCGGCCATATTCCTGCGCCACCACATCCGCCGCCACCTTGCTCGCGCCGAACAAACTGTGCAGCGTCCGGTCAATCCGGCAGTCCTCGCGCACCCCGTCGAAATCCTCCGGCCGCGCGTAATCCCACCGCGTCGGCAGTTCCTGCAGCGGCAACTCGTTCGGCGCGTCGCCATACACCTTGTTCGTGGACATGAAAATGAACACCGCCTCCGGACACGCCAGCCGCATCGTCTCCAGCAGATTGATCGTCCCCACCGCGTTCACATCGAAATCCACCAGCGGCAGTTCCTTCGCCTTGTCATGCGAAGGCTGTGCCGCGCAGTGGATGATGAGGTCAAACCGCTCGCGCTGAAACAACTCCGCCAGGCCCGCGCGATCCCGGATGTCCAGTTCATGATGCGTGAACCGCTTCGTCTCCCGCCGCAACCGCTCCAGATTCCACACCGTGTCGCCCGCCGCCCCGAAAAACATCCGGCGCAAATTATTGTCGATTCCATGCACCCGATGCCCCCGCGCATCCAGCGCGACGACTGCTTCCGAGCCGATCAACCCACTCGAACCTGTGACTAAAACATTCATGCGCCGCAGACTATGCGACCCGCCCCCGCCGACAAAATGGAAAACATTTTCCCCCAAGACCACCCGCGATCGTGGGTGACGAAAGATCTGGAGATGCAGGGCAAAACCCCAAGTTCAACCCTCCAGGAAAGGACCTGAACAGGCGGAACGGCGGACTTTTGACGGCGGGAAAAAAACCGCGGCGCGTCCGCCGCCGCCCGACATTTCGCGGGTGCCAATGCCACCCCTTCAGCGTGCGGTCGCCGGGCGGGTGCGAACGCGCGGCGACATTCGGACGGGGCAGCGGCGTGAACGTCGCGCGCCCCGTGCCTTGGCCGGCGGCTTCCGCTTGGCCGGACGCACTCCAAATCCCCCTCGCCAGCCCGGTTCGCTCTCGGCAGCCTCGCCGCATCATGAAACATCTCCTCGCCCTCTTTGCGTTCCTTTGCGTTCTTGGCAGCCAATCCCCCGCGGCCGACGCCCCGCCCGTCCGCGTGCTCGTGTGGGATGAGCAGCAGCCGGCGCAAAAACAGGCCTACGACGGCGGCTTCCTCGGCGACACCATCGCGGCGCATCTCGCCAAACAGCCGGGCCTCACGGTCACGTCCGTCAATTTCGCCATGCCGAACCAGGGTCTCTCCGATGCCGCGCTGGATGCCGCGCAGGTCATCGTCTGGTGGGGCCATGTGAAGCACGCGTTCGTCGAGCCGGCGCGCGTCGAGGCGGTCGTGCAGCGCGTGCGCGCGGGCCGGCTCGCGCTGGTCGCATTGCACTCGGCGCATTGGTCGCGACCGTTCGTGCGCCTCATGCAGGAGCGCGCCAAGGATGATGCGCTCGCACAAATCCCCGCCGCCGAGCGCGCCACGGCGAAGTTTGAGTATTTCAACGACAACCCGCTCGGCAAGGTGCCGCGCCGGGACGCGCCGCTGACGCCCGCGCTGCGTCAGGAAAACGGCGTGTGGAAACTCACGCTGCCCGGCTGCATTTTCCCCGCCTATCGCGGCGACGGCGCGCCGAGTCACGTCACCACGCTGCTGCCCGAGCATCCCATCGCCGCCGGCCTGCCGCCGAAATGGGACATCAGCAAAACGGAGATGTACGACGAGCCGTTCCATGTGCCCACGCCGGACGCGGTGGTCTTCGAGGAGCGGTGGGACAAGGGCGAGCGCTTCCGCAGCGGCGCGCTGTGGCGCGTGGGCAAGGGCGGCGTCTTTTATTTCCGGCCCGGTCACGAAACGTTTCCCGTGTTCAAGCAGGCGGAAAATCTGCGCGTCGTCGAAAACGCCGCGCGCTTCCTCGCCGCGCAGCTCCCCGCCGACGCTAAGCCCGTCGCGCCCGCCGCGCCCGCGAAGCCCCGGGTCGCCGCGCCGTCCGGCCGCCTCGCGCTGCCGCACACGGAGAACCTCACGGTCGCCGGCCGGCCCGCCTTCATTTACTTGCCGTCGCCGGACAAGCGCACCACGCCGCAGCCGTGGATTTTCTACGGCCCAACGCTCGCGCCGTATCCCGACCAGGCCGAGCGCTGGATGCACGAGCAGTTCGTCGCGGCAGGCATCGCGGTGGCGGGGGTGGATGTCGGCGAGGCGTATGGCAGCCCGAAGAGCCAAGTCGTTTTCGATGCGCTGTATCGCGAGCTGACCGAGCAGCGCGGCTTCGCTGCGAAGCCGTGTCTCTTCGGTCGCAGCCGCGGCGGGCTGTGGACGAGCAGTTGGGCGATTACGAATCCGGCGCGCGTCGCGGGGCTGATCGGCATTTATCCGGTCTATGATTTCCGCACTTATCCCGGCATCGCGAAGGCTGCGCCCGCTTACGAACTGACGCCCGAGCAACTCGCCGCGCGCGCCGCCGAGTTCAATCCCATCGAGCGCATCGCCGTGCTGGCCAAGGCGGGCGTGCCCGTCGCGATCATCCACGGCGACGTGGACAAGGTGGTGCCGCTCAAAGAAAACTCCGCCGAGCTGCTGCGGCGCTATCGCGAGGCGGGTGCGGCGGATTTGGTGAAGCTCATCGTCGTCGAAGGCCAGGGGCACAACATGTTCGAGGGCTTTTTCCATTCGCAGGCGCTGGTGGATTTCGCCATCGCCCGGGCGCGGACGGGCGCGGGGAAGCTCAAAGAATAAAGCTCAAAGCTCAAGGGAAGGGCCAAGCTCGAAGGACCAAATATTTTCCGTACTGGTCGGTAACGGACGCGACGCGGATTGACAGCAACTGCGCGAAAGGAACGCGGCATTCATGCCGCTTCAACGTGGCACGCTCCGGCCGCGAACGAACGCGGCACGACGTGCGCATAATGAAGCGGCGTGAACGCCGCTCCTCGCGAACCCCGCCGCCGCAGTCTTGGTTCTTGTTCCTTCCCTTGAGCTTTGAACTTTGAGCTTTGAGCTTTCTCTCTTGCCCCACCCCTGCTTCTCCCGTTTCATTACTCATCCTTCATCACTCATAATTAATTCCATCCTCCGATGAACTCCCCCGAAACAACCCTGCGCGCCTTCAGCCGCCGCCTCCTGTGGGCCTGCGCGTTGCGCACCGCGTTGCGCTGGATGGCTTGGTGGTGCGTCCTTTGGGGCGTCGCGACGATGGCCGCGCGCATCAGCATGTTCGCGGCTCCAAGCGCCATCGCGTGGGGTTTGCTCGGTTGCGTGCCGATGGCGCTGGCGGCGCTCGTGTTTGAATGGCGACGTCGCCCCGGTGACAACGCCCTGCGCGCGGTGTGCGACCGCCACAATCACGCCGGCGGCCTCGTCATGGCCGGACGCGAAGCCACCGCCGCCGGATGGGACCGCCAGTTGCCCGCGCTCGTCGTCCCCACCGTGCGCTGGCAGGGCCGCCGCACGCTTGGTTTCTTCGCCGCCGCGCTGCTTTTCGCCGCGCTCGCGCTCGCGATTCCCGACCGCTACGCCGCGCTCGGCCGTCAACGCGCGCTCGACATCGGCCAGACCGTCGAGGAATTGGAAACGCAGATTCAAGCGCTCCAGGACGAGAAGATTCTCAAGGACCAGAAAGCCGCCGAACTGAAACAGGAACTCGCCAAACTCGCCGACACCGCCACCGGCAACGATCCCGCCAAAACTTGGGAAGCCCTCGATCACCTCAAGTCCGCCAACACCGATCTCGCCAAACAAGCCGCCGAGGAAGCCATCGCCAAGACCGCCAAGCTCACCCAGGCCGAGACCCTCGCCGCCGCCACCAGCAAGCTCCCCGACACCGCCGCCGGCCACGAGACCGCCACCAAGGCCATGCAGGAACTCGCCTCGCTCCTCCAGTCCGCCAAGCTCGACGCCGGTCTCCTCGGTGTCGAACTCCCGCCCGGTCTCCTCGAAGCCGCCAAGGCCGGCGGCCTCACGCCCGAGCAGCTCAAGGAACTGATGAAAAAGCTCCAGGCCAGCAAGAGCGATCTCTCCAGTTCGTTGAAAAAACTCAGCGAACTCAAACTCATCGACCCCTCGCAACTCGGTAAATGCGACAAGGCCGGCCAATGCCCCAACCCCGACGGTCTCGCCGCGTTCCTCGCCGAGAATGGATCGAAAACCGAGGGCCTCCTCTTGCTGATCGAGCAATATTGTCAGGCCAACGGCGGCGTGAGCGAAGACCCGCCCAGCAACACGCCCATGACCCTCGGCGATCCCTCGAGCGAAGAAGGCGCGAAATTCAAACCCCAGTCGCTCCCGCCGTCCTCGCTCGCAAGCCTCGCCAATGCCCAGCGCATCGGCCTCAGCAAAGCCGCCCCCGAAGTCACCGGCACCCGCGAAACCGCGCAATCCGGCGCGCTCGCCGGCGCTGCTGCGGGCGGCGGCGAAGCCCAGGTGCAAGTCATCCTCCCGCGCCACAAAGCCGCCGTGCAACGCTTCTTCAAACGCGAGAATTGAAGGCGAACTCCGAAATCAGTCGCCGCCACACGCGGCGGGGAGCGCACGCGGCCCGCGTGCCGATTTGGGCGGCCCGCCCAAATCCTCGTTCCCCGGTCTGCCTCTCCCGCCGCGCCGAAACGTTAGTGGAACGAAGTTTTCGGCGAGCCGCCGAAAACTGCACGCCAGCGGCGTGCGCTCCCCATTCCGTCGGTCTGCGCCCGCCGCCGACTTCGGCTTTCACCGCGCATCACTCTCGCGCCATCCCCTTCCACCTTTTCCCCCACCACACCCCCCACCCATGAGCCACAGCCACGCCCCGCTTCTGACCCCCGATGAACTGCGCCCCGCCAACGTCCTCACCACGCGCATCCTCGATCAACTCGACACCATCCTCCTCGGCCGCCCCGAGGTGCACCGCCTCGTGCTCATCGGCATACTCAGCCGCGGCCACGTCCTCCTCGAGGGCCTGCCCGGACTCGGCAAAACCGCCCTCGTCAAAACCATCGGCCACATTCTCAAGCTCGATTTCAAACGCATCCAGTTCACGCCTGACCTCATGCCCGGCGACGTCCTCGGCGCGCACATCCTCCAGGCAACCGCCGCCCGCAAACGCGAACTCGT
>BJHT01000279.1 GCA_014193395.1 Verrucomicrobiota bacterium
AAGGTTGGAATTCATGCGGCCAGCCTACCGGTGGAAAGCTAACTTGCGAGTGCCGCCGTCCACCCCCGTCATTTTAGTCGTATTGATTTGGAGGCGAGCTTGTTACGAAAACTTTCGCAACACCCTCTAAAAACTCACGGTTTCATCCAGAATGCCGATATGCTGCGGGGAATTGCGCAGAATAGGCTGTATTTCCCGCCGGCATTTGAGGCAGTATTGCAACGTGGAACGTACTGACGCAAGTCAAGGAAGCCCCGGCGGGGAGAAATCCTCCCCGGGGATGTCCGGCATTTACCCGGGACTCAAACTGGGAGCCGGACGCTACGTGCTGCTCAAACGCCTCGGCGGCGGCGGCGCCGGCGAAATCTGGCTGGCCACCGACACCGTCCTGCGCGAACCCTGCGCGCTCAAACTCCTCAACACCGCCGGCGGGATTGACGAAAGCGCCCTCGAAGACCTCCGCCTCGAGACGCTCAAGAGCCGCAAGCTCAGCCATCCCAACATCATCCGCATTCACGACTTCCACCGCGTTCCCGGCGAGATTCCATTCGTCTCGATGGAATACATCAAAGGCGTGAACCTCCACGATCTTCGCCAGCAGCAGCCCGAGCGCGTGCTGACGTGGGATTATCTGCGGCCCATTTTCCGCGACCTCTGCAGCGCCCTCGCCTACGCCCACAAGGAAGGCGTCATCCATCGCGACCTCAAGCCCGCCAACATGCTCATCAGCGCCTCCGGGCAGTTGAAGCTGGCCGACTTCGGCATCGCGGTAAACCTCCGCGAGCACGACCAGAGCGAAGCCCAACGGCACCTCGGCTGGGGCACGCTCACCTTCATGAGCCCGCAGCAACTGGACGGCGCAGCGCCCAGCACCAGCGACGACATTTATTCCCTCGGCGCCACGCTGTACGAACTGCTCACCGGCACGCCGCCGTTTTGCGAAGGCGACATTCAAGATCAAATCCGCAACGCCGAACCGCAGTCGCTCAACGACCGCCTCATCGAAGTCGCGCACACCAACCACATTCCCGCCGGCCTCAACGGCCTCGTCGCCGACTGCCTCGCCAAAGATCCGCGCCAGCGCCCCATCACCGCCGGCGATTTGGAACGTCGGCTTGACAACATTTTCGCAGCCCCGCCCGTGGTCATTCACGATGCGGACTTCGAACCAGTCGTCACTCCGTCCGGCCCGCCGACCCGCGCGCAATTCGCGGAACTCAAACCGACCCTCACCCGCAAACCCCGCGAAGAAACGCAGGTCGTCCAAGCCACCGCCGCCCCGCCCCGCTCGCTCGCCGCCCGCTTCGGCCCGATCGTCGCCGTTCTGGCTGTGATCGCGGTGGTGATCGGTTTCGCCGCGTCCTATCTGAAAAAAACTGGGCGAAGAACCGCCGCTGCCTCCTCCTCCGCCGCCTCCGCCCGTCGTGAAGGTCGTGACGGAACCGCCGCCTCCGCCGCCCCCGCCGCCCGAGCCGCCCGCCTTCATCGTCGGTCGCTCCGGCACGCTCACCAATGTCAGCTTCGCCCTCTACCGCACCTTCGAGGGCCACAAAGAAGCCGTCACCGCACTGGCCTTCTCTGCGGACGGATTCTCGATCGCCAGCGGCGAGGAAAAATCCGCCAACGTCTGGGACATCGCCACCGGCCGCTTCAAACCCGTCCTCGGCGAAAACTGCACCTTCTCCCGCATCGCCCTCTCGCCCGACGGCAAATTCCTCGCCAGCCCCGCTCCCAATCTCTCCGTCAAGATCTGGGAAGTCACCTGGCGGCGCGTAAAAAGCAGCCTCCTCACCCACTCCAACGAAGTGGCCGGCCTCATTTTTTCCCCCGACGGCAACGTGCTCGCCAGCGGCGGCCCCGCCGGACAACTCAGTGCCTACGATGCCGCCACCGGCCGCCCGCGCAAAGCCCTCCAAGGCCACTACGATGCCGTCCTCGCCATGGGCTTCTCCGACGACGGCAGCCGCCTCCTCACTGTCGGGCGAGAAGGCACGCTGAAACAATTCGACCTCCAGACCAGCGCCCGCACCTCCGAGATCAACCTCGGCACCAACTCCGCGCGCCTCTCCGCCTTCGCCCCCGACTGCAGCCTCCTGGCCTGCGGGGAAGGCCGAAAAATCAAAGTCTTCGAAGTCGTCCGCGGCGCTTGGTCCCCGGCCCTCCTCGCACCCGAAGGCACCACCATTTCCCACCTCGCCGTCGGCACTGACGGCCTCGTCGCCGCCGGCACCACCAACGGCAAAGTCCTGCTCTGGGAAGCCTATTCCGGCAAACTCATCCAATCTCTCGACGCCCACGCCACCGACATCCGCGCCCTCACACTCGCCGCCGACGGTCGCGTCCTCGCCACCGGCAGCTCCGACAAACTCGTGAAAGTCTGGCAGCGCCGCACCGCAAACGCCGCGGGTGCCGCGGTCCCCGCCCCCGCGCCCGGCGTCGCTCCCGCCGCCCCGCCCGCCGCTCCAGTTAAGTAAGAGCGTCCCTAATAATTCGTCCGGCGCAGGCCTCAAGCAATTCGGCCAACTCTTGTAGTGACTTCCGCCGCGTGCCCCACGCGGTGTCACCCACAAAGCTTTCAACCTGGAAAAGCAGATGGGACCACGAAAGACACCAAAGACTCGAAAAGGCAACCTGTTACAGCCAGATCGGGAGGCACCCGTCAGGTGAGGTTTTTTGATCCGGAAAAAACCCGCCTGCTGCCTTTGTTTTCGTGTGTTTCGTGTATTTCGTGGTTCATTTCAACTGCGGTTTTTTAGGTTCAACTACTCTCCTTCTCAGTATGTGCCCGGTCTCCGACTTATTCTGAGGCGCGTTCAAGATTAGACTAAGGCGCGCCGGGATTTTCGCCGCTGGCGAGGCGCGAAGAGGGAGCATATCCAAACGAGATCTGTGACTGACGAGCAACGCCGCCAGCGGCGAAAAGACCCAGCGAATTAGGCTGATACTGAACGCGCCTTAGAATTAGAGCCTGTTTGAAAAACCCGGCTCGGAGTTTCGCGTTTACGCGATTCCGGCCGGGTGCAACCAGCGGGACTTGTAAACCCGCAACTCCCAAACCGGTCCCCCGCGGCACAAGGAATTTTCCACACACGCTGCTCACGGCGTATATCGCACCCCGATCCGCAGGAATCGCGCGCGGTTGGAACCCATCGGCGCAGTGTCCAGGATCGTCGTCCGGGTCGGATCACCGGGGAGAATCGTTTCCAGCACCGTCCAGTTAGTCAGCGTGGAACTCCCTTCAATCACATAAGTCAGTCCCGGCGCTACCGACCTACGATTGAACTGGATGCCGAAATAGTTCGCACCTCCGGACGGCAGCATTTGCGGGAGAATCTGCGAACTCACCGGTCCGCGCGGCGGCAGACCAAAGGCAAAGCGCAGCAGGTTGGGCACGCTGCCGCCGTCGGGATCGACTCCCGGCCCGCTGATCGCCGGATTCTGCTGCTCGGCTGCCGAGAAGACACTCGCCTGCCAGTCGGCAAAGCTCTCCTGCCGGAGTATCTCAATGGTAGAGACACTCAACGGCGGCAGAGTCACCACCCACGTTGCCAGATTGACCGGGACTTCGCCGACGAATACGGGCGTCGTCTGCGTCCCTTCGATCCGATACACCCGGGCCACGCCGGACAGCGCAAGCCCGCTGAAGTTCACATCCTGGGCCGTAGGCGAACGGTTGATGGCGACGATGACATAGCGATTGGAACGGCTGGAATCCTGACTCACATAGGTCGCCACCTTCGCGATGTCACTGGAAGAGGCCGGAATCGAAATGTCCCCGAAACTACCGAGCTGCCCATCGTAGTCCCGGTACATCTTAAACGCCGCGACCACGAAGGGATATTTCAAGTTCGTCGGCCAGAAGGTGGCGGCAAACACCCCGAAGCTTCCAAAGATACCCATATTGTCGGCCTGCGCGATGGCCCCCGCAATGTGCTCGCTCCCGCCATTCTCATACTCGGTGATCGCGAGCTTGGTACCCGGCCAGCGGGCGTCAATCTTCGCCTGGAGACGCCCCAGAATATTGACCGGCGCCCCTAGATTTTGGTCCGCAAGATAGCGGGAGATCCAAGAGTCCTCTCGGTATGTGGCATCCCACAGGCTGCGCGGGCTTTGGACAATCGCCTGAATCTGGGTGTCGGTCAGGTTCGTACCGATCAGCGTGCCGATCCCCACATACGGAATGCCGGGGTCATACTCGGCTGAGGAATACCAATGGAAGTCGTAAACATCGATCAGCCGCTTCCCAACTGCTTCCGAGGCCACCCGCAATTCCGTCAGGTATTTGTCCACAAACCAGTAGTCCGCCGAGTAGGCGGTCGTGACATCGCTCTGAAAATTCACCAGGCCGTTGAAGCCGTAGTTCGCCGGACCAAACAACTGCACGGTTGGCACCGCATCTTTCAAGGCGCTCGCAAGCGCGATCGTTCGCTGAATATAATCGGCCGTGGTCGGCTTGGTCCGCTGGACTTCCAGGTGCGTCGAATTCCACAGCTCCGGCTCATTATCGAGACTGACAAAGGTCGGAGTGACTGGGTCGGCAAAAATGTCGTTGGTGAATTTCCCCCGCAGGGTCCAGAGAAACTCATCCATGTACACGAACGCATCCGTCGTGGACGGGGTGGCGGTAAAGGCCGCCCCCTTGCGATAGACCACCTCCTTGAACCGGTTGGTGAAATAGGTGGGGTCGGCGAGATTCACCTTGCCGTTCTTGTCAGCGGCGACATAGCCCTGAAGTTGCAGCGTTACCAGACTCGCCATGCCGCGGGCACGGTCTTCGTCAATCCGGCTCCGCACAGCCTCCCCCGGCACCTCACCGCCCCCGTTGCCGTCGTCGCTGGTGTAATACCAATCCGATCCTGCGTTGACGGCGTTATTCTCCCAGTTGTATGTCGTCCAGCGGTTTCCACTCGAGCGGTTCATCGTCACGTTACGAGGTGCCTCGGGAGAGCTCCAGCCCAATGCGTACCATTCGTAGAGCAGGTAATTGATGCCATAAATCCACGGGGAAATACGGTGGGTCGGTCCCGGGGTGGCGGTGATGGTGACGGTCGGGACGCCGGCCATGCCGGTCGTGAACGCAAAGGCCTGCGACGCCGACAAACCAAACGCATCGGTCGTCGTCACCGTGACCGAGTAGGTGGTGACCGGTTCCAGCAAATCGAGCAGGCAGGCGTGGCTGGCGGTTAACTCAGGGAAGGTGCGCGTCAGATTCG
The DNA here is from genome assembly GCA_014193395.1 of Verrucomicrobiota bacterium. Taxonomy (GTDB): domain Bacteria; phylum Verrucomicrobiota; class Verrucomicrobiia; order Limisphaerales; family BJHT01; genus BJHT01. The sequence goes on from BJHT01000279.1 coordinate 5,214, forward strand.
CTCCCCCCGCCTTGTGATAGGTCAGTCGTGCGGCGCAGGCGCGATCCGTGATCCACACTACTGTGGCGCGATAGCCGAGCACGCCGCTGGCGGCCAGGCCGGTAATCACCGGCGGCGTGGTGGGAATGGACGGGATGGTAAACGAGTTGGTGTAGATACCCTCGTTGGGCAGGGCGTTGGTGTCGGTACGGTGATCCAATGCCACGATGCGATAGTTCCAAGTGGTGTTGGGCGCCAGATTGACGAGGGTGACGCTATGATTGGTGCGCCATTCCTCGAGTGGCCCCAGCAGGACTGTGCTGTAATTGGTCAAACCGTATTCGATGCGGTAGCGGGCCAGTTCGTCCGTGGCGAAGTTCAGGGTGAGTTGGGTAAGATTCGGACTTAGCGAGGCCGATCCGAGAGTCACCACGGGCGGGGTAGTGTCATCCAGAAAGCCCAGCCGCACGTCCGTGATGCGAAAATGCGGCAACGCGGATGGCAATTCTCCCTTCGAATTGTTACGGAACAGAAATCGCACGAAGTGCGGGATCTGCGGATGAAACTGGCGCAGGTCTACCGCCACATGAAACCACCGCCCAAGGCGTTGGGCACTGGTCAGCTCGGCCCAACCGGGAATCAGATCAACGATGTAAACGGGATCAATCACGCCGGCGTCCTGCAGGAAGAACATGAGATTTTCCGATTTGTAGGAATCCGCCTCGAAATAGATGTCAAACTCAATGGTGCGATATTCGTTCAAGTATTTGTTTTGGTAAATCCAGCCGTCAATCGCATCGATAAAACCAAAGGCACCGTAACTATCCTGGGTGCCGAAACGCACCTCGACGGCGCGGCCGGGGCGACCCGGTGCCGCCGCGGCAAAGTCGGTGGCGAGCGGATTGAAGAGGTCTTCCCAAGCCTCTCGCCGCCAGGTTCCCTGAAGGTTCTGCGACAGTTCACCGGGGTAGGCGTCCTCGATCAGCAACCGATTCTGACGGACCAGCTCAGTTCCTTGCGGGTTCTGCGTGATGAGCTGCTGGGTTTCCGGACGCAATCTCACGCCGGAGAAAATTGTGGCGTCATAGATTGATGCGCCGCGGATGAGGGCGTTGAGATCCAGCAACAGCCCGGATTGCAGGTTATCTCGGTTGGTTTGGATCGACGGGGCAGTTTGGTAGTCTGTCAGAGCCACCCGGGTTGCGACGGACCATTGGCCCATGAGCCAGGCACCCACGGCAGAGACTGAGTTCGTCAACTTGCTGACGAGCGCCGGCAGGTCGGCGACATCAGCCGCCACAAAGTCGCCGGAAACTGCGGGCCGGACGCCCAGATAGACCCAGTCATAGCGTGGCAATGGACCAACCGCGACGGTGGCGGTGGCGATGCTGGCACCCGCGGCATTGGTTGCGGTGAGCGTGTAGGTCGTCGTGACCACCGGGCTGACAGTCAGATTGGTGCCGGTAACCGTCCCCACCCCGTTGTTAATGCTCAGGCCGGAGGCCCCGGAAACAACCCAGGCCAGAGCGGCATTCTGTCCGGCAGCGATGCTGGCAGGCGCGGCGGTGAACGACGTGATCGTCGGCACCTGCGCGTGGACGCGGCCGGTGATGCCGAGGGCGCAAGCGGCGACAAGGAGGACGTGGAGGGGTTTTTTCATAGGATTGGATTGAGGCTGAATCCGCTTTTCATTTTACCGTTACTAAAAGTGACTTTGCCGCCGTGCCCCCCCCGCTGTAGGAGACGACGTGAGGAGAACCCGAGCGCCGAAACGGCGCAGCATGGGGCCATCGTACCCGATAAAGGGAGGGGGGTACGTTGGCAGGCTCTGACCTTTTCTTCGAGAGGGGCGTTACTGGGAAAAAGGAGGTCAAAGTTTCCTCACGTCGTCTCCTACAAACGGCAGGGAGCGACGCAGGGGCAGGATGGCGGAGGGCGTGGGCGCGGCGGAAGATGCCCCCGGTTGCGCGGGAAATGGGGCCGGTCGATGAAGGCTTTTCCATTGCGTTGGCGTCGCGCTGGAATAGTTGACGTGCGGTTCACAGAGGAACGACCTCAACGCAAGGTACCGTGTATGGCAGGAGTGGGGGCGGGTGTATAGACATATTAAAAGGGAGAAAAGTTTGGGCGGCGGTGGGGCGTGAGGAAATCTGGCTTTTGATTGCGCACGGGCCGACGCGGCGGTGCCGCGGGCGTCCTCGTCTGCGAGTTTGGACGGCGTCCCCCCGCCCGTAGCGACTCGGGGCGAGACGCCCCGCGAACCCGCAGGCGAGGACGCCTGCGGCACCCTGGTGCCGCCCGCGCTCCGGGGTGAGCAGTGATAGATTGGCAGTCACGCAAAACAAAGCTCGCCTCGGAACTAGAAGCCGAGTACCAAGCGCCATGTTATCCCTCCGCCTCTGCGCCGCCTTGTTGGTAGTCTCGACCAGGATTTTGTTCGCGGCGGGGATTCCCCGGAGTGATGGTCAGGTCACTTTCACGACGCGGGATGGGGGCGGGGCGGCGTCGCAATTGTGGCGTCTGCGGACGGGGGCGGCGGGGGCGAAACCGGAGTTGCTCAATCCCTCCTTCGATGCGCTCGCGCCCTATCCGGGATTTCATTCGGGGCCGATTACAGTGTCAGCGGATGGGGCTTGGTATATTTTTGCGAGCACGCGGTTTGATCCTACTCAGGTGGGCTATCTGGCGCTGGCGCTGTGTCGGTCGGATTTCTCGGCGGCGGAGTCGGTGCAATACACGGATACCAACGGGGTGCTGACGGTGATTCATCACGAGGGGATGCCGGTGGTTTCTGCGGGCGGGAGTAACATCGTCTTCGGCGGGCGCGGGCCGCATCTGTTGGATCTCTATCGGATGCACCGACTGGCGGTAGGCTGGTCGGTGCCGCTACTGCTGACGGCTGACTCGCCGAACAATTACAATTACTGGCCATCGCTGTCTCCCGATGGCACGCGGGTGGTCTTTAATTCGGGCAATGATCCTTATGTCAGCACTAACTTGGCGGAAGTAAGACTGGATGGGTCCGGGTTTCGTATTCTTATCACGAAGGATGGGGGGCCGCCGGGGATGGAGGTGGGGCCGTCGGTTCACTCGCCGTCCTACGGGCCGGATGGGAGTCTGGTGTTCGAGGCGGAGTGGGGCGGGGGTGAGACGGTGTGGCGGCTGCCGGCGGGCGGGGGGCCGCCGGTAAAGGTGCGGGCGGACTTTAACAATGACAACTCGCCGGTGGTGCTGCCGGACGGGCGGATTGTCAGTCTATTGGAGGGTGGATTTCATCAGGTCAAGGTGATGGACCTGGATGGGCAGAATGCGCGGGTGCTGACACCGCAGGATGCGCCGGGGTTCTCGGATGTGGCGGATATTGGCGTCGGCTGCGGGGCGCTGTGGGTGCCGAGTCTGGATTTGCAGGCGGATGCGGGGGAGTTGGAGGTGGTATGGCCGGTGCGTTTCGGAAGTTACACATTGCAGGGGGTGGTTTCATTGCCGGGGGGCCGGGCGTGGAGCAATCTGGCGACGGGGACTAACTCGTTTCGGCTGCCGGGGACGAGTCCGTTTAGATTTTTCCGCCTGGTGCGGTGAGAAGGCAGGGTTTTGGGAGCACAGGGGAATTTTGGCAGGAGAAGTTAGGGCAAAGGAATGGAGGCAAAGGAATGGGGAAGAGGAGTTTTATTCCTTTGCCTCCATTCCTTTGCCATGTCTTGGGGGTAGTCCGTTGCTTTTTTACGGGTTGATAACTCCAGTTTTATGTTCAGTGTCCGCAGCCTGATTATGAAGTATACCTACGAAGAGCTGGCCAAGATGATCGATCATTCGCTGTTGCATCCGACGATGACGGATGGGGAGTTGGAGGAGGGGTGTCGGGTGGCGGCGAAGTATGGGGTCGCATCGGTTTGCATCAAGCCGTATGCGGTGAGGCAAGCGGTGGAATGGCTACGGGGCAGCGGGGTCTTGGTCGGGGCGGTGATTGGGTTTCCGCATGGGAATTCCTGCACGGAGTCGAAGCGGTATGAGACGGAGTTGGCGTGCCGGGATGGGGCGGCGGAGATCGACATGGTGATCAATGTGGGCAAGGCGTTGGGCGGGGATTGGGAGTATGTCGAGCGGGATGTGCGGGCGGTGTGCGAGGAGGCGCATCGGCACGGGGCGAAGGTGAAGGTGATTTTTGAGAATGACTATCTGACCAAGGGCGGGGCGGGGCTGAGCAGTGATAAGTTTAAGGTGAAGCTATGTCAGTTGTGCGAGCGGGCGGGGGCGGACTGGGTGAAGACTTCCAGCGGCTATGGGTTCGTGAAGCAGGCGGATGGTTCCTATAACTACAAGGGGGCGACGGAGCATGACCTGGCGCTTATGCGGGCGAGTGTCTCGCCGCGGGTGCAGGTGAAGGCGGCAGGCGGGGTGCGGGGTTTGGACGGGCTGATCGAGGTGCGCGAACTCGGGGGGTCGCGGTGCGGGGCGACGGCGACGGCGGGGAGGGTGGGCGAGTATCGGCGGCGCGAAGGGGCAGGGCTGGGGACGGAGGGTGGGCAAGGCGGGACGGGGAAGGGCGGG
>BJHT01000280.1 GCA_014193395.1 Verrucomicrobiota bacterium
CGACATCTGCCACGGTGGACGGCGTGCCGCCCAGTTCGCCCACCTGCACGAGGCGTGTCGTGAAATTCGTCCGGCCCAACTGGTCCGCGAGCGTGATGCGCACCGTGTACCAACCGGGCGAAACGATCGTGCCGCCGTCGGTGCGTCCGTCCCACGCAAAGCTCTGCGGGGCCGCGCCGATGTTGGTGGTGACGAGCGAGCGCATCAGCGGCAGCCCCGGCTGGGTGTAGCTGAACAGCGGGTCAAAATTCCAAGTGACGACCGCGGGCAAATTGGTGGGCTGGAACACGCCGTTGGTCTGACCGAGGAACGACACCACAACCGATTGCGCACTGCTGGCCGTGACCGAAAACGGCAGCACGCCCGGGGCCGGAGCCTCGGCGCGAAAATAATTGCCGTCACTCCAGCGATAGTTCGTCACGTTGATGCCGCCGACGGACAGCGTGGCGTCGCGCGCCCGCGACGGTGTGGCCGGCGCGCCGGTGATGCGAATTGGGTACCCGCCCGGCGCCACGGTCCAGCTCACGGTCACGGCATTGGTCGCGTTGAGATACGCGCCGTAGATTGAGCGACCCAGGACCGCAATGGTCTGCGTGCCGGCGGCAAGGCCGGAGAACGTGATGGGCTGGCTGACGGGTCGCTCAGTACTCCATGCGCCGCCGTTCACGGAAAAACGGTAGAGGTCCACGTAATCGCCGCCGACGGTCAGCGACGCCGCGGTGTCGGTCGTCGGCGAAGAGGGCACGCCCGCCACGGTCGCGCGGCCCACCACGCCCTGGAAGATGTCGATGCGGGCGTCGGTCGGGCTTGGATTGGGCAGGGCTTGGAAGGCGATGGGCAGATTGAACGGCCGGATCGAGAGGGCGTCGCCCGATGCGAAGAGCGGCTGGCTGGGCGCGGTAGCGCTGGCGAAATCCACGGCGCTGTTGCCCGAAACGACGAGAATGTTGGTGTGGTTGGGCTCGCGGTTGGTGAACGAATCCACGGCGTAGAACGCGACCGGATACTCGCCCGGCGCCGTCAGCGAGAAGGGATAGGCCGGCTGGAACGGCCCGTTGGTGACGCTGTAAAACATGCTGACGGGGCTGGCGTCCTCGGCGGTGAAATAAATCTGGGTGAATGGAGTGACGTAGTATTTTCCGGCTACCTGATTCACGGAGCCGACGAAGCGCATCGTGGTGGCCGGCGGGTTGGTGTCCACGGAACTCTGCGCGTAGGTGAGCGTGTAGGTGTAGCTCGTCAGGTCCACCAGATCGAACAGGTTCAGGTAATTATTCCGTTGGTTGGATCCCTTTTCGTAACGGATATTGGTCCAGAAATTATTCGTGTTGAGAATTTTTCCGTCGGACCGGACTACGCTGGCGATGGGGATTTTCGCCTGACCGGGATCGGTGAGCCGCAGATAGCCCCAGCCGTTGCGGTCCGCAGTGAGCGTCACCTGGAACGTGCCGCCCGGCCCCGCGGTCCCCAGCACGGCTGTGTTGGTCAGATAATTGACCGGCAGAATATTGCCCTCGCTCTCATACAGCGCATCTGGAATCAGGTCGGTGATGTTGGTCCGGATCGTCAGAAAATCCTTGAGATTGTCGCGGCCCGGCTGGTCATCAAGCACCTCGTGGGAAATGAAATAGGCGTTCAGCGATTTGATGAGCGAGGTCTCCTGGCCGCCGAGTTCCGAGGTGTGGGTGTAGGTGGCCTTGAACTCGATGAACTCGCCGGAGAGCGAGGTGATCATGTCCCACGCGCCCTTCCGGGCCTGGAGCGGCTGGATGTCGCCAAAGTCCACCGTGAGCGTGGGCGGGGTGATGAAAACGTCGTTGATCCGTGCGCCGAGCAACTGGGCGACGAGCAGCAGGTTCTGCCTGTTCTCGACGATCTTGGGCTGCTGCGAATCGATCTTCACCTTCCGCGCCGGGCCGTAGCCGACGTTCTTCACGATCACGCCCAGCGTGAACGGGATCGGCGCTTCCACCTCGGGCGTGAACGGATCATCGCCCTGCACGTCCCGCGGCTGGAAATAGGTGATGTCGAGCTGCGCGTCGGGCTTCACGTAGATGGTCGCGGGGAGCGCCTGCATCACCGTCGCGGGGATCACTTCGCCGCGCATCTTGCCCGCCAGATTGCAGCCGACCTTGTAGCGGGTGCCGTCGGGCGACGTGCCGCCGGCGGCGATCTTGGGAATGAGAAACCACCGTATCGTCGCGGTCGTGGCGGGCGGGATCACGCCGTCGCCCGCGATGCCCGTGATGCCCTCGAACGTGGGCGCCTGGACGAAGAAGAGCGACGACGCGTCGTTGATGACGCCATTGGTGGTCTTGGTGGGATCCTCGAACGTGAGCGCGGCGTAGAAGTCCGTGATCGGATCCTGACCGTCGTTATTGCTGACCTGCAAGGTCGCCTCAAAGCCGATGCGCTCGAGGGTGAGCTGCTGCGGGATCACAATCTTGACGCGGGCGCAGGTGCCCTGTTGCTGCTGCTGCGCGCGCATCACGGGCAGCCCCGCGAGCGCCACGAGCAGCGCGAGGAACAACCGCCGCCCGAACGTCTGGAAAATGAAGGGGGATTGGGGCATGGGAATCACCTATTTCGCAAGATTGCCAGAAACACCGGCTGGCCGGGGCGCGACGGCCCGGGGTGCAGCGGGCCATTTCCCAACCACCGGGCCGTTCGTCGTCCAGTTGCCGCACAGGTCGTGGACCAGCACGTTGTTGGCGTAGAACACGGAGTCTTCAAACAACCGGAACGTGTACACCTTCATCCGCTTTCCGAGCGGGCGGTTCTCGACGATCCGCAAGCGCCGCCCCGTGTCGTCGAAGAGCCACTGCCCCGCCGTGAGCGCCTGTGCCTCCGTCCAGCCCTTGCCGTCCACCCAGAACAAATGCTCATCGGTGACCCGCACGGATTCCGCCTCCGCTTCCGCCGTTCCCGGCAGGGCGTAGCGCAACTCACGCGTGCGCTCGCTCACTCGCTCGTGCGTCTCCGTGACCGTCGCGGCATGGATGCGCCCGCCGCCCGTGCGGACCCGGTCGCCGGGCTTGATCTGGTCGATGGTCTTGAAGCGGCCGTCCTCCAGCAGCACGCGCGTCTCCGCCGCAAAGCAGCCGCCAAAATTGCCTCCGTAGCCGCCAACCGCGCCACCCGGCGCACCCGGGGAAGAACCACCGCTGTCGCTGCCGTGAATAAAAAGTGATGCCAGCCCCTGCACCAAGCACCCGAAGGTACCCGCAAGCGCACCGACGGACGCTGCCAGGGCACCTTCGGTCGCCAGACCGAGGCCCCCCAAGAGTAGCCCGAACAATCCGTAGCCGACCAGCAACCCCTGAGCCATGCCGATCGATAGCCCGTCAGCGGCGCAATGGTAGTCACCCTTGACGAAGCTGTTCATGGCGATCAGACCGCAGCCAATGGCCAAGAACCCGCCCGTGAGGCAGTCCGACAAGCTAAACGAAGGATCGCAGGGGTCGTCGGCCTGCCGCGAGGCCAGCCGTCCTCGCAGCGCTTGCAGTGATTGCTGCCCCGTGCTGGAATCCTGATAGGTTGCCCGGTAGGGAATCTCGACCGACTGCAACGGCAGAAGGGCGGGCAGATACTCGATCAGCGGGGTGAGCTTGCCGCCGCTCACCTCCGCGCCGGAAATCGTCACGTTGTTGAGAGCGATCAATCCGTGGTTTTTGGCGGTGACGATGAAATTGACCTCGAACCCCGGCTTGACGTTGTCGAAATGGAGATAGGTCGGGTCGAGCACCAGCACCGGCGCGGGCACATGCGTTTCGAAAGTCTGCTCGATCTGGATGTCGTACTTGTCGGTGAACGGCACGGGGACCACCGTGAAATTCACCGTCACCAGCGAGCGCGACAGCCGCGTGTCCGGCGGCGCGACCGGCACGGTCTGGCCGCCAACCACGTTGACACTGCCGACCCGCGCGGAGTGTCCGTTGGCGCTGACCTGCCAGTTCCAGTTGCCTTCCTGGAGATTCGTCACCGTGACGTAACCGTTGATGTCGGTGGCCAACGGGTTCAACTCCACCTGCAAATCCACGTTCTGCATTCGCACCGTGGAGTTGGGCACCGCCAGGCCGAGGATGTCGTCCACGTAGAACTGCACATTGCCGCGGCTGGCCGAGGTAACCCGGGCGTAAACGCCAAGCGCGAACGTGGCCACGGCGTTGGTGCCGCGCACGGTGATCGTGTCCTGATAGAAACCCAGCGGCGTGTTGGTCGGCGGCGCGAACACCACGGTGAACGAGTTGGATCCGCCCACCGGCAGGTCCGGCATCGCGATCGAGCCGTCCACATTCGTCGCCAAGTTGACGAGCATCCAGTTGACGTTGGTGGGCGGCACCAATGTGACGCCCAGCAGATCGCGCAGGCCGTGGTTCGCAATGATGAGCTGGCCGCTCTGCACCGTGCCGCGATTCAGGCTGACCTCGAGATAGCCCACGTTGGGTCTGATCACCGTGATGAGCGGATTGGCTGAGAGCAGGGTGACGTTGCCGGTGAACGTGGCCGACGCGCCCTCGGCAGACGTGATGGTGAACACCACCACCGCGTTGTCCGGCGCGTCGAGGTCCGCGCTCAGGCGCAGGTTCATCATCGGTCGCTGGTTCGGGCCGGCGGCGAAACTGGGATCCATCAGCGAGATGCCGTGGAGCTTCGTATTCGGCACGCGATTGGTCCCCTGCATTGTGTAGGCCTCGACACTCACGGTGAAGCCCGTGAGCGGCAGATCGCTCGGGTTGATGAGTTGCAGCGAGAAATCCAGCGTGTCGTTTTTCGACATCTTGATGTCACCCGTCGCGGGCGACGCGTAGAAGCGATAGATGGCGACCTGAGCCTGGTTGAGCTGGTCGAAGATGTCCGGATGCGCGGCCCAGAGCGTGAGGCTGCCCGCCAGGCCCGGGGTCGGGAAGTTGGTGTACGTGAAATGGCCGGCGGCATCGTTGGTCACCGTCACGAACCACTTGTAGCCGCGCGTGGCAAAACCAATTTTCACCGGCACGTTCGGCACGGGTAGATTGGTGAGGCGGTCCCGCGCCTGGCCGCTGATAACGATCGGCTGATCGTTGTAATACGCCGGGTGATCCGTCTGCCCGGTTGCGTAGTACTCCGTCTCGGTTAGATCGGACTGCATGCTGCCGGACAACGGGCCGGACGATTGCTGTCCGGCGGTGATCCGGTCGTAAATCGCGCTCACCACGGCTTGGAACGTGACCGTGTTGCTGGCGAGAGACAGCGGCACCAGCACACCCGGCACCGTGATCGTGGTCGAACTTCCCGGCGGCACCATCGCGTAGCCCGTACCGCTCGAATCGAAATAAGCTCCCGCCACCACGTCCTTGAACAGCGTGCGCCCGACCTCCTGGCCCTGCGAATTCAGCACCGAGATGTACAAATCGCCCGGCTGCGAGCCGTTGCCGCGCTCGGTGGCAAAATACATCGGCACGTAACCGCGATTGAAAACCTGCACGTTGAACGAGTTCAACCCGCCCGCGAGCGGCAACTGGTTCGCGCTCACATTCACCATCACGCCGGGTGTCACCACCGTCGGGAAACTGAACGTTTTCTGATACGTCACCTGGCTGCCCTGGCTGTCGGTCTGCTGGTACGCGATGAGTCGCACCGTCTGCGCCGCCGGGTTGTTCGCGCCGGGCATCACCACGTCGGTCGCCCACTGACCGCCCGCGCTGACCTCGGTGTTCGCGGGGACGGTCACGGTCTGCGACACGCCGTCCGCGGTTCGCTGCACTTGAATTTGCAGCAACGGCAACGCGCCGACCGCGGTCAGGTTCGACACCGTCACCAGGCAATCGTCGAAGTAACTCGTCAGCGGCGGATTGGCACCGGCCCCATTCCCGTTCATCAACAGCGCCAGATTCACCGGATAGACCACCACTGTGCGCGCCACGCTCTCGGCGTTGGTCGCATTGAGCGACGTGACCGCGTAGGTCGCGGTCTGGCCGGCCGGCGGCAACGAATCACTGAACATCCCGGTGGCGAGCGGCGCGGCGTTTTGCTTGATGCCGTTGCGATAAACGTTGAAGCCCACCGCCGTCGGATCGCCCGACTCCCACGTCAACGCCGGGGCCGCGCCGACGCTCACCAAGGCCTGCAGATTGTTCACGGCACCGACGAGCAACTGAATCGTCGCCGGCAGGCTCGCGGCCTCGTTGCCCAGCGCGTCGGCGGCCGCCACCGTGTAGCTCATCACGCCGCGCGGCGGCGAATCAATCACCGGCGTCACCGCGCCGACCGTGTTGAGGAGCGCGCCGTTGCGATAAACGCTGTAGTGATGCGGCACCGGTCCGCCCGCCCCGGCCTGCCAGGAGATTTGCAGACCGGCGGCAACCAACTGGAGGGTCACATTTGTCGGCGTCGCGGGCGGGGTGCGGTCGGACACCGCGACGCGCGTGATCGAGTTGGTGCCCTCGGCGCCGCGCCGCAGGGCCGTGACCGCATACCGGTAGGAACCATCCGCGGCGGGCAGATCCACGTACCCATTGGTCGGCACATTGTCCGCGATCAACGTCGTGGGCGTGACGAACTGGTTCGTCCCCGGATCGGAATAAACGCGGTAAATCTCGGCGTTGGTGACCGCCAACCACGACAACTGCACCCGGCCGCCCGCGAGACTCGTGGCGGTGAAGCCCACCGGCTGGCCCGGCGGCGTCGGCAGGCTGGTGTTGTAAATCTCCAACGCACTGCCCGTCGTGATGTTGTGGCCCACATTGTCCAGCGCGTCGTTCACCGTGAGCGTGAAGTGCCCGAGGCCCGAACCCATCGCGAGCGTCACCTGCAGCGGCCCGCTCCAGTTTGTACCGGAACCCGTGACGACGATCGGTACCGATGCGCCGATGGGCGGATTGAAGTTGAGCACCGGCACCGTGCCGGGTTTGGCCGCCTCGGTGAGTTGCAAGCTCACGGTCACCGTGGGGCTGTTGGTTGTCTGAATCGGCGCGCCGGGAACCGTCGTGACCACGCCATTCGGAGGGGTCACATCAATCACCAACGCCGGCCCCGCGGGCGCACCGTTGAACGGGTTGCCCGCCAGGTCCTGTCCCGCCACGTTCAACTGCACCGCGCCGGAGGGCAGCAACGCAGTCACGCTCAGCACTCCTTGATACGTGTTCAACGCCGCATTGGTCAGCGGTAGCAGCGCCGGCGGACTGCCCGCGGGCTGCACGGTCAACGTGGGCGCCGCCGCCAGCGACTCGGACGCCGTCAACGTGACCACCACCGGACCGACCCCGACGGGCGAAGCCTTGTCGAAAGCAACCGTGAAGGATGGCGGGGACGCGTCGAAGCGATACGGCAACGGCGCGGACAAGGGGCTGATGTTTCCGTTGTCATCGTAGCCCACGACATAGAAATAATAATTCGCCGTCGGCAAACCCTCGACGGTGTAGTTCAACGTCACGCGGGGCAGCGACATCCCGAGCGCCTGGCTCACATTGGTGATCGTGGTGGTGCTCCAGACCGCCTGGAACCACGTCGCGTGCTTGCCGACGGCCGGGAAGTGCCAGCTCAACCGCAGGCCCACTCCGGGCGTGTACGCCGGCGGATCGAACACCAGCGCCGCCGGCGGCACGGTGTCGCGCGAGACATTGCGCACCGCCGACGGGGCGCTGCCCAGCGCGTCCGTCGCCACGGCGGTGAAGGCGTTCGGGCCTTCCACGAGCGCCACGTTAGGGAAGCCAAAACTGCCGCCGGCATTGGCATTCGTCGTGGCCACGACACTGCCCGACCGCACCAGACGCACCGGCACCAGCGGCTCCGCCGTGCCCGCGATCGTGATCTGCGTGCCGTTGGTGGAAAGATCCGCCGCCGGCTGCGTGATGACGGGCGCGGGCGGCGGCGTGGGCAGCACCACGACATTGTGCGCAAGCGTGGTGAAATTCCCCGCCGTGTCGCGCGCCAGCAGCTCGACCCGATGCGTCGCACTGCTGAAATTCCGCACATCGAACACGCCCGAAAAATTGCCGCCGGCGTTCGTTCCCTGGCCGCCGCCGTCCACGTAAAACTCCAGCCCCACCAGCCCCAACGGCGCGGTGGCGCTGCCCGTCACCAGCAGCGGCCGGTTCAAGATCTGGCCCTCGTCGAGATTGAAGGCCGTGATCGTCGGGCCGGCGGTGATGTAATTGATCGCGAGCGAAACTGGCGCGCTGGTCTGCCCGGTCACACTGCGGAACTGCGCGAAAATCGTCTTCACTCCGCCGCCCGCGCTCAACGGAAAGGCCGCCGTGTTGGTGAACGGCGCAAAGAACACCGCCGTGAACGTCGAGTCTTCACTCAGCCGCGTGGACACCGCCGTGCGACAGGCCAGCCGCAGCGGCGCGAAGGGCGAGCCGACCTGCGTCACATTCCCGACCGTGCCGATGGCCGGCGTCAGCAGCGGCTCGGACGTGAGGAACGCCGACGTCGTGACCGCGCCCTGCACCGACGCCGCGACGGTTCCCGCCACCGCGCTGCCCCACCAATTCTGCGTGGCGACCAGGCTGCTGCCGCTTCCAGCCAGCGCGTTGGTGCCGTTGTTCTTGAGATCGGAGTTGACCACCACCACCACGCCGCTGCCGAGCTGCTGCACGCCGATGTCATTCAGCGCCAGCAACGCATTCGACGTGGTCAACGACGCGGTCCCCAGCAGCTTCAAGCCGGCGGGCGTGTTGTTCAGCGCGGTGAAGGCGTCCACGTTCGGCGCGCAATTGCTCAGCGTCAGGCCCGCGCCGTAGTTCACGAAGACATGGCGCAGGAGCGAACCGCCCGCGCCGCTGCCGAGCACGACCCCGTTCCAATCACCCGGCGCCGGGAACAATCCGGGCTGATCTTTGGCGGATGTAAGCATGATCGGGTCGAGCGCCGTGCCGTTCGCATTAAGCTGGCCCTGTTGGATCGTGAGGCTCGTCCCCGTGGCGAAGCGCAAGATCGTCCCCGGCGGAATCGTAATCACCGCATTGCTCACCACCGTCATGCTCCGCAGGATGTCAATGACCGGCAGCCCCGCGCCCCCGATGGTGAGATTGGCTCCGATGTTACCGGCAAAGGGATCACTCCAGGCAGCCGTCGTCACGGCTGAATTGAAAACATTGTTCCCATTGTATCCGACCACGGCGAAGCGCCACGTCTTGGTCCGGTCCAAGTTGTTGATCTCCACCGAGCGGGTGTCCGCCGCCAATGTCTGCCGGGGAGTCAGGCCCGCGATGGAAGTGAAATTGGTGGATTCGTAGTACAGCCGGAAGCCTGCGAAACCAAACAGAGAGGTCGTGTCATAACCATTCCATGACACTTGTGCCGAAGCCGGACCAGTCGCCGACACCTGCACCGGCACCGGCGGCGGCGTGGCGCTGGGGAGACTGAACGCGAACGAAGTCACCGCCGGCACGCTGTTTCCCGCCGTGTCCACCGCCGCCACCGCGGCCCGATACGGCGTGTCGAGTGACAGTCCGTAATAGGTATAAGATCGTGCGCCCGAACCCAGAGTAGTTACCGGCACCAAGCCCGCCACCGACGTGAAGTTACTCGTCGCCAGATAGACCCGGAACGTTCCCAAGTCCGCCGACGCAATGTAACTCGCCCAACTCACCGTGGCCGAGGAACTGTTCGACGCACTCAGTGACAGAGTAGGGTTGCTCGGCGGAGTAACATCAATCACCAGCGCCGCCACGTTCGTCGCGGGCAACACCAAACCATTCAAGTCTCTCGCCCCCGACACCGTGACAGTGGCGGCCCCGTCCATGCCCGGACC
>BJHT01000281.1 GCA_014193395.1 Verrucomicrobiota bacterium
AAACCGCGCCCCCCGCCTTCGATCTCGAATTTCTCATCCTCTACCGCTGCGTCGTTGGCTCGCGCGCCTACGGCCTCGACCACGACGACTCCGACACCGACCGCCGCGGCATCTACCTCGCGCCCGCCGACCTGCACTGGTCGCTCTTCGGCGCGCCCGAACAATTCGAAGACCACGCCGCGCAAAGCTGCTACTGGGAACTCCAGAAATTCCTCACCATGGCGCTCAAGGCCAACCCGAACATCCTCGAATGCCTCTACTCGCCGCTGGTCGAGAAAATCACGCCCCTCGGCGAAGAACTCCTCGCCCTGCGCGCCGGCTTCCTCTCGCAAATGATCTTCCAGACCTTCAACGGCTACGCCATGAGCCAGTTCAAAAAGATCGAGCAAGACATCCGCAATCACGGCGCCGTGCGCTGGAAACACGCCATGCACCTCCTCCGCCTCCTCCTCACCGGGGCCGCCACCCTGCGCCAGGCCCGCGTCCCCGTGCGTGTCGAAGCCCACCGCGACCGCCTCCTCGCCGTCAAACACGGCACCCTCCCCTGGCCCGCCGTGGACACTTGGCGACAGGAACTCCACCGCGACTTCGAACACGCCCTGGCCGAAACCCAACTCCCCGAACGCCCCGACTACGAGGCGGCGAACCGCTTCCTGATCAAGGCGCGGCGGGAAATGGCAATGACCGGAAATCCCTGACCTATGGGTGCCACCCGCGACGACTTCATCAAATTCCCGCGCACACCCCATCGCTTCGGCTCCTCCGGCACGAACGACGACAAACACCTTGGCCGAAAGGAATCCGCGGCGTTCATCGCCCACCCGTCACTCATCGTGGAAGAGAAGCTCGACGGCACCAATGTCGGCCTCCATTTCACAACGCGCGTCCGGATGGTGCTGCAATGCCGCGGCCACGAAATCACCGAGGGCATGCACCCGCAGTACGACCTTTTCAAACAGTGGACCTCCGTGCAGCGCCCCGCGCTGGAGGCGATTCTCGGCTCTCGCTTCATCCTCTACGGCGAGTGGCTCTACGCGAGGCACTCCCTCCACTACCGCGCCCTGCCGCACTACTTCCTCGCCTTCGACATTTACGACAAAGACACCGTCCACTTCCTCGACCACGCCACGCGCCTGCAAATGCTCGACGGCACCGGCATTCACGCCGCGCCCATCCTCCACCGCGGCCCCGCCACACCGGCAGCACTGCGCGCGCTCATCGGCCCCTCCAGCTTCGCCAGTTCGTTCGACAATCCCGTCACCGGCCGGACCGATAACCTCATGGAAGGTCTCTACCTGCGCACCGAAGCCGCCGGCCACATCACCGGCCGCGCGAAAATGGTCCAGCCCGAATTCGTGGAGAAAATGAAACAAAGCGAGCACTGGCGTGCGCAAGCGATGGTGCCGAACGAACTCGCGGAAGGACTGCAAATCTGGGGATGAAAAACGCGCGCCGCGCAACAAACGGTGGGCAGCGGCTCAAACTGACAGGGCTGGAAGCCCGAGAGACAATAGCCCGTCGCTACCACTTTTCATTTGTCCGCACCCCCGCCAACCTCCGCCCATGCTCCTCACCCTCTCCACCACGCATCGGCCGGCGACGGACCTGGGGCATTTGGTCCGCAAGAATCCGGCGCGCGCGCAGGCGTTTGAACTGTCGTTCGGCACGGCCCATGCCTTTTATCCCGAGGCTGAAGCGGCGCGCTGTTCGGTAGCGCTGCTGGTGGAGGTGGACCCGGTCGGGCTGGTGCGGAATCGGCGCGGGCCGGCGGGTGAGGGCGGCTCGTTGGAGCAATATGTGAACGACCGGCCGTACGCCGCGTCGTCGTTTCTCAGCGTGGCCATAGCGGAGGTGTTCGGCAGCGCACTGGCGGGGCAGAGCAAGGAGCGACCTGAGTTGGTGGACCGCCCGCTTCCCTTGCGTGCGACCCTGTCCGCCCTGCCCTGCCGCGGCGGCGAGGAATTTCTGCGGCAGCTCTTCGAGCCGCTCGGCTATCAGATCAACGCCGCGCGGTTGCCGCTGGACGAAACCTTTCCCGAGTGGGGCGAGAGCGCGTATCACCGGGTCGAATTGGAAGCCACGCTGCCGATCCATCAGCTCCTCAGTCATCTCTACGTGCTCGTGCCGGTGCTCGACAACGACAAGCACTACTGGGGCGGCGACGACGAGGTGACGAAACTCCTGCGCCACGGCGACGGCTGGCTCGCCGCGCATCCCGAGCGCGACGCCATCACGCGCCGCTACCTCGTCACCGACGCGCTCGCGCAGCTCGTGGATCGCTGCAAAAGAAACGCCTCCAACTCCTCCACGGCTCGCTCATGTATCGCGACGAACGCCTCGCCGACTGCGACGCCGCCGCGGTGGTCGAGGTCATCGAACATCTCGATCCGCCGCGCCTGGCCGCCTTCGAGCGCGCGCGCTTCGGGTGCGCCCGCCCCGGCACCGTGGTGCTCACCACGCCCAACCGCGAATACAACGGGAAATGGGAAACCCTCCCCGCCGGCCGGTTCCGCCACCGCGATCACCGCTTCGAATGGACCCGCGCCGAATTCCACGACTGGGCCACCCGCATCGCCGCGCGCTTCAGCTACACCGTCCGCTTCCTTCCGTCGGCCCCGAGGACGCGCTGGTCGGCCCGCCGACTCAGCTGGCGGTGTTCAGCCAGTGAAAAGCGGGCGAAAAACCGCCCGCAGCCGGGGCGAGTTTTCTAAAGGAGACTTTAGAAAAGGGCGAGGATTCTAAAGTCGGCTGAACAATTGCGCCGCAAATCTGCATTGCGTTGCATATTTGTGGCCTCGCATTCACTCCCATGTCTGCCCGTTGGTATACCGACAAGCGCCGTCAGGCGCTCACCCGTCCGTCGGTGCAAATCATTTTTGGCGCACGCCAGACGGGCGTCGGTGGACTTCATCGTCGAACACGCCGGACAGCTCGCGCCAGTGGAAGTCAAGTGGTCGGCCAATCCCTAGCTCTCCGACGCCCGCCACCTGCTCACGTTTCTCGCCGAGAATCCGAAACGCACGAAACACGCCTACATCATCTGCCACTGCGACCGCCCGCTGCGCCTACACGAAAAGGTGACCGCGCTGCCGTGGTTTTGTTTGTAAGCGCGCCCTCAACCACGCGGACGAAGTGGCAGGGAATGCGATGCACGCCGGTCGGTTCCGCGGTCGCGACCGCCGCGCCGAGCTGGCGCGCGCGGAGCTTCAAAAGTGGGTCAACCGAATCCGCCTCCGCTTCGGCAACCATGGGTGCTCCCTACCCGACGGGTCCGGTGGATGCGATGCCAGAACACTTCGGAAACCGAAGCCGCGGCATCCAAAAGCCCGAAACCTGCTTGAATCTACAGCATCGCTACATCAGTGTATCAGCGTATGAGAACCACCGTGACACTGGATGACGATGTCTTCGAGGCCGCCCGAGCGCAGGCGCAGGCTTCCGGGAAGCGACTGGGCGAAGTGCTTTCGCAACTCGCCAGACGCGGCCTGCGGGCGTCCGTCACGACTGCCAGCCGGAGCGGGTTGCCCGTGTTCCCGGTTCGGCCCGACGCCGACATCATTCCTAGCTGCCGGGCGAAGGAACTGCTCGCGGAGGATCCGCCGTGAAGGCCGCCTTGCTGGACACCAACGTTGTGCTCGCGCTGGCTTGGCCCAACCATCAGCACCACGCGCCTGCCCATGCTTGGTTCGCCTCCCACGCGAAGGAAGGATGGGCCACTTGCGCCTTCACTCAACTGGGTTTCATCCGGCTCTCCTCCAATCCCGCCTACACCCCCAGCGCGGTCTCGCCCCGGGACGCAGCAGCATTGTTGCGGCGATGGACCGGCCTCAAAACCCACCGGTTCTGGCCGTCGCCGAACGCCGACAGCGCCACGATCTATGCCCACACGATCGGTCATCAGCAGGTCAACGACGCCTGGCTGGTCGAAGTCGCCCGTCGGAACGTCGGCCGGTTGGTCACGCTGGACGGACGTCTGCGGGTTCACGCCCCAGAACCCGGACTGGTCGAAGTCATCCCGACCTGAACCTTGCACGCCGCATCTCCTTCTCCGCCTCGCCGCTCGCCTCGTTTCGAATGATCGACCGCCCATCCCCGGCTCGAAACCCACGACCGAACAATGACTGAAATCCTGGAGCAACTCAGAGATTTTGCCGCCGACATCCGCCGCAGGCCGGCAATATACTTCGGCCGCAGCGGCAGCACGGCTATTCCGCTGATGACTCGTGGATTGATTGACGCCGTGTTGGCCACGGCGGGGAAAAAGTATTCCGGGCCGATTGTGGTTTCGGTCACGGGCAAGGGACGAAGGCAGGCCATTTCGGTCGAGTTCGCAGCCCTGGCTTCGCCGGTGTTTTCGCCTGCCCGGCTGGACAGATTTCTCCAGTCAATGACGACCCAGCCGGCCTATGAGCTTGGCTCGGCTGCCGTCGCATCCCGCCAGTTCGCCATGGAAAGTTGCGACGGTCAGCGGCGCGCGCTTTTGGAAATTAAAAATGGCTTCCAAGTCGCGACCGAGACGACGCCGTCTCCCCTGGCCCCCTGCCTCCGTGTCGTGTTTCAGCCAGAACCCGCGGTGTTCGACTGCTTGTCGCACGATGGTCTCTACCATCTGGCGGGCAATCTCCGTGACTTGAGTCTGCTCCATCCCGGCCTGGCCGTTCATTTCAACGCCGAGTCGTTGGCGGGAAAGCTGCGCTACTTTCACCAGCATGGCTTGAAGAGCCTGCTCTTCGAAGACGATCACGCCCGCTGGCCGCTGCATCCGGGTTGCCTGAGTTTCAAAGCCACGGCGAACGACATGCGGGTAGAGGGTCATCTCCGGTTTCTTCACGCCGGCCTGCCTTTCGTCCGGAGCTACGTCAACGGCCACCCGACTCAGGGCGGCGCGCATCTCGAAGGTCTGGGCGCCGCCTTGCTCGAGTTGTTTCCCGATCCCTCGCTGGGCTGCCGCCGTGTTCCGTTGATCACCAATCCAGACACCGGCGCAAAAATCGATCTGCCCCACCCGTTCCTCGCGGCGATGCAAGTTCAACTCGCCGACCCACGATATTATGGCCCCACCCGGGACGTTCTCCTCGGCGACGAGGTGCGCGAATTCGTCCGCTGCGCGGCCTCCGAAACGCTGCGGAAGCAGTGGGAAAACCTCCGCGCTCCGTGAGCTCACGAATTCCCGGCCACGAAATCACCGAGGGCATGCACCAGCAGTGCGACCTCTTCATGCAGTGGACCTCCGTGCGTCGGCCCACTCTGGAAGCGCTGCTCGGCTCTCGCTTCATCCTCTACGGCGAGTGGCTCTACGCGAGGCACTCCCTCCTCCACCGCGCCCTGCCGCATTACCTCCTCGCCTTCGATATTTACGACAAAGACGCCGCGCACTTCGCCGCTTGCTGCGGGGCGCAATGAGGCCCACGATTTCGGCATGAAATCACCGCGCTCGCTCCCCGCCGCACTCTTGCTCGCCGTCGTTGTTCCCGCCGTCGTCGTCACCGCCGCGGACTGGCCGCAGTGGCGCGGGCCGGCGCGCGATGGTCAGGCACCGCCCGGAAAGACCGCGTTGAACGCCTTGCCCAAAGAGGTGAAGGCGCTGTGGAGCATCGCGGTGGGCAATGGCCAGGCGTCGCCGCTGATTGCCGGTGGTCGCGTGTTTTACCTCGATGAACAGCAGGGACAGGAGACGGCCCACGCGGTTGAACTGGCGACGGGCAAGGAAGTGTGGCACGCCGCGTTCGATCAGTCGGAACAGTTCGCCAACAACTACGGCACCGGACCGCGCTGCACGCCGCTCGTGGACGGCGACCGCGTTTATGTTCAATCCTGCCGCGGGGAATTCCGCTGTCTCTCGGCGGTGGACGGCAAGACGATCTGGCGCACGAGCTTCGAAAAGGACTGGGGCGCGACCTTTTTCGGAAACAAGAAGGAGAACGCGCCCGAGGCCAAGGAAACCGCGGCGCGGCGGCATGGTCACAACGGCTCGGCGGTGATCGATGGCGACCGCATTTTCGTGCCGGTGGGTAGCCCCACCAAGGGCACTCTGGTGGGGTTCGACAAGGCGACGGGCAAGGTCCTGTTTTCAGTCGGGAACGACAACACGGCGTATTCGTCGGTCATGGTCGCGACGCTCGGCGGCACGCGGCAGGCGGTGCATCTTACGGCGGATTCGCTGATGGGCGTGGACGTGGCGAGCGGGAAATTGCTGTGGCGGACGCCGGTAAAAACGGGGGCCAAGCGGCACGTCCTCACGCCGCTCATCGTCGGCGACACGGTGACGATTGCGTCGTCATCGGTGGGCCTCACGAAGTTTGAACTCAAGCGGGACGGCGGGGTTTTCAAGCTCACCGAGGCGTGGAAAAACGACCGGCTCAAGATCCTGCTCACCACGCCCGTGCTCGTTGGCGGCCACCTCTACGGCCTCGGGCAGGGCTCGAAGACCGATTTTGTCTGCGTCGATTTCAACACGGGCGAAGTGAAGTGGACGCAGCCGGGCTTTGTGGATTACGCGGCCGTCATCGCGGTTGGCGACCGGCTGCTCGTGCAGAGTGCGAGCGGCGAACTGCTCCTGCTCCGCGCCAATCCGCAGAAGTTCGAGGAACTGGGCCGCACGCAGGCCTGCGGCAACACCTGGAGCCATCCCGCGTTCGCCGACGGCCGGCTCGTGCTGCGCGACAAGCGCCAGCTCTTCGCGCTGGAACTGGCAAAGTGACCGGCCTGGATCGCGCGCCGGAGAATCTCCGTGTCAGCCGGCCCTGCCGCCGAGCGATCAGAAAATGAAATGCCCGGTCAGGAACCCCAAAGGTTCCCCGACCGGGCAGGTCCAATACGGATCAACGACCCAAGGTCAGCAATCAGGCCCACGCGTGGCCATGCCGGCAACGGCGGCACGATGGCCGGGTCGCTGCGCTAAGGTTAGGCGGCGGCGCATCGGCATTTCACTTCTTCTCGTCCGGCTTTCGGGTCAACGCGAAATACACGACGTAGAGCCACGACAGAATGCCCGCCAAGATCGCCCACACAATGGAGCGGTTGCGTTGCCAAGAGCAGACTACGGCGATGGCCGAACCCAGTCCGATGCCGGTCTGCGCGACTGCTTGAGTTGTCTGCGCAGAGATTTGAGCGAGTAGAATCATGACGGCGTCGGGTTTGCCGCCAGGGCGCGCAAAGCCGACCAACTCCCGGCGGCGCCAAATCTCAAAATGAGGGCCGCCTTACTTGACAGGAGCCGCCGCGGTTTTGCGGGCGTCCACGTTGCCCTTCACATCCACTTTCTGGCCACCGCTGATGCGGGCGACGTCCTCGCTCAAACGGGCGGCGATCATGCCGCTGGTGTCGCAGCCGGCGGAGATTTTCACAATCTGCCCGCCCTTCGCGATGAGGAAGTTGCTCGGCATCGTTTTCGCCCCGAAAACCTTCCAGCTATCGCCCTTGGGATCGACGGCGTAGAGCATGTTCAGTTTCTTTTCCTTCACGTAATTTTCGACCTTGGCATCGGGTTCCTTGAAGACCGCGAGGCTGGTCAGGCCGAGGTGCTTGTAGGCGGTGTGCAGTTCCTGGAAGTAAGGCAGCTCCTTGTCGCAGCCGAGGCAGCCGCAGGTGAGCCGCACCAGCACGGGGCCTTTGGCGGTGAGTTCCGCGAGATCGATGACCTTGCCGTTGGCGTCCTTGATTTTGAATTCCGGCGCGGCCTGGCCGACGGCTACCGTGGCTGCGGCGGCAGGAGTCTTGACGCTGTCCGCCGCGTGCGTGGCCAAGGGCAACAGCAGCAGGCCAGACAGGGTGAAGGAGAGGACGAGGGATGTTTTTTGCATAATGTTAAGGGGCTTTGATTTGGCGGACGCTACCATCCGAGCGGGGTGAGGCAAAAGGAATCTTCGGGAAACAACAGTCGGTGCAGCCGCGGACAGACCGCGGACCGTGGCGTTTGCGTCGCAGAAACATCCTCAAGGAACAGCGTCTTCGTGCGGATCCCGCGCTCCCTCTGTCCGCCACGCGGCAGCGACGTACACGCCGCGCTCCACGTGACCGTCGCTCACGGCGACACGATGCGATAGAAGCGCCGGGACAGCGGTTTCGCCGCGTCGTCCACGAACCGCACGGCCTGCGCCGTGCTCACGAAACTCGTCACGTCGCTCCAAGTTTGCAGATCAGATGACGCCTGCACCCGGAAGGTCCGGCCCACTTCCAGCGCCACATCGAGAACGAAGCCGCTGCTCTGAATTTCCGCACGCGTCTGCACCGCCGGCGGCTGAATGATGCTGCTGGCCACAGTCAGCAACACCGGCGCACTGGTGACCACACCCGCCGCATTCGACACCACCACCGAATAGGCGCCGGCCGCCGACAGCGCCACGTTGCCTATCGTGAGCGTAGAACTCGTCTGACCGACCAGGTTGGTTCCCTCGCGCCGCCATTGATACGCCGGCGAGGTTCCGTTGGCCACAACGTTGAAGGTCGCAGTCGCTCCCACGATCACCGCCGTGCTGCGGGGCGCGGTCGTAATCGTCGGGGCCGTGATGTCCGCCGCCTGCACCACCGTGACTGTGATCGGACTGCCGGCCACACCGGGTGCGGTGACCAGAATCGTCCCCGAGCGCTGGGGGCCGCCAGTGTTGGCGGCCAAGGCTAGATTGATCGTGCCGGCGTTGGTCCCCGCGCCTCCCGAGGTGATCGTCAGCCACGGGGAATCACTCGTCACGCTGGCGGCGTACGTCATCGTGCCGCCACCGGTGTTGCTCACCGCCAAGCCGAAGACACCGCCCGCGGCCGGCTGCGTCGCCGGACTGGCCGGCGTAACGGCCAGTTGCGCCGGAGCCGGACTCCGAAAAAATAACACCGGCGTGTAAGCCGAGGATCCTGCCGGATTGCACGCCGCCACGTTCCAGCGATACTCGCGGCCCGGTGTCAGCGTGACGGTGAAACTCCAGTTGGTCACCATGCTGTCGTTGGTCGCGTAGCCAGCTAGATAAACGAACGTGTTCGTCACCGCCGCGCCGGTCACGGTGTCGAACACGCCCAGATCATAAAACGACGCCTCGGGCACCCCGAGCCACGTCAGAGTCACGGTGTTGCTCGCCAACAGCAGCCCCGGACTGGTCTGCGTTCCCGGCGCGGCATTCAATGGATTCCCCGGCTGAACCCCGATCGAAGCCAAGCCAATCTCCGCGACCCAGCCCGGATTTCGATTCGTGCCCGCGCCATCAAAATTGATCTTCAACCAATTCAGAACATTCCCGTTGAGCGTCGCCACCACCGGCCCTTCCAGCACCGTTCCCTGGTCCCCGATTCTGCGGGTGATCATGAAGGTTCCCGCCGGCGTCGCCCGCACGTTTACCGCGGCGATCGCCTGCACGCGGTCGCCAACGCCGATGGCGAGCAGACGCGCTTCGCCCAGCCACACCAACAGGCCACCCAACAGCGCCAGGAATCCCAGGCGAACGGCCCCGCGGCGGGTTTCTCCAAAGTTATTTTTCATTTGCCCACTGTGCTCACAGCTTTGAACCGTGCGGAGGATACACCAGTTTTGCGCATAACTCGCAAAAGTTACTCCCAGAGGGTGTTGCGAAAGTTCGCGTAAGTGCTTGGATTTCGGCGACTTGGTTACGGAAAAAGGGCATCTGCGTCCCCGACACCGAGTATGTGCGTTTTTATGGGTAGCCAAATGTGGATGAAACCCGCGCTACCA
Source organism: Verrucomicrobiota bacterium (assembly GCA_014193395.1). Lineage (GTDB taxonomy): Bacteria > Verrucomicrobiota > Verrucomicrobiia > Limisphaerales > BJHT01 > BJHT01. Next base: position 9,677 of record BJHT01000281.1, read on the forward strand.
TGTGGGTTTGCTGAGGCGCCCGTTCGCAA
>BJHT01000282.1 GCA_014193395.1 Verrucomicrobiota bacterium
CCTGCAGCGGGGCCTTGGCCAGCACGGCCAGCGCGCCGGATTCGCGCTCGACGCCGAGCGCCTGCACACCGGCGAAATCAAGCTGGTTGGTCTTCGTGTCGCGCGGGTTTTCCCACGTCACCGTCAGCGTGAAGGTGCCGCGCACCTTGTTCTGCAACTCGACGCGCCATTCGCTGTTCGTCTCGTCGCGGCGGCGGATGGCCGCGCCGAGCAGCTCGACATTTTTCACGCCCGCGGGCACGCGCACGCGGAACTCCTTCACCGGCGCGTTCTGGATGTCGAAGCGCACGACGGCGCGGCCGGAGAGCAGCGTCTCGCTCAAGGTCAGCACGTTCACCACCTCGGCGCGCACCCACGCTTCCATCGGCTCGGTGGCGACGGTGAGCTTCCACGACGGCAGCGGGCCGGGTTCGGCGCTGATCAGCTTGTAAGCCAGCGACGGCGTCTGCCCCGGCGGCGGCATGTAGGGCTGAATGTAAGACATCATCCCGCTATTCGCGCCCTGGGCGACTTGCAGGCCGCCTTGCTGCCCGCCTTGTTGCCCGCCCTGCTGGCCAACCCGCTGCCCCATCGGAACTCCTTGCGACACGGTGATCGGTTTGAATGCGGTCAACAACGTGGCCGCGGGCACTTCGCTCAGCCCGTCGAAGACATCGGTCTTCACGCTCAATCCCGGCTCGGCGTTGACGGAGACGTAGCCCGTGATTTTCTGCACACCGAGCGGATGCACGCCCACGAGCGGCAGCGAACGCGGCGGCGCCGTGTAATTCGTGCTCAACGTGACCAGCGCATACACGCGGCCCAGCACGCGTTCCTTGAGCGCGATGTCGAGCACGCGCACGCCATTCTCCGAGCGTTCGTTCCACTGGCTGAGCTTGTCGCCCGCGTCGTTGCCGCAGACCACCGAGTCGAGCCGCAGGCCCGGCGGCAGCACCAGTTTGAAGCCAAACACGCCCGCGCGTTTGACCTCATAATCGACCACGCCCACGACCTGCATGCCCTCCGCGCGAATGTAGAAATGCCCGCGCAAACTCGCCTCGATCAGCGACGTGACGGCCTCGGCGCGCACGGCGACGGCGAAGCCCGGTTTCAGAAAACGATACGCGCTCACCAGTTCGCCGACGGGCGGTGAAGCGCCGCGGCTGAACTCGCCATTGTCCACGCGCTGCAAGCCCGGCGCGCCATCCACGAACACGCTCAGTTCCTCGCTGCCGCGCACGGCGACGAGGCCGTTCTCGCGCTTCACATCGCCCGCGTGCGGGACTTCGAGCTTGAGCGCCGCGGGCAGCGCGGGCAACGGCTTCTCGGTCTCGACCGTCACCTTCCACTCGGGCGCGACGCCCTTGAGCAGGTCCACGACGACGACTTCGTTCGCGCCTTCCGAGATGAGTTCCCAAGTGCGGATGCCGTCGCCCGCGACGCGCAGCAGGCGCTGGCCGGCGGGCAGGCGGACCTTGGCCTGGCGCAGTTCGCCCTGGCTGATCTGGTAATTCAGGATCGTGCGCGTGTGGACCACGCCGCCGCCCAACGTGATGAGCGAGCTGTTCACGCAGAAGATCGTCGCCTCCATGTCCGCGACGCGTTTCACGCGCGGCGTCCATTGCAGCTCGACGCGGTCGGTCGCGCCCAGCACGGCCTCGACGTGCGTCTGCTTGCCCTGCGTGACGCGCTTGAAGGAGACGGCGCTCGGGAATTCGACATCCGCGTCCGGTTCATCGAGGTCCGCGGTGAAGGTGCTGGCCAGCGCGCTCGGGCTGCCGAAGGCGAGCAGGCGGCGCGTCACGTCGCCGCCGAGGCGCACGAGCAGTTTCAGTTCGATGGTGAACTCGCCCTTCTCGGGCAGCCACACGCTCACGGTGTCGCCGTCGCGGACGAGCTTGGCGCTGCCGTCGGCCACGAAGGACTGCACCGCGACGTCATCGCCGAAGAGGCGCACGGTCTGGTTGGTGGCGACGCTGAGAATCTGCAACGTGGCGTTGAACTGCGCGACCTTCTCGCCGACGCGGCCCACGTATTTCGCGGAGACAATCGTGGCGGAAGGCACGGCTCCGGCGGGAGCGTAGCTGGGGCGCGCGGCGGATTCGAGCGGCTGCGCGGACGCGGACGTGAGCGCGAGGAGCAACAGCAGCGCGGTGACGGCGGGCGTGGGCGCGGCGGGCGACGACGGGGAGGGTGGTGTGGGTTCGGAGGGCGCGGGCGGTGCGGAATCGCCGGGCGAGGACGGGGCGTTGTCGTCGGGCGAGGCGGGCTTGCGGCGCGGGAGCAGGCGGCGGAAGAGCGCGACGAGCAGCACGAGCGCGAGCACGCCGGTCACGAGCACGAGCACGACGTGCAACATGCGGAGCGCGAGGAAGAGGTTGATGACTGCGCCGAGCGCGAGCACCGCGCCGACGGTGAGGGCGAGGCTGCTGCGGTCGGCCTTGTTCCATTGGTGCCAGCAGACGCCGAGGCCAATGAGGAACGCGGCGAGCTGGAGGATCATCTGCACGATGGAGAAAACTTTTGTGCGCATCGCGGTGGCCTGCACGGAGAGCGGCTCGCGGCCGACGTTCAGGACCTTGGTGAAGTTGAAGCTCTGCCCGGTCTTCGGGATGTCGATGCGGATGGAGCGGATGCCGGTGGCGGTGGGGGCGTAGGCGGCGCCGGAGCGGCTCGTGCCGTCGGAGGTGGCGTAATCCACGGAAAGAGTTCCCGACATCCCGCCAGAGCGAACAACCCCGCCATTTGCGCCCAAACCTGTGACAAAACCGAATGTGCCGTCCCCCGTCCCTTTTTGGAAATTCAGGGCGCCCGCATCGGAATCCATCGTGTTCAACGCCTGAACCTGATCCCTCACGACCGTCTCGTTGAGCGCCTCCTGAGCCTGCTTGGCGGCAGCACTGACAACGGGACGACTTGTATCCGCCATCCGCTCCATCTTTTCGCCATCCCGCGCCGCCATCTTTTTGCGGGCCTCCTCCAACACGCGCTGTCTGGCCGGGGCCTCTGACGGCGGCGGCGACGGCGGCACGGGAAGCCGTTCCACCGTCGGCGGCGGTGTAAATACGACGCTCGGCTGGTAACTAGGGGGTTGGTTCGGGGCAGTGCTCGCGGGACCTGACATCGGTTTCCCAGCCAGTGCCGGCGTTCGCAGCGGCACAGCCGCGGTGCCGCCCGACAGGCCCCGAACCAAACCGGAAAAATCTCCGTTTTGTTGTTCCATCGCCTGCGCAGGTTCTGGGAAATTCGCCGGACTCATGCTCGCGGGAGCCGCGGATTTTGCCGCCAATTGTCCTGACCGATTGAGCGACGGCCACATCATCACCGCCAAAATTCCCAACAATCCCACGGCCGCGAACACCTTCAGCGCGCCACGCCAGCCGTGCCGGATGCCCGAAGAAATCGACGCGAGCACCATCGCGACGAACGCGACGATGAGCAGGATCACCCACCCGCCGCTGTTCCACAGTTCCGCGTAATACCGCACGAACTCCTTCCACGCATCGCGCCACCCATACGTCGTCCCGCGCGCCGCCGTCATGCTGCCGTCGAAGCCCGAGAGGCGCTGGGTGAAGGGCGCGTAAAGGGTCCATTCGGCGTAGGTGTTGGGCACGTCGGTGCGCGGGGCTTCGAGGTGGAGGCGGCTGGGCAGGAGCTTTTTCAGCGAGGCGAAGGTCTGCGCATAGACGATGTCCACGGCGAAGGCCTGGTCGCGGTTGGCGGTGCGCGGGAGCGAGACGAGGAGCGACTCGGCGTCGCGCTCGGCCTTGACCGGCTCGCCGTTCACATAGACGCCCCAGAGCGCCGCGCCGCCGGGAAGCTGGAATTTTTGAAACTGCTTGTCGTTGTTTTTCACCATGAACGAGGCCTGCGTGAGCATCTCGCCCGCCTCGGTGAGGACGCTGGTGATCTGCGTGCGGTCGGTGACGGCGGAGAGCACCTGCGCCTGTTCGTGGCGCGTGAGCTCGAGGCCGAGCGCGAAGTCGCCGCCAGTGTAGCGGTAGGCGAGCAGCACGGGGCGCGTGATGAGCGCGCGATCGGTGTCGGCCAGCTCGGTGGGATCGATCTTGCGCAGCGGCTCGGCGACGGGCTTGGGTTCGAGCTTGAGGCTGGCGGCGGTGGTGATGGCGACGGAGCCGGTCTCGCGCTCGACATCGAGGACGTGCGCGCCCGCGGCGTCGAGCGTGGCGCGGCTGGGATTGAACTGGTGATCGTAGGTGACGACGAGCGTGTAGCCGCCCCAGACCTTGTCCTGGAGGCTGATGGTCCAGATGTTCGTCGCGGATTCCTTGCGGCGGATGTTGGGGCCGGTGAACTCGACGTTTTTCCAGTGCGCCGGGAGTTTCACGCGGAACTGCTGCACGCCCTGGTTGAGGATGCCGTAGCGGATCGTCGCGCTGCCGCCGACCTGGCCGTCGCCGATGGTGATGAGGTTGAAGACCTCGGCGAGGACGCGCGCGGGCAGGCGCTCGGGGGCGAGCGAGAGCTTCCAGTCGGGCTGGTCGAGGAGGTAGCCGAGGATTTCGTCGCCGACGGGGCCGATGAGGTTCACGGGCACTTCGCGCAGGCCGGCGAGGGTGACGGTCTTGAGGCGGATGCCCTGCGCGGCGGCCGCGCCGATGCGGCCGGTTTCCTTGGTCGCGCCGGTGACGCGCAGCGGCGCGAGGTCGAGCTGCGCGGGGAATTGTTTGTGCGGCTGTTCGAGCTGCACTTCGAGACGGCGCGCGCCGAGGACCTGGTTTTTGAAATTCACGCGCAGTTTGCCGTCGGTGATTTTCCAGTCATCCACGCCCTCGCCGCGCACGTCGGCGACGGTGAAGTTCGTCTGCGTGACGAGATCGAGGCCGTAAATGCCGGCGCGCTCGACATTCAAGCTGAGCGTGTGCGTGACGAGCAGGCGGGTCTCCTCGAGGCGCACGGTGACGCGGTCATTGACGTTCACGATGGGTTCGAGGCGCTTCACTTTGACCGAGAGCGCGAAGGGGCGGCCGTAGAAGCGATAGGCCGCGAGCGCGCCGCCGGTGGCGTTGACCTGGCGCAGGCCGGTGGCGGTATCGACCTCGACGAGCAGTTCCTCGGCGGACACGGTGAAGGAGCCGGACTCGCGGTCCACGCCGGTCGGCTCGGGCGGGAGCAGTGCGGCGGTGGCGGCGTCGAGGGGTTGCTCGGAGAAGATTTTGATCACGGCGGATTTTTCGAGGGGCTTGATGAACTCGATGGTGAGCGTCTGGCGCGCGCCGTCGGGTTTCACCTGCCAGTCGCGGACCTGCGTGCCGCCGGAGATTTGCGTGATGGTCTGGTTGGCCGGGAGCGTGATGACGAGGCGCGGGACGCTGCCCTGCACGACATCGTAGGTGAGGTCGGTGGTGTACTTGATGACCGTGGGCGTGAGGTTCGCGCGGGCGACGGTATCGACGGTGACGAGGGATTTGCGGGCGACCTCGACGGTTTTGCCCTGCCAACGCAACGCGAGCGTGCGGTCCGCGCCGAGGAAACCGCTGATGATGCCGGGGGCGCGGGCGTTGGTTTTTCCCGGTTCCTCGAGCGCGGGCGTGCCGGAGAGCAACTGCAACTCGACGCCGGGCACAGTGGATTTGGCGGTGACCTCGGCGAGCGCGGCGGCGGGGCCGGTGAAGGAGATGTGGTTCCACGGTTCCTGCCGCGTGATCTTGGCGATGATCTCGAATTCGAGGTCGTAGATGCCGGGCTGCGTGGCGACTAGGCGGAACTGGCGCGCGGCATTCACGATGCGGACGCCCTCGGGCAGCGCGGGCGCGAGCACGGCGACGTCGCCGGTGAAGAGGGGCGCAGCGATGAAGTTGGTGGTGAGGGATTCGGCCTGGAGGTAAACGCTGAAGCGCGCCTCGGTGTCGCTGATTTTTCCATCGTAACGGAGCTGGTGGAAAAAGAGGTTGGTCGAGACGGTCGAGGCGCGGGCGAGGAGCGGGACGGCGAGTTTAGGCGGGCTGGTGCCGCGCGAGAAGATTTGCAGGCCGTTCAACACGGCGACGCCGTTCGGGCCGGGCGCGACGTCGATGCGGACGGGCTTGCCGGCGAACACGGTGACATCGCGGAAGACGACGTATTGCTGGCGTTCCTGCCACGGGGAGGTGGCTTTCCAACCTGCAGAGCCGAGCGCGGTAAGGGGGCCGAAGGTGTTGGTGCCGCTGGTGATCGTGAAGAGGCTGTTCTGCTCGCCGGTGACATCGGCGTCGGCGTGGCCGTAGAGGAAGAAGTGGTAGTTGCCGGGGTCGAGGTTGCGGACGGTGACGGTGAGGTTGCTGCCGTTGAGCGGGAAGATGTAGCCGTCGTACATCGGGTCGCCGGTGGCGTTGCCCCAGACGCCGGGGGCGTTCGAGACGGCGAGGCTGACCTTGGTGGCGGAGGCGTCGGCGAGCTTCAGATTTTCCAGCACTCCGTCGGCGACGAGCGCCATGCCGGGGAGGTATTTCGGTGAGTAATGGCGGTAGAGATTCCAGTGGTCGTTGGTGCCCTGCCCCGTCGCGGCGAAGCCGGTCTTGGCGCTCGCGGTGCCAACGCCGAAATCGACGTTGAGCAATACCTGCGCGGGCGCGGTGAGGGTGAGGAGCGTAAGGAGGAGGGCGAGAAGGAGGGACGGAGAGAGGGCCTTCTTGTCGGAGACGACATGAGGAGACTCTAACCTTTTCTCCGCGGGGCGCGCGCTCGAAACGGAAGATGGAGCGACGGAGCGACGGAGCGACGGAGTGAAGGCGCTCTTGTAGGAGACGACGTGAGGAGTCTCTAACCTTTTCTCCGCGGCGCGCGCACTGGCGCAGCAGGAGGTCAGAGTCTCCTGACGTCGACTCCTACAAGGTTTGGCGGACGCGCGCGCGGCGGCAGGGGTGACGGCGACAGAGGACACGAAGCTGGGCGATTTCATAGGCTTTGGGCGTTGGCGAAAAACCGGTTTGGCGAGGAGCGGTGGCGAAGGTGACAGAACGTGGGAAGCGAGGGAATCAGGTTAATTCTTGAGGGGCGGAGCGGCGTGGGCGCGCGCGGAGTGCGGCCGTCCCCGGCCGCAGCAGCGCACGCACGCACGAGGGTCTCCGGCATATTCCAACGCCCCCGCACGCTCCACCTCGCTGCGCCCGAGACGGGCGCACTCCGCGGCGGCGCGGTGCAGCGAGGCGTTTGCGCGCGGAACGCACAATAATCTGCACGACCGGCGCCGCGTTGGTGCGGTCAAAGCGCTCGACGATCTGGCGGTAGAACGGGGCGGCGTCGGCGGCACGCTGGGCGTCGGTGAGGAGGTCGCCGGCGGATTTCCAAGACTGGAGGATTTCCCACTCTTCGGCGGGATAACGTTGCGCGACGCTGGCGTGGAGCGCGATGGCGTCATCAAGGCGTCCCTCGGTGGCGCGAATGTTGGCGAGGCTGCGGAGGGCTTGGGCGCAAAGGTTGGTGTGGGTGGGATGCTCGCGCAGGAGTTGTTCGTAGCCGGCGGCGGCTTGCCCGAGGAGTTCCTTCCGCCGCGCGCCAGAGGCCTCGGCGGACGGGAGGTGGAATTCTTTGGTGATTCGATCGAAGAGGGCCTGGGCGGCGGGAGGTGTGTTGGTGGCGGCGGGGGCGGGCGCGGCGGGCTTGGGTGGCTCGGGAGTTTTGGCCGGGGAACAGGCGGTAAGGAGGACAAGCAAGAGGACGGGGAGAAAGAGGGACGGCGAGAAGGGGGGAGGCTCGCCCGGCGGGCGGGCCGCGCGGCTGGTACCGCAGGCGTCCTTGCCTGCGAGTTCGCGGCGCGTCTCGCCCCGAGTACCTTCGAACGGCGAGACGCCGCCCGAACACGCCGGCGAGGACGCCCGCGGCACCCACCGCGCCGTAGCCGCCGACGTAAGAAGGCGGAGGCGTCCGCACGGCAAGCGATCCGCCTCCTCACGTCGGCGGCTACGGGCGGGGGCGCAAGCGACGGAGGAATTCATGGTGCAAACAGAGGTCACCGCGTGGCGCTGGTGCCGTGGCGGGTGGTGAGGATGTAGGTGAGTTTCTGTTTCTCACGCGGCTGAAGCGGGAGGAGGAATTTCACTTTGTTGGCGTCCATCTTTTCAAAGGGTGTCTGGGTTTCCAACGACCAGTCCCCCGAAAAGTTGCGGCGCACATCGAGCATGATGTCGATGTCGCGGGAGTTCTGAAGCTCAATTTCCCACGTAGCTTTGGTCGTCCAGCCGCTGACGTTGCCGCTCGCATCAAAGGCAAGGTTGGTTTTCTCCCAGTTCATGAGGGTGGGTTTCACGAGGACGCCGGGGTCGGGACCGAGGTCCATCTCGACGCGCTCGTTAATCGGGATGTATTTCACCGCGGTCGCGCCGACATAGGCAAAAAGTCGGTCATCGGTGACCGTGCGGTAGGCGCGGACGGCACCATCGGGCAGTGGCTCCTTCCCGAGCTTGCTGGCGGTGTTATTGGTGAAGGCATAGAAGCGCATGACACTCGCCCCCCATTGCTCAGTCTCGAATTTGTAGAGTGATACCAAGGGCACAGCGGGAGTGTTGAAGGAAGGGAGGCGTTTGGACCAGCCGGTAGGGATCGTGTCGCGACCCTCGACTGAGTAGAGGAAGTATTCGGACAGCGCCTCTTTGACGACTTCTCGAAGCTTCTGCTCCTTGCCAACAGCCCCCCCACCGGCGCCACCAGCCATGCGACCATTGAACGCGCCAAAATCGGAATTAAGGACATTATAGACTGTCCCAAGGCTGCCGTCGGATCGCAGCCGCGAAGCCAGTTCCTTATTCAGAACCTGCCCACGCCGGGCAAGGTCGCCGATGTTCTCGACCAGCCGGATGGTCCCGACCACGAGGCGGACGGCGGCGTTTTCGTAGTCTTCTCCGGAATTATTGTTCACGCGGACGTTGCCCGCGAGCTGCATGAGTTTCTCAGGTTGGTTGACTTCGGCGACATAGTCAGCCGACCAACTGATGCCACTGGTGAAGTAGCGAATCTCGACAGTGACCTCGCCGGCGAACCCACTCTGGATGCGCCATTCAAGTGTATTGGTCACTCGCGGGGGAAAACTCACATCCAGGATCTCTATTTCATCCGGGCGGGTGAGGGCGCGGAATTCGACGGAGGTAGGGTCGATGAGAGTGTTGGCCCACGAGAATTCGAGTTTGTTCAGGCCTTTGCGGAAGGTGAGGAGGCGGGTTTCTTTGACCAGGGTGAGGTCGGCGGAGTTGTAGATGGTAAGCTGGACGGAGTCACGTCCGGGAAGAGAGGTGACGTTGATGCGGGCGTTAGCGAGGGGGGCGACGCCTAGGAGCAGCAGAAAGAGGAGATAGAAGGTAGCAGATGAGCGGTGAGCAAAGACAAAAGGTGCAGGAGGCGATGGGCCTTCGCTGGAGCGCCGAGCATTGCTCGGCACGAAGCGTCCGCGTCCCATCGAGCCGAGCAATGCTCGGCGCTCCGACACATGGGAGGCGATGGGACAGTTCATGGCGTGGGGAGGGTTCAACGGGTGGCGTTGGTACCGAGGCGGGTGGTTAGTTCGTAAGTAAGTTCCCGTTTCTCGCGCGGCTGCAAGGGGATCAGGAATTTCACCTTGTTGGCATCCACCTTCTCAGAGCGTGTTTTAAAAGTCATGAAATTGGTCTTAAGCCAGCCGGCGGAGCATGACGCCAATCATGGTGACATAGATCATCGCCTCGGCGTGTTCGGTCTTCGTCTCGTAATCGCGCACCAAGCGCCG
>BJHT01000283.1 GCA_014193395.1 Verrucomicrobiota bacterium
TCGTCCGCAGCGAAAAGGGCGCGGTCGTCGGCACGCATCCGTTCTCGGACTTCATCTCGCCCGACGAGAAGAAGCTCAAGTTCGTCGAGATCGAAACTGAGATGCTCGAACGCATCCGCAAACCGGCGGCCGACAAATACGGCATCGACGTCGTGTTCCTCCACATCAAGAAACTCGGCCTGCCCGAGAGCATCACGGAAAAGGTGTTCGAGCGCATGAAGGCCGAGCGCCAGAAGTTCGTGGACAAGCTCAAGGCCGAGGGCGAAGGCCGGGCCATCGACATCCGCTCCGAGGCCGACAGCGAGCGCATCAAGACGCTGGCGCAGGCCGAGGCGAAGGTGATCGAACTGCGCGGCTCCGCCGAAGCCGAGGCCGCCAAGTATTACGAGATCATGGAGAAGAATCCCGAGTTGGCGATTTTCCTCCAGAAGCTCACCACGCTCGAACAAACGTTGAAGGAACGCTCGACGCTGATCCTCGACGAGCGCACGCCGCCGTTTGATCTCCTCAAGGGCGGCGCCCGGCCGATGGACAAGAAGTAAGCAGCACCGCTCCTATGGCCAACGAGCATTCCCACGACCACGACCACCACGGTCACGATCACGATCATGGCCACGACCATGATCACGATCACAGTCACGGCCCCGGTCCCGGCGGCAAACCCGCGTCCGCCCCCGAGCCGGAACCCGTCTTCGAGGACGCCGGCTCGCGCGCCTTGGCCGAAGCGCTCTCCAGCAGCTTCGCCATCGTCAAGGTCATCATGGTCGCACTGCTGGTGCTCTTCCTCGGCTCCGGCGTCTTCACCGTTCAGCCGCAGGAAAAGGCCATCAAGCTGCGCTTCGGCAAGCCCGTCGGCACCGGCGAAAAAGCGCTGCTCAGTCCCGGATTGCAATGGGCCTTTCCCTATCCCATCGACGAGGTCGTTAAGATTCCCGTCGGCAAAATCCACACCGTCGATTCCACCGTCGGCTGGTACTCCACGCGCCCCGAGCTGGAACTCGCTGGCAACGAGCCGCCGCCCGGCAATTCCCTCAACCCCGCCAACGACGGCTTCACCCTCACCGCCGACGGCAACATCATCCACGTCCGCGCGACGGTCGGTTATCGCATCACCGATCCCGAGGCCTATGTCTTCAATTTCGGCAGCGTCTCCAACCTCGTGCAGAACGCGCTGAACAACGCGCTCTTCTACGTCACCGCCCGCTTCCCCGTGGACCGCGCGCTGCGCCTCGACGTCACCGGCTTCAAGGAAAAGATCGAAGCCCGCACCCGCGAGCTGGCCATCCAGCAGGGCCTCGGCGTGTCCATCGAATCGCTCACCCTCAAGACCATGCCGCCGCGCCAGGTCAAGCAGGCCTTCGACCAGGTGATCGCCGCCGAACAGGAACTGAGCAAATCCATGAACGACGCGCGCGGCTACGCCAACGAGGTCTCCAGCAAGGCCAATGGCGAATCCAACGCCGTCCTCAACGCCGGCCTCGCCGAGCGCTCGCGCCTCCTCCAGACCGTCGTCGCCGACGCCCAGTCGTTCACCAACCAGCTCGCCTCCTTCGAGAAGGACAAGAACCTCTTCACCCAGCGGCGGCTCACCGAGACCCTCGAGCGCGTGATGACCAACGCGAATGACAAATGGTTCCTCCCCGAGCGCAACGACGGCCGCCCGCGGGACCTGCGCCTCCTGCTGAATCCGGAACCCAAGAAGCCCACCATCAAAGCGCCCGGACAACCCTGACCGTTATGCAAGTCACCAGCTCCCTCAGCCGCGCCGCGGACGACGCCCACGCCGGCCACGATCACGACGACCCGAACTGCGCCAGTTGCGGCCACGACCACGAGCACACGTCGATCAAGCTGACCCAGCTCCTGCTCGGCGTCATCTTCGTCGTCAACGCCTTCATCGTGGAATGGTTCTTCGAGAGCGGGACCATCGTGGACGACCTCAGCGCCATGCTCGGCGCGATCATCCTCGGCTACCCGATCATCCTCACCGGCATCCGCGACCTCCGTAAAGGCCTCCTCAGCATCAACGAACTCGTCAGCCTCGCCGTGCTCGCGTCCTTCGCTTCCGGCGATTACAAAACCGCGGGCATCGTCGCGTTCTTCATGCTGCTCGGGGAAATGATCGAGACCCGCACCGCCGAGGGCGCGCGCGCTTCCATCGAATCCCTCATCAAGCTCACGCCCACCAAGGCCCGTCGTCTGCGCAACGGCGCCGAGCAGGAAGTCGCCGTCAAGGAACTCGAAATCGGCGACGTCATCCGCGTCCGCCCCGGCGACAACGTGGCCGCCGACGGCGTGATCCTAAATGGGCAAGGCTCGTTCAATCAGGCGAACATCACCGGCGAATCTCTCCCCGTGGACAAAAAGGCCGGCGACGAAGTGTTCGCCGGCACGGTCAATCTCACCGGCGTTCTGGAAATCCGCGTCAGCCGCGCCGGGCAGGACACCACCCTCGGCCGCGTCCACTCGCTGATCCTCGCGGCGGAAAAAACCAAGCTCCCGATCATGAAGATCGTGGACCAGTACATGGGCTTCTACACCCCGCTGGTCCTCGTCATCGCGGCGCTCGTCTGGGCGTTCACCAAAGACCTGAACCGCGTCATCGCCGTGCTGGTCGTCTCCTGTCCCTGCGCCTTCATTCTCGCCACGCCGACCGCGATGATCGCCGCGCTCTCCGCCGCCGCGCGGCTCGGCATCCTCATCAAGAACGTCGCCGACATCGAGGCCGCGGCGAAGATCACCGCCTTCGTGTTCGACAAGACCGGCACGCTCACCACCGGCAAGCTCGCCGTCAGCCGCCTCTCGCCGCTGGCCGGGACCGCGCCCGCCGAACTCCTCCACGTCGCCGCCTCCGCGGAAAAATACAGCAACCATCCCACCGCCAAGGCCCTCGCGGACCTCGCCGCCGAGGCGGGCGTGAAGCTGGTCGAGCCGAAGAACTTCTCCGAGACCGCCGGCCGCGGCATCAAGGCCGAAGTGGACGGCGCGACCGTCTATGTCGGCCGCGCCCAGTGGCTCAAGGACAACGCCATCAAGGACAACTTCACCAGCTCGGTGGACCTCAATGAAACCGAGGGTTTCAGCATCATCTACATCGCGCGCGGCGGGCAGTGCATCGGGTGGGTCGGGTTGCAGGACCAGACCCGCGCCGAGGCGCGCGAGGCGCTCGCGGAACTCAAGCTCAACGGCGTGCGGCGCATCGCGATGGTCTCCGGCGACCGCCAGCCCGTCGCGGTCCGTGTGGCGCGCGAGATCGGCTGCGAAGAGGTCGTGGCCGAGTGCCTGCCGCAGAACAAGGTCGAGTTCGTCAAGCAGGTGAAGAGCAAAGGCTACCGCGTGGCGGTCGTCGGCGACGGCGTGAACGACGCCCCGGCGCTGGCGGCGGGCGACATCGGCATCGCGATGGGTGCGGCGGGCAGCGAGGTGGCCATCCACAGCGCGACCATTGCGCTGATGAACAACGACCTGCGCCGCCTGCCCTTCCTCGTGAAGCTCTCGCGCATGACCCGCGCAGTCATCAACCAGAACTTCCTCTTCGGCGTCTTCTTCATCATCGGCGGCCTCACCCTCGCGGCCTTCGGCAAGATCAACCCGATTGTCGCGGCCATCATGCACAACGCCGGCTCGTTGATCGTGATTTTCAACAGCGCCCGGCTCGTGCGCCAGGGCGAGGAACTCGAACCGTTCGTCGGCACCGGCGGCACGCCGACGCCCGAGGCCCCGGCCACCCGCCAGCACGCCGCCGCCGGGCAGTTGAGCCTGAAGCCAGCGTGAAAACGGGCGGACGCGTGGCGATAAAAAATCCCTCGCTGGAAAAAATTTGGCCGCCGTGTCCACCGCCACCTTGCATCTCATGGTGAATTTGAACTCCGCAGTTGACGCCGGGCGCGCAAGCGGCGCGCGGCCTTCAGGCCGCTTCAGCGTGCGGCTGTGGTGTGAAGTTCGGACCTCCAGTTTTCGCTCCGCGGTGAAGCAGCAAGAACGCCGCGCTCAGTATCCGAGGCTTGATGAATTTGAACGACCTGCTGCCAATTACCTTCCTAGCTAGGGGTTCAAACACGTTTCACCCAATGACCAAGCTAACTCTCGGGAATCCGAAGCAACTCGTCGAGACAGTCAGAATTGGGACTTATTCCATCAAAGTCTATTGCGAGAGCGACGACATACTCCTACAGGCGAGTGGTTTTACGATGCTCTTTCCAGAGCGCCCCAACTCACCCTTCCGCCTCAAGAGAGACTCACGCCCCGCGTCAGCATTGCTTGATGATCCCGTCTCCATGCAGCAGATCAAGGAGCTTGGCGAGCGTTGGCGCGCTGAGGTTCACGCGCGCATTCGGAGCGACTGGGGCGAGCGTTGCTTTGCTCCAGACGCCAATGGCAGATGGCACCACCCTTTGTTCGAGAGTAGCGGCACCCATTTCTCATGCATTCACTGCGGCAAGAAGTTTCCCGGTGCGGAAGTCGCTGCCAATCTTTGGCATTGTCCAGCCCCGAAATGCAACGGAAGCCCAATCGACATTCGCACTGGTCCTGCCTGAGCACAGAGCACCTAACCCACCTATCGCATGAGCAATGAATCCAGTGGGAATCCCGGCTGCCTCGGTCTGATATTGAAGCTATTTGGCATCTCACCTCATGAGTCTGCCACCGGGTCTTGGCCGTACCGACTCCGCGACGATTTTCTCTCGCCTGCCGAGATTTCTTTTTACCATGTCCTCAAATCAGCGACGGGCGACGCAATTACCGTCTGCCCCAAAGTCAATCTGAGCGACATCTTCTTTGTTTCCGGCCCTGGCCAGAACCAAGGCGCAAAAAACCGCATCTCTCGCAAACACGTTGATTTCCTGCTCTGCGACAGCCAGACGATGCGCCCTCGCGTGGGAGTAGAGCTTGATGATTCCAGCCATGCTCGCGAGGACCGTCAGACCCGCGATGCACTTGTCCAACAAGTCTTCGATGCTGCCGGACTCGCACTCCTGCGCTTTCCCGCGCAGCGGGCCTATGACCTATCTGAAATTGTTTCACGCCTGTCGCAGAGCCTTTCCGAAGAACCCGCTCCACCAGCACCAACAGCACCTCCAACCCCGCAGGATGCCACTTCGTCACCGATTTGTCCCAAGTGTGGTATTCCGCTGGTGATTCGCAGCGGCAGCCGCGGCAAGTTCTACGGATGCTCGAACTATCCGAAGTGTCGCGAAACGGTTCCGATACCATGAACACGCGCTGCACATCGTCGTTTAACCAAGCGCTACAGCGGTCAGCCATCGCTCTCATGTTGCAATCCCCCGCCTCTCCGTTCCGGGTCGTTAAGCTTGGGTCGTCGCCAGCGTCGGCACCCTTCCGCCACACTCTTCATCTATGACCGCGCTTAAATCTGCCACTTCGCCCGCCGCGTCCGGCGCTGCTTCTGAGATCAATCCTAGTTAGTCTTTGCTACGCGCCCACCGCATCGAAACAGCAACCACTACCAATCATGAGAAATGCACGCCGATGATCCACAGCACCCTCGGCTTGGTTCATCTGACCACCGCGCTGGCGGCGTTGCTGCTTGGGATTCCGGTTTTTCTCCGCCCGAAGCTCACTACGACCCACCGGGTGCTTGGCTATGTGTATTCGGTTTCGATGGCCACCATGCTCGTCACCGCCCTGTCCATTTATTACCTGACCGGCGCTTTCAATTTTCTGCACGGATTTGCGATCCTCAGTTCAATCCAACTGGGCAAAGGTCTGTACCATGCCATCGCCCGCCAACCGACCGGCGCGTGGCTGGCGTTCCACTACCGGTGGATGACCTGGTCCTACACGGGTCTCTGTGCGGCGCTCATCGCCGAGAGTTCCACCCGGATAGTCATGCCTTATCTCCGCGACCATCATGGCATTCAGTCCTTTGGCTGGTTTTGGGGGATTCTCGCCGTGGCGACGTACGTCGTGATCGCCGCCGGGCAATACCTGGAGAAACGAAATCGCGGCATTCTGAAAGGTTATTCCGAAGCCCTCCGCATCCGAACGGAAACGCCGTGAACACCGCAACCCCAAACAATTCATCGCGCTCCGGCTGCAATCCGCGAACCTCGCCCGCCGCATTCGGCGCGCTGCCTTCAGGCCACTTCAGCGTGCGGCAACGGTCGGGTGTTTGGACAGCCAGTTCCCTATCCACGGTGAAGCGGAGTGAAGGTCGCGCTCCTACTGGCTGCTTCTGCGATGAATCCTATTTAGGCGGCGATCGCGCAGTGATATAACCTCACCCAACCCATGAATCGCATCATTGCTCTGTTGGCTGTCATCTTTGTTTCGGCAGTTCTCCCGGCAGAAGCGGGGGCCGGGCGGTTCGTCCAGAAGCTCAAGCTCCCCTCCCAATTGACAGCCGTGGTGGCCGAGGGGGATTTTGAAGCGCGCTCCACCGGCAGTTTCAGCGTGCGGCTTTATTCCTCCGAGAACGCGCAACCGGGAGATGACACGACGTTCTTTGTCACCGGCCTCATCCGCGGGCGGGATGGTTGGATAGAGAAGCTGGAGCTGGCTGACATTGATGGTGACGGAAAACCCGAGATCATTGTGCTGGTTCGGAGTGGCGGCGTTGGCCTGTCCTTATCCGCACACGCGTTTGCTTTTGCCAAGGAGCGGCTGTGGCTGCGGGCCTCGGTCGTGGATTTGGAAAAGGATGACAACCCCATCGCGGCCTTGAAGAAAGCCAAAATGAACAACCAATGACCCCCTCGCATAATCATTAAACCAGCCACACCCATGAAAACAATGACCTGCAAAGAACTAGGTGGAGCGTGCGATCTGGAATTTCACGCCAACACATTTGAGGAGATAGCGCAGATGAGCCAAAAACACGGCAAGGAGATGTTTCAGAAGGGTGACAAGGAACATCTACAGGCCATGAGCAAGATGCGAAATCTCATGCAAACTGAGGACGGAATGGCCAAATGGATGGAGAGCAAACGGAAAGAGTTTGCAGCCAAACCCAACAAACAATGACGCCTAACCATATCCTTCAGCGGACCCGGCCATCGCATCGCGGTGGCATTCCGACGCCCCCGTGGTCCCGGTCGGAAAGTTTGTGGTGTTGTCACCGTCGTTCGCCGTCCGCCATACTCTGAATCTATGACCGCGCTTGAATCTGCCACTTCGCCCGCCGCGTCCGGCGCGCGGCCTTCCGGCCGCTTCAGCGTGCGGCGATGGCGGGGTGTTTGGACCGCCAGTTCCCTCGCCACGGTGCAGCGGCGTGAACGCCGCGCGCCGCTGCCGGCAACCGGCTGCGTCGGGGGGCAAACCTTGTCAGGCGATTTCGCGCGCTTGCCCAAATCGGATTCACTGAACATCCTTCACGCATGACACCCCAGTTGAAAATCGTCGTCGAAAAACATTCCGACGGCTACGTCGCTTATCCGCTCGGCCTGGCGCGGGGCGCGGTCGTCGGCCAGGGCGATACTTACGAGGCGGCGCTTGCGGATGTCCGCTCCGCCATCGCCTTCCACGTCGAGACCTTCGGTGTGGCGGCACTGGCCTCCGCCGGGGACGATCCGGTGCTGGACGCGTTTGTAGCCGAGACTGCCGTTCCTGCCTGAACTTTTGACTCATCCAACTGCTCCGGATTCGCTGCGCTTGGAGTCGTCGCCCCCCATCCACCACACTCTGAATCTATGACCGCGCTTGAATCTGCCAGTACGCCCGCCGCGTCCGGCGCTGCCGCCGAGGACGTGGTCATCTCCGTCCGCGGCCACCTCGAACAGTGGGGTGTTCCGACCTCCAGGTCTCTTTGCACGGTGAAGCGGAGTAAACGCCGCGCTCCGCACGCAACCTTCCGCGCGCGTCAACCGGCTTGTCGGAGATCAAACCATGTTAGGCGGCTTTGCGCGCTTGCCCGTATCGAGGACGCCGAAATACAATGACCGTATGAAGACCGTCACGCTTACCGCCCACGTCAACGGCGACAACATCCAACTCGACGAACCGTTCGCGCTGCCTGCCGACGCCCGACTGCTGGTGACGATTCTGCCGGAGAGCCTGCCCGACACCGAGCGTCAGCAGTGGTATGCGCTTTCCAAAGCCGGCCTGGCGCGCGCTTACTCGGACGACGAACCAGATTATCCGGCGAGCCTCGTGCGCACCCCCACCGCCAAATGAAAGAAGGCGATGTGGTGCTCACCGCCTTCGAGCAGACCGACGGCAAGACCAAGAACCGACCGGCAATCGTTTTGCGCGTGATGCGACCGTTTGGCGACTATCTCATCTGCGGCGTCAGTCGCCAGTTGCGCCATCGCGTCGCCGACTTCGACGAGGTTATCGCTCCAACCGACTCCGATTTTGCGTCGAGCGGCTTGACGAGCACATTACTTATCCGCCTGGGTTTTCTCGCGCTGTTACCCGCCGATGAGTTCTTGGGCGACATCGGTTCCATCTCACCCGAGCGACACAGCCGATTGCTGCGTCGTCTTGCCCGCTACCTTCAGGAAGCCGCTGAAGAACCAACCGTCGCCTAACCCTGCAATGCTGCGAACTCGGCCATCGCGCTCCGGTTGCAAACCACACGTCCCACGGGCCAGGTCGTTGAGCTTGGATCGCCGCCACCCATCCGCCACACTCTGAACTTATGACCGCGCTTGAATCTGCCACTTCGCCCGCCGCGTCCGGCGCTGCCGCCGAGGACGTGGTCATCTCCGTCCGCGGCCTCACCAAGGTGTTCAAGGACTTCTGGGGCCGGCCCAAGGCCCGCGCCGTGGACAACGTGGATTTCGATGTCCGCCGCGGCGAGGTCTTCGGCCTGCTCGGACCCAACGGCTCCGGCAAATCCACCACCGTCAAGCTGCTCCTCGGCCTGCTCTATCCGACCCGCGGCCACATCGAGGTCTTCGGCCGCTCGCCGCGCCACGTCGGCACCAAGATGCGCATCGGCTATCTGCCCGAGGAATCCTATCTCTACCGCTACCTCGACTCGGCGGAGACGCTCAATTTCTTCGGCAGCCTCTTCGGCCTCTCGGCGGCGGACAAGAAACTGCGCAACGAGCAATTGCTCGAAATGGTCGGCCTCGGCCAGGTGCGCTCGCGCGTCGTCGGCGAATTTTCCAAAGGCATGCAGCGCCGCATCGGCCTGGCGCAGGCGCTGATCAACGACCCCGATTTGGTGATCCTCGATGAACCCACCGCCGGCCTGGACCCGATCGGCTGTCGCGAAGTGAAGGACCTCATCCTCGCGCTCGCCCGCCGCGGCAAGACCGTGATCTTGAGCAGCCATCTGCTCGCGGATGTCGAGGACGTGTGCGACCGCGTGGTGATCTATTACGGCGGCAAGATTCAGGCCGCCGGCACGCTCAAGGAACTGCTCACCGAACGCGACAGCGTGCGCCTCACCATGCCGCCGCTCGGGCGCGACACGATGCAGCGCGTGCTCGACATCATCCGCACCGAGGTCGCCGAGGACAAAGTGCGCGTCGATAACCCGACCCAAAACCTCGAGAGCTATTTCCTCGGCGTCGTCCAGCGCGCGCGCCAGAGCGAGACGCAGCCCTCCGGCGCGACCTCCGGCAGCCAGGTAGCCGCGTATCTGAAAGGCGACGGCGACGCGACCTCGCAGTCGAAGAAGCTGCTGGAAAAATTGAGCCTCCCGGCCAGTGCTGCAGCTCCCGTTGTCA
>BJHT01000284.1 GCA_014193395.1 Verrucomicrobiota bacterium
CGGCACCACCGCAACGCTTTCGGTCGTGGCTTCCGGCACCGGGGTGTTCACCTATCAATGGTTCTTCAATAACCTCGCACTCACCGGCCAGACTGGCGCCACTCTTTCGCTCGGGAATGTGGCGTACTCGGCGGCCGGCGATTACCGCGTCGTAGTGTCCAGTCCCTACGGCACGGTGACCAGTGAGACCGCCACCCTGACCATTGTTGGCCCGCCGGTTCTGGTCACCAAGCCGGTCTCGATCACCAATGTCGCATTGGGTGCGACGGTAACTCTCTCCGCCGTAGCCGTGGCGAATCCGCAACCGCAATGGAAGTGGTATCTGCAAGGCCTTCAGATCACCGGCGCCACCAATTCCTCCCTCACGTTCACCAATGCGCAGGCGACCGACGGCGGACATTTCCAGGTGGTCGCCTATAACAACAACGGTCAGGACAAAGCCGATTGCGACCTGAGTTTCAATATGACTCAACTGCCGTTTGCCAATGCCTTTGCCAGCCGGGGACTCATCACCGGCAACTCCGGCATCGGCGCGGGCAATAATGCCTCGGCCAACAAGGAAACTGGGGAACCGTCGCACTTCACCAGCAAACATGACCGCACGGTCTGGGTGCAGTGGACCGCACCGCAAACGGGGGTGGCCACGTTTAGCACCGACGGCAGCGGCTTCGACACGGTGCTGGCCGTTTACACCGGCGCGAGCCTGAGCACGCTGGTCCGCGTGGTGAACGACGACAACTCCGGCGGCTATGGCAACAGCGAGGTGAAATTCAACGCCACCGCGGGCACCAGCTACTCGATAGTGGTAGCCGGCATCGGCGGAGGCAAAGGTAACATTGTGCTCAAATGGGACCTGCTGGTGACCGCCTCGCTGCTGAGTTATGTCGATCAGCAACCTCTTTCCACCTCCCTGCCGCTCGGGGGCACGCTGGCTTTGACCGTCAGTCTGTCCACCAACTATCTCTCTCCGCCGTTGGTGCAATGGTATTTTGAGAATGATCCCATCGTCGCGGCCACGAGCACCAACCTGGTCATTCCCAATGCCAACGCCGCGCAGGTCGGACTCTACCGCGCCTACATCTACTGGGACTCGCTACTGTTCGAGCTTGGTTACTTCTCGCAGGGCGCGGATGTGCAGATCAACACCGAGGGCTTGGTCAATGTTCTGGCCCAAAACCGGCAGGTGGACGCCGATCTGTCGCCGTTGACGGGCGGGGGATCGCCTCTTAATTCCCCGCTCCGCGCCCGGCTCGGCACGGCCGTCTCCGGTTACAGTGGCACCCAGATATTCGCCACGCGCCTGGGCAAGGATCCCAGCGAACCTGACCATTGCGGCGTAGTGGGTGGCTCGTCCTATTGGTTGAGCTATAAGGCTCCGACCAATGGCGTTCTCATGCTCAACACGGACGGCAGCACTTATGACACCCTCCTCGCTGTGTATATCGATGATGGGTTGGGCAATGGCTACGCCAGCCTGAAGAGCGTCACCTGTGACAATAACAGTGGCGCGAACGGTCTTACCAGCAAGCTCCAGTTCAACTGCACCAATGCCGTCACCTATTACATCGTCGTGGACGGCGTGAATGGCGCCTATGGCACGGCCTATCTGAACTACAAGCTCGGCCGCCGCCCGACCATCAGTGCCGTCGCTGCCCAGACCGGCACCGAGGACACCCTCAAAACCCTGACCGTGACAATTGCCGATCCCGACACGGCGCTCAGCAGCCTCGTGATGAGCGGCTATTCCTCGAATCCAGCCATTGTGCCCGCCACCAATATCACGTTCAGCGGCACGACCGGGTCACGAACGGTCAACATCCGCGGCGCGACCAATGCCAACGGGGCGGTTACTATCTCGCTGGTCGTCAAGGACACGGACGGACTCACGGCCACCAACTCCTTCACCTTCACCATCGCCGCAGTGAACGATCTTCCGGTGGCGGGGACTGATAGTCTGACCCGGCCCGTCAATGTCTCCGCCAAGATTCTTATCTCGACCGTGTTGGCGAATGACACGGATGCCGAAGGACCAGTGACTCTCAGCGCGTGTGCCACCAAGAGCTATCTGGGTGCCGCGATCACCAAGGACGCCACCTATATCTACTACACTGCCATCGCCAATAAGAACACGGCCGACTACTTCACCTATACGATCAAGGATGCGGCTGGCGCCACGGCGACGGGGCGGGTGAATGTGACGACTTATTGATGGCGGCATCGAGGTGGGGTGCGCCGATCAGACGTGTTGTTGCTTCCAGTCGTCCAGCCGGTGCCATGCCTCGCTGTCGCTGATGGCCCCGATCTTCACGAGCGCCTCGAGGGCCGTGGTCGCGGTGGCGCGGGACGGAGTGACTTCGGAGAGTTTCAGCAGGCGGTCCACGATCTCGTCGTCCGGCGCCAGATTGCGGGAGCCGAGGTAAGTTTCGATAAACTGCGCCGCCGCCAGCGACTCGGCGGAGCGGGGTTTGCGCAGGGCGGCGGTGGCCAGTGACAGCGCGTCGGGGAGTTCCATCACGTGGGCGATGCGACTGAGAATCGAAAAGGCGGCTCCCCGGCGGCGGGCATCGAAGGCGTCACGCGGACGTTGGAAATGGAGGCTTCCCAGCGCGAACTCGGCGAGGGCGCGTAGGACTTGCATGGGTTCGTGCGGGTCGGCTGGAGATTCCTGGGTGGGCGGGGAGTCGGGCGCGGACTTTTTTCGCGCCTCCTGGACCATGAGGCAGCACTCGTAGGCGAGGCCGCTGAGTAGCTGCAGCAATCGCTCCTCGCCAACCTGCCGGCCGGGGCCGGTCGCCATGCGGAGCGCGCCACCCAGCTCCAGCACCCGCCGGGTTTTCTCGACGTCACGGGTCAAAGTCGGACTGAAGGCTCCGAGGGCGGCGATGGCATGATACAGGGAGGAGCAGGGGTCGGGCGCGGTGTTCGAGGAGAGCAGGTGGTACACGTTCCGCAAACGCTGCTCGAAATTGGTGGCGGGTCTCATGGGAGGAATGGGACGAATGAGAGGGCACTCGCGGTCGTGTCCTCCGCTCGGCGGTTGCTGGCGCGGGCCGGCCGCGGCTACGGCTGGCGCGGCGGGAGATTGTCTTCGTAGGGCAGGTTGCGGGCTTCGGCCCAGGCGATGACAAATTTTTTCTTGGCGTCGTCGCGGTATTGAATCCACTGCTTGAGGAGCCCCAGGCGTTCGGCGGCGAGCTTGAACTGGCGGGAGGCGCCGCGCCCGTGGATGGCCCGGCCCAGTTGATCAATGGCCGCGGTGTCGGTCTGCAACGCGATGAAATTTTCGGCGTGGCGGACCTCGTTGAAGATCAGCGGGTCGGGGCCGGCCACGTAGCGTTTGCCGCCGTCGGCGAAGATCGCCTGCGCGAGTTCTTTCTCGGCAATCTCCCACTGCGGCAGGGCCGCAATCTTTTCCTGCTCGCCGGTTTGCAGGGCGTCGAGGATCCATTTCTCGACGGTGACGAAATGGGCTTCCTGCAAATCCAACCGGCCGACGTCCTCGGGGGAATCGAAATCAAGCGCGGCGATGAGTTCGGAGAGTTTGATCGGTTTCATGCACTGCTGATTGGCGGGTGTGGGTGCGGCTGTGGCAACACTTTTTTCGGGGAAGTGGCGGTGGGGTAGCTGCGGCCGGAGACGATCGCACTCCGCGGTTGTGCCGGAGTGCGCCCGTCTCGGGCGCAGCGAGGTGGGGCGTGGGGAGGTGCTGGCAACTCCAAACCTCTCGTGCGTGCGGACGTCGCTGCGGCCGGGGACGGCCGCACTCCGCGGGCGTGCCGGAGTGCGCCCGTCTCGGGCGCAGCAGGGTCGAGCGCGGGGAGGTGTGGGCTAATCCAAGATCTCTCGTGCGTGCGGACGTTGCTGCGGCCGGGGACGGCCGCACTCCGCGGGCGTGCCGGAGTGCGCCCGTCTCGGGCGCAGCAGGGTCGAGCGCGGGGAGGTGTGGGCTAATCTAAAATCTCTCGTGCGTGCGGACGTTGCTGCGGCCGGGGACGGCCGCACTCCGCGGTTGTGCCGGAGTGCGCCCGTCTCGGGCGCAGCAGGGTCGAGCGCGGGGAGGTGTGGGCTAATCCAAGATCTCTCGTGCGTGCGGACGTTGCTGCGGCCGGGGACGGCCGCACTCCGCGGCTGTGCCGGAGTGCGCCCGTCTCGGGCGCAGCGAGGCGGGGCGTGGGGAGGTGCTGGTAACTCCAAACCTCGCGTGCGTGCGGACGTCGCTGCGGCCGGGGACGGCCGCACTCCGCGCCGCTCCTACATCTGCTCCGTCGTCTCGATGCCGAGGACTTCGAGGCCCTGCTTGAGCACCCGCGCGGTGGCGGCACACAGGGCCAGACGCGAGGCACGCACGGCGTCGCCGCCTTTCAGCACGGGGCACGCCTCGTAGAAACGCCCGAAGTGGCCGGCGAGTTCGAAGAGGTAGTTGCAGAGATAGTTCGGGCGGCACTCTTCGGCGACGGCCTCGAGGGTGAGGCCGAAATTGAGGAGATGTTTCGCGAGGCGCAGTTCCTCGAGTTCGGTGAGTTGGAATCCCTCAGCACTCGACGCGGCGGGCGCGCCGGCTTTGCGGAAAATGCTCTGGATGCGCGTGTAGGCGTATTGCAGATACGGCGCGGTGTTGCCGTTGAGCGCGAGGATTTTGTCCCAGTCGAAGACGTAGTCGCTCTGCCGGTTGGGCGCGAGGTCGGCGTATTTCACCGCGCCGATGCCGACGATGCGCGCGATCTCGCGGCAGGTGGCTTCGGGCAGCTCGGGGTTCTTGGCCGTCACCACTTGGAAGGCCCGTTCTTCGGCCTCGTCGAGCAGGTCGGAGAGCTTCACCGTGTCGCCGGTGCGCGTCTTGAAGGGTTTGCCGTCTTTGCCTTGGATCGAGCCGAACCAGACGTGAACAAGGTCCACCTTCACCTCGGGATGCCAGCGCCGGAAGGCCGCGAAAATCTGGCGGAAATGCAACTGCTGCCGTCCGTCGGTGACGTAGAGAATCTGGTCGGGATGCCAGGTGCGCAGGCGGTAATCGAGCGTGGCGAGGTCGGTGGTCGCGTAGTTGAAGCCACCGTCCGTCTTTTGAATCAGCGCGGGATTCGGCTGCCATTCACCGTCGCGCGAAATCAGGAACGGGTCTTCCTTCGGCGGCACCGAGCCGTTGCTGAACACGGCCGTCGCGCCGTCGCTCACGCGCGCGATGCCGCGGCGGGTGAGTTGCTCGACCACGTCGCGCAGCCACGGATTGTAAAAACTCTCGCCGAGCGTGTGGTCGAATTTCACGCCGAGCCGCCCGTAGATCGTGTCGAACTGGCTTTGCGAGAGCGCCTGCATTTCGCGCCAGAGCCGCAGGTTCTCCTCGTCGCCGGCCTGCAATTTCACCAACTCCTGCCGCGCCAGTTCGAGTGTCGCGGGGTTCTGCTCGCACTCGGCGGTGATGGTGCGGTAGAGCCGCTCCATTTCGGCGATCGGGTCGCGCTCAAGGGCGGCGCGGTCCAGCAGGCGCTTCCAGCCGACGAGCAATTTGCCGAACTGCGTGCCCCAGTCGCCGATGTGGTTGTCGGTGACGACCGTGTGGCCGAGCAGCCGCAGTGTGCGCGCGAGGCAATCACCGAGAATGGTCGAGCGGATGTGCCCGACGTGCATCGGCTTGGCGACGTTGGGCGAGCTGAAGTCGATGACGACGGTGCGTGGCTGGCGGGCCGGCTCGAAGATGTTCTGCCGTCCGCCGGCCACGGCATCGAGCGCGGCGCCGAGCGCGGCGGGCTTGAGGAAAAAGTTGATGAAGCCCGGACCGGCCACTTCGACTTTGTCGCACCATTCACTCACATCGAGTTTGGCGAGGACCTCGGTGCCGAGCTTGCGCGGGCTGGTCTTGCGCGCCTGGGCGACGGCGATCAGCGCGCGGGTCTGGTAGTCGCCGAACTTCGGATCGGGACACGGGCGGATGAGAATTTTTCCGAGATCGACATCGGGCAGGACGGCGGCGACGGCTTGTTGCAGGCGGGATTCGAGAAAGCGGAAGAGCATGGGAAAGGAGGAGTTTTCGGCAGTGAACGGACGGGAACGGGAGACCGCGAGCGGGACGGACCGGCGCTACTTTTTCGGGCCCTGCGCCGCGACGATGGACCACATGGCCTCCGCGTCGGGAGCTTCCATCAGCGCCTGCCGGTAGCCTTGGTTGTGCAGCAGCTTGGCGATGTCGGCCAGCGTCTTGAGATGCTTCTGAAACTGGCCCTGCGGCACGAGAAACAGCATCACCAGATGGACCGGCTTGCCGTCGAGGGACTCGAAATTAATGTCGCCGTGTGAGCGGCCGAAGGCACCCATGACATCGTGGATCAGGTCCGTCGAGGCGTGGGGAATGCCGACGCCGAAACCAATCCCGGTGCTCATGCTGACCTCGCGTTTGCGGACCACCGCGGTCACGGCGTCGCGATGCTCGGGCTTGATTTTGCCACACTCCACCAGGCGGCCGATCAACTCGTCGATGGCCTCCCACCGGGTGGAGGATTTCATCGCGGGGATGATCTGTTCTTTCTGGAGGATGTCGCCCAGCGTCATAAAAACGAGTGCGCATTTCGCCTTAAGCCCGCGGTGTATTCAAGAGGTATTTCCCCAAACGCGGGGAAAATCGGCGCGCCGCTGCACTTCGCCCGCGTTGCGGTGGTCTGCGCCGATCAATTCGGCTGCGTCCCGCCGCGAGCCCGGTGGAAACTCAGACTCATGCCTGCCGTCGGGTCGCGTGGATGCCCGCGACAAATTCTTCGTGGGACATCTCAGTTTCCGGGTGGGCATCCATCTCCGCGGAGCGAACCTCCACCTCTTTGAGCCAGGCCTGGTCCGCCTCCCGCTGCCAGTCATCGGGCACGCTGGCGTAAAGCTGGGCGGCGAGGGCCACCCGTTCGGCAACGGGCAGCGTGAAGAGAGCTTGGTTCTCGGATGCGGTGCTCATGGCGGAGCAGAGGAGGTGCGGCGGGTGGGTGAAACAAGCGCGGCCCAAGGTTGTTCCAGTTTGGATATTGCGGCCGCGTTCTGTAGCGCAGGCTTCCGCTCCAGTTGTGTCGCGGGCTTCAAAACTCGCTGAACGCTTGGCGGGATCGACGCCCTGCCGACTTGGAAGTCGGCGACACAGCAGGTTTGGAAACCTGCGCTACCAAGGCCGAGCGGAGCGCTCCGGGGAGCGCACCCGCCTTCGGGTGCGCGTGTGATCCCCACGTTGCGGGAAAACTACACCGGCGGGAGTGGCGCACCGTGGCACTCCCACCCGTAGTTCGGCCATCCGGCCGGGCACGAAACGCGAAATCAAAACTCACTTCCTTGGCGGATCAGGAATGGAAAGCCGTCGGCAAATCCGGCGGGCGAGGAACGAATCGATCTCCACGTGGCGCGGCACCGGCTGAATTTCATTTGTTATCGGGTGAATGCGGCCCGGTGTCTCGCGCGCAGAAACAGTCATTGGCCTCCAGGTGCCGCAACAACTCGCACCGTTTCACGCCACCTCCAGCAGGGTCGATTCTGCGCCTGCCCGGAGATGTGCCAGCGCTTCGTCCCGCCGATATTCCAACACGCTTTGGACGGAACCTGCCAAGTCGAGCAGGCATTCTTCGCGCGTCACCCCTTGGCCGTGCGCTTCCGGCACTTCCGGACAGGTGGCGATCAGGAATTGATCCCCTTGCTCAACAATCGCCGTAAACTGGTGCTTCATGGCGGGATGACTAGCTTAATTGCGCGCCGTTTGCAACCCGCCGGAAAACCTCGAACCCGACTTCCGCCGGCTACGGTCAGGCTTTCAGTCGCCGTTCGAGCACTTCGCCGACGAGGCCGGGGTTGGCTTTGCCTTTGCTCAGCTTCATCACCTGGCCCTTGAGGAAATTCAGCGCGGCGATTTTGCCGGAGCGGAAATCCGCGGCGGGGCCGGGGTTGGCGGCGATCACGTCGTCGCAGAATTTTTCGATCGCGCCCGTGTCGCTCACCTGCAGCCAGCCGCGCTGCTGCACGATGGTCGTCGGCGTCGCGCCGGTGTCGAACATCTCGGTGAAAACGTCCTGCGCGATCTTGCTGCTGATCTTGCCGCTGTCCACGAGCGCGACCAGTTCCAGAATGCTCTCCGGCTGGAATTTCAGATCCGCCAGCGTGAGCAAGCGCACGTCCGCGGCCTCGACGCCAAGCGCGGCCTGTTCGGCGGCGAGCCTGGTGTTCGCCTCGGTCAGGCGCGCGCGGAGGTTGTTGATCACCCAGTTCGCCACGGCCTTCGGATTCTTCGTCTGCGCCGCGATGCGCTCGAAATAAGTGCCGAGCGGCACGTCGTTCTTGAACGTCTCGGCGTCCGCCGCCGGCAGTTGGTAATCCGCCATGAACCGCCGTTTGCGCGCCAGCGGCAGCTCGACCACACGTCGCGAAACTTCCGCCAGCCAGCCTTCCGTCGGCGTGAACGGCATCAGGTCCGGCTCGGGCAGATAGCGGTAATCATGCGCGTGCTCCTTGGTGCGCATCTCTTCGGTGATGCCCGCCACGTCGTCCCAGCGCCGCGTGGATTGCACGAGCTTGCCGCCTTTCGACACGACATCGATTTGCCGCGCGATCTCGTACTCCGCCGCGCGCCGCACGCCGGAGAAGCTGTTCATGTTCTTGATCTCGATTTTCGCGCCGAGTTCCTTCGCGCCCTTGGGCCGCACGCTGATGTTCACGTCGCAGCGGACCATGCCTTTCTCCATGTCACAGTCGCTGATGCCGCCGTAGATGAGGATGTCCTTGAGCGCGTTGAGGTACTCGCAGGCCATGTCCGCGCTGGTCAGTTCCGGCTCGGAAACAATCTCGAGCAACGGCACGCCGGCGCGGTTGAAATCCACGCCGCTGTGCCGGTCGAAGTGAAAATTTTTCGCCACATCTTCCTCGAGATGCGCCCGCGTGATGCGCAGGCGCGCGAGGCCGCCTTGGAACTCGAACTCGACCACGCCGTTGCGGGTCGATGGCTGGTCGTACTGGGTGATCTGGTAGTTCTTCGCGACGTCGGGATAGAAATAATTTTTGCGGTCAAACTTCGCGAAGCCGGGGATTTCGCAGCCCAGCAGGTAGCCGGTCAGCACCGTGAGCCGCAGCGCCTCGTCGTTGGCGACGGGCAGCACGCCGGGCAGGCCGAGACAGACGGGGCAGACGTTCGTGTTCGGGGGCGCGCCGAACTCGTTCGCGCATCCGCACCACATCTTCGATTTGGTTCTGAGCTGGACGTGTGTTTCCAGCCCGATGACAGCTTCGTATTCCATGACAGTTGCCGGGGACCATTGCGGGACCGCGCGTTTCCGACCAGCCTGTTTTTCAGAGCGGTCGGCGAGGAACGGGGGACGGGGTGGGACGAGTAATACCACTTCTATCTTGCAATTACACTATTTCTCGACGCGGTAGCGTTTACTTGATCCGTCAGCCAAGGATGCGAAACCAAGTCGCGCACGCGCTCGGCACTTTGGTAGATGGGCCGTAATTCCTCCCCCAAGGCTTCCTCCAGGGCCTCCAAGGTGGGCCACAAGGTGTTGGCGATCCGATCCTTGATGAGATCGCCGATGATCTCC
>BJHT01000285.1 GCA_014193395.1 Verrucomicrobiota bacterium
CCGGCTTGCCGGTGGTCAGCAGCTCGACGGCTTGGGTTTTGAACTCGGGGGTGTAGCGCTTGCGTGGTGCTAGTTTCATGATTTTTTGATTCTGTAGGTTCTTGGTCCAGAAAGATAGAGCACCTCAACGGGCCTCTCGCAGAAGGATGTTAGAGTCTCGTTACCTCGACTCCTACAAGGGCGGGAGCGGAGTGGGCAAAGGAATGGAGGCAAAGGAATGAAGACAAAAATTCCCCGTCCCCATTCCTTTGCCTCCATTCCTTTGCCAAAAATTCCTCTGCCCTGCCCCTTGTCCCCATCGGTGCCGCGCCGGTCTTTGCTGGCGTACTCACACAGGGGCCAGCAACTGCATGCCCTTCCGAGCGCGCGGCCCCAGCGCGCTCCGCAGCCCGCTCCCCCCCTTCGTCCTTGCTCGCATTCCGCGCCCACCCCCGCCTACTCTCGCGCCATGCCTCTCCCGTTTCTCGTTGCGATAGTGGTCGCCGTCCAGGTCGCGCTGGGTTTTTCCCCCAAGGCCGACCGCCTGACGTGGGCGCTGGAAAATGCGCCGGTGTGGATCGGCCTGGTCGTCCTGAGTTTCACCCACCGCCGCTTCCCGCTCTCCGCGCTGTGCCTCCATTTGCTGGCGGTCCACTCGCTGATCCTCGCGCTGGGCGGCCACTACACCTACGCCAAGGTCCCGCTCGGCGACTGGGTCCGCGACGCCTTCGGACTCGCGCGCAACCACTACGACCGCCTCGGGCATTTCGCGCAGGGCTTCATCCCGGCGATTCTGGTGCGCGAACTGTTGCTGCGCCGGACCCCGTTGCAGCGCGGCGGCTGGCTAAACTTCCTCGTGCTCAGCGTCTGCCTCGCCTTCAGCGCCGGCTACGAACTCTTCGAGTGGTGGACCGCCGTGCTCACCGGCGAGGCCGCCACCGATTTTCTCGGCACGCAAGGCGACCCGTGGGACACCCAATGGGACATGTTCCTCGCCGCGCTCGGTGCGACCTGCTCGCTGCTCCTCCTCAGCCGCGCGCACGATGCGTCGTTACAAAGAATCCGCCCGC
Source organism: Verrucomicrobiota bacterium (assembly GCA_014193395.1). GTDB lineage: Bacteria > Verrucomicrobiota > Verrucomicrobiia > Limisphaerales > BJHT01 > BJHT01. The sequence goes on from BJHT01000285.1 coordinate 1,050, forward strand.
CAGTCACCGCTTGTCGCGCCCACGCCGAAAGTCGGGAATCTGCTGAAGGCTGACCGACGGCCTCTCCCGGAGCGCGGCGTTCACGCCGCAGCAACGTCCGCATGGAAGTGAGGAGACCGAACCATCCCCGCGCGTCCCTTGCTCGCCACCCTTCTGCGGCGTAATCGCCGCGCTCCTGCCCAACGCGCTCCTACTCGAAGCGCAGCCGACATCCGTCCGCCGAACGCGCTGAGAAGTGAATCCGTGCCACCGCGAAGCCCGGCCGGCCCAAACCTGCCTCAAACAGGTTCGGGCACATGCTCATCCTCATATTTCTCAATGAGGACCCCAAGCACTTCCATCAACGACGCGAGCGGATGGTTTTCGTCGTCGCCCACTTCGTCGATGAGCCGGTCGAGCAGCTTGACGAGTTGCCGGTATTCCCGGTCGTTGTGCGGCACGCGGACCGTCGGTTCCACTTGCGGCCACGCGGCGAAGGTCTTTTCAATTTGTGCTGCGGACATGCTATTTCCCTTTCCATTTGCCCGCGTCGTATTCGGCGTGGGTCAGGACCGCCCGGATGTAAACCTTGCGGCGATTGTAATGCACGGCGGCGATCAAACGCGCCTTGTTGCCGCCGATGTTGAACACCGTCAGCCCACCCACTTGATCAGCGTGCGGAAACGCGCGGCGCAATTCAACGAAGCTCGCAAAGTCCTGCTGCTTCAGCACCCGATACCAATGCGTCAGCCCGGGAGCGCGGCGTTCACGCCGCTTCACCGTTCGCACGTCCCAGCGCGTCCGCACCCGCCCGGCGCGCCCTCGTTTGCCTGCTCCCCCGGCCACGGCGCGCGTGGCAACGCCGAACGATGACGCTGCCAGAGGTGGACGCCGTCGTGATGCACCCGGGCCACCACCCGCAGCCGGGCGAGCTTGGTGCGGAAGCGGGGATGCCGCAGGAAACGGCGCACAAAAAGCGCGGCCTCGCCGGGCGCGACATCCAGCCGGGATATTCCTCTCTTTTGTAGCGCAGGCTTCCGAGCCTGCTGTATCGCGGGTTTCTAAACCTGCGGCGCGTCCGGCGAGACCGATACGCTGCCGACTTGGAAGTCGGCGACATAGCAGGTTTGGAAACCTGCGCTACCAGGGCGCGCGGCCCGCGGTGGCAATAGCACAGTGAAATATCCGCGTGGGCCAGACCAGCGCGCAACCGGCGTGGGCCAGCGAGGAGAGCTGTCCCTTCTCATTGATGAGCGCCCGCCGTGCGAGCTGCACGGCTTCCGTGATCGCTTCTTTGCTCTGTTTTCCGCCGCCCCACTGCAGGGCGATTCGGCTCAGTCCTCACTTATGACACTCGGACGGGAACCGCCTGGGTGAATGGGAAACACTGGGGGCGAAAGCTGGTCGCCGCATCTGTGCGCGCGGAGTGTCAAAAGTAAGGACTGACCGTGCGGCCGCTCGCCGGGCCGCGTAGTCGGGGGGAGCATTTTGGAGTGCGGCAGTCCTTGGTCCAAGGGACGTCGGCCCGAGCGGGGGCTGGAGGGACGTGGTCGCGCCTTATTCTAATGCGCTCTCCGCAGCTGCGCCCGGGGACGGGCGCGCTCCGATTGTCACGGTGTGCGGAGACGGTAGAAGCGCGGGCCGGCGGCGGGGTTGGCCGGGAGGCTGATCGAGTTGCCAGGCGCGGTGCTGAGGTCGGCGATCACGGTCCACACGGCGTTGGGTCCGATATCGCTCGTGGCTTCGAGGAGGAACGCGGTGGGCGATGCGGCGAAGCTCAGGACGGCCTGGTTGCCGGCGAGTGCGAGCGTCGCGGCGGGGCCGGTGACTTGCAGGCGGGCAGGCGTGCTGACGACGCCGGCGGGCGCGGCGGCGTTGCTGATCTGCACCGAGTAATCCCCGGCGCTGCGAGTGTCCGTGGCCGGCAGGGTCAGCGTGGCGCTGGTTTCTCCGGGCAGATCGACGCCGTTCCGACGCCACTGACAATTCAGCGGCCCTTCTCCGAACGCGGTGACTGAGAAGGTCGCCGGCTGACCGAGCAGCACGGCGCGCGGCTGCGGCTGCGCGCGGATGACCGGCGCGCGGTCCACGGTCAGCGTCGCCGTGGAGATGACGGCGAGGCCGAGGGAATTGCCCACGTACACGGTGTAGGAACCGGTGTCGTTGACGCGGGCGCTCGGGATGCTGAGGGACGCGTTGGTGGCTCCGGGCACGAACTCGCCGTTGAAAGTCCACACGTATTCCAGATTCGCCCCGCGGCCGGCAACGGTCAGGGTCGCAGGCTCGCCGACCGCGACGGCGACGTCGGTCAGGCCGGCGGTGATTTCCGGCACGCCGATCACGGTGAGGGCGCTGCCGCGACTGGCCGCGCTGCCCAACGCGTTGCTCACCGTTACGGTGTAGGCGCCGGTGTCGTCCACTTCGAGCAACGGCGTCACCAAAGTGGAGTTGGTCGCGTTGGCGATGGGCGCGCCGTCCTTGAACCATTGATAAATCATCGGGGCCAGGCCCTTGGCGGAAACCTTGAACGTGACCTGGCTGCCGGCGGACACGAGCTGGTCCGCAGGCTGCGAGAGGATGATCGGCGCGCCCAGCACTTCAATGGTGAGCACCGCGTCGCGGCTGAAGACGAAGCCCGCCGTGTCGCTGACCAGCACGGAATAGATTCCCGCGTTGGTCACGCCGCCGGCGGGGCGCGAGTAGATCGCGTTGGTCGCGCCCACGAGGTTCGTGCCGTTGAAGCGCCACTGATAACTGAGCGTGCCGGAGCCGAGGGCGGCGACGGTGAACCGGATCGGCTGGCTGACATCGATGATTTGCGACTGCGGCTGGACGGTCAGCACGGGGGCGATGCCGGGAAGCCGGGCGAGCAACAGATCGCCCGCGCCCACGGTGTTCAGCGCGAACGGACCGACCTGCGTGTCGCCAGTGAAATCAGCGGCGACATAGACATCGCCCGCCGCCGTGGCGGACACGCTGCCGCTCAGATCGCCAATGTTTCCGGGCGCAATGGTCGCCCACAGGAATTTTCCATTGGCATCCTGCTTGGTGAGGAACAAGCCCAGGCCGGGGCCGGGATTCGCCACCGTGAAAGTTCCGAAGGTGCCGTTGGTCGTGAGGTTTCCCATCGTGTACACATTTCCCGCGACGTCCACGCTCACGCCCAGGGCGCGGTCGTTACCGCTGCTGCCGCTGGTCGTGCCCCACAGCAGCGCGCCGGTGGGGAGGAACTTCACCGTGAAGGCCTCGCGTCCGCCCAGGCCAACGAAACTGCTGGCGCCGATGCTGAGCTGCCCCGTGAATTCGCCCGCCACCACGATGTTGCCATTCAGGTCCACGGCAATCGCGCGGCCGAAGTCATCGCCCGCGCCGCCCATTTGCCGGACCCAGCGGAAACTGCCGGTGACATCGAATTTCGCCAGAAAGGCATCCGTACCGCCCACGCGCGTGAGCACCGTGCCGCCGAAGCGGGCGCTGCTGCTGAAGCAACCGGTGACGTAGGCATTGCCCGCGGCATCCACTGCCACGCGCGCGCCGGCATCGTAGCCGGGGCCGCCCAGCGAGCGCGCCCATTGCACCGAGCCGTCGGCGGCCGAAAGCTGGGCGAGGAAAATATCGCTGCTGCCCGCGGTTGTCAGCGGGTTTGCGCCGAATGCGACGGTCCCGCTGAAATCTCCCGCGACATACAGATTCCCGCTGGCGTCGAGGCCGACGCTGTTGCCGCTGTCGGAGCCGGAGCCGCCGAAGGTGGTGGCCCACTGGAGCTGGCCAGCGGCGTCGTAACGCGCGACGAAGACATCATCGGACCCGGCGGCCGTGAAGCTGGAGCTCTCGAGCAGCAGCGAGTTGCGGAAACTGCCGGTCAGAAAAACGTTGCCCGCCGCATCCACGATGATGCCGCGCCCCTCGGCGAAGCGGCCCGTGCTGCGCGCCAGCCACTGCAAGCCGCCGTTGGTCCCATATTTCGCAAGGAACATTTCCGAGCCGCTGGCCGCGGTCAGGTTGACGCCGCCAAAGTTGACCGTCCCCGAGTAGGAGCCGGCCAGGTAAACGTTGCCGGCTGCGTCCACCGCCGTGGCCTCGGTGTGCTCTTGGCCGAAGCCGCCAAAGGCCTGCGCCCACTGGAACGGCGGGGCGCTGACGGGCGAGTTCGTGGCGCCGCCGCCGCCGGGGCCGGGCGCGACCGCGTTGGCCGGTGCCGGGAGGGCGAAGAGCAGGCCGAAGGGCACCAACACGGCGGACAACGATTTCAGGACGGCAGTGAGCATATTCGATAACCAATTCAGGATTGGGCGGACAAAGCGCCCGTGGGCAAAACTTGTCTTTCCCCGGTTTTAACGGGCGCACCCTGACGGGGATGGCTGCGGGGGTATTCGGAAGCAGTCGGGAGGGAGCACGCGTCGGCGGGTGCGTGGCGGACCCAGCCGCGCTCCGCAGGCCGGGGTCAGCACCTCCGGTGCTTCATCACCAACCACCGCCGCCAATCTCGCGTTCCACCACCCGCTGGCGCGTCGGTGACCGTCACGGCTGGCGCAGAAGCTCGATGCGATCGAACCAGACGTCGCCGCCGAGGGCGGTGGGGGCGAGGCCGGTGAGGGTGGTGTTGCCGCTGTCGCGCCAGAGGTCGAGCGTGACGGTGTCCCAGTCGCGCGGAGGTTTCGCGCTGACTTCGCGGGCTTGCCAGGCGGTGGTGTTGCGGCCGGCGAAGTAGCGGCCGGTGGCGTCGTCAGCCTTCGGCCAGTTTCCCGAGCGCGCGAGTTCCACCATCACGCCTGCGCCGCTGGCTTTCCAACTCAGGCGCAGGTAGCGGAATTCGTTCGGTGCGGCGGGCTTTTCCACGATGCGGTAATTCCAACCGGGAAGTTGCTTCGCCGCGCGCTGGGGCGGGGAAATGCGCAGGCAAATTTTCCCCGAGGCTGCGCCGGTGCTCTCGATGGTCGCGGTGCCGGACTCCTCCTTTAGCAGCGCGGCGAAGCCCGGCTCCTCGTCGAACAGCACGGCGCGCACGCCGGTGTCCGCGCGGAGGTTCGAGCGCAGCCACGTGAGCAGGCTCGCGAGGTCGGCGGGCGGGAGCGTCTCGGCGAAGCTTGGCATCAGCGAGCCGGCCACGCGGCGCACGCCAGCCACATCTTTCCGCAGCAGCACCTGCTCGGCGCCGTTGGGCTGCGCGAGTGTGAGGCTGGTCGCGCCGTCGTCTTTGAGCAGGCCCACGACGGACGCGCCGGCGCGGGTGTCCACGACGGTCGTCTCGTAGCCGGGGCGGATGCGCTCGTTGGGCAGGAGCAGGTGGCGCACGAGGGTTTCCTCTGCGACGCCGAGTTCGCCGAGCAAGTCCGGGCCGAAGTCATGGCCTTCCTGGCCGATGCGATGGCACGCGACGCAGGCGAGCTTGAAAACCTCATGACCGCGCTTCGCGTCGCGCGGGCCGGTGAGCGCAGCGGTGAACTTGCGGAACGTGGCGTCGCTGACTTCGGTGGTCGCCGCCACGGCGGGGCCGGTGAAAGTTTCGCCCTCGCTCGCTGCGGGGACGAACGTGTCCTCCAACGCGCGCGTCGCGTTGCGGACGGCGGCGGTGGGGCTGGCGGCCAGCTTGGCGAGCGCGGCGCGGGCGGATTTGTCAGCGAGCGGCTTGCGTGGGGCGTTCTTGCGGCCGTTTGCGAGGCCGTTGAGGACGGTGGCTTGCGCGACCTCGGGCGAGTTGGTGAGCGCGTTCAACGTGCGGGCGAGTTCCGCTTCGTCGCGGCGCGCGGCGACGGCTTGCGCTAGGCGGCTGAGGAGCGGGGCACTTTCGCCAGGCTCGCGGAGGAGTTCCGCCAGCAACTCGCCGCCGCGTTGGTGGAGCGAGGAGAGAATCGCGGTGTCCATCCAGCGCGCGCCGAGACGCTCGCGGGCGTAGCGGGCGAGCATCGCGAAGGCGCGCGGGTCGCGGCTCTCGCCAAGGCTGAGGGCGAACTGGATTTGCACACGCGAGCTGGTCTCGGCAGCGGCGGCAGCGAGCGTGGCGTCGAGCAGGGCGGCGGACTCCGGTTGGGCGAAGCGGCGGTCGGCGAGTTGCAGCGCGTGGACGCGGACGGACTCGGCGGGGTTGGTGAGGAAGGGCAGCACGTCGGCGGGAGCAAGCGCGTTGAGTTGGTCGAGCGTGCGGAGAGCGGTGATGAGCGAGGAAGCGGTGTGCTTGCCGGCCAACTGCGTCTTCAGCGCTGGGACGGCGGCGGCGGCGTTGCGTTCCACGAGCAGGCGCTGCGCGGTTTGCCGACGCCACAGGAGCGGGCTGGCGGTTTCGGCGGCGAGCGAGGTCGCGTCGAGTTTGCTCATGTCGGCGGCGGGCTCGGGTGCCTTTTGCTCGTGCGTGAGGCGGTAGATGCGGCCGCGGTCGTGGCCGGCGTAGAGGCCGTATTGCTGCTGGAGATGGCGCGGGATGGCGGAGTAGTCCTCGATGATTTCCCGATAATAATCCACGATCCAAATCGCGCCGTCGGGACCGTGGAGCAGGTGCATCGGGTGGCTCCATTGGTCGGTCGTGGCGGCGAACTCGGACTGCTCCTCGCCCGGCGCGCGGCGGAGCGTGAGCGCGGGGCCGTCCGCCACGACGAGCGCGCGGTGGATGAGATTGCCCGACGGTTCGCAGAGGAAGTATTGGCCGTGCAGGCCGGGGAGCGCGTGGTCCTGATACAGCAACGGTCCGCAGGCGGCGGTGAACCAGCCGTCCGGCTCGCTTTCCGCCGCGCCGTAGCGGCTCTTGTAGTATTGGAAATAGGCCGGGTCGTCGGCGCGTTTCTGCCGCCACGGATGCGGCTTGGAGAGCGAGTAGGCGCGGCGGTCGCCGACGCCCGATTGCGGCGTGCCGGTGGCCACGTCCGGGTTGCGCGCGAGGTAGTTCCACGGCAGCGGCGCGACGTGAAAACTCGTCGTGGTCGTGACCGTGAATCGGTCGCCGGCCTCGGTGAAGGTGAAGCCGAAGGTGTGCGTTTGCCCCGTGACCGGTTCGATGGCGCTGCCGTCCGGGCGGATGCGGAAGTCGGAACCCGGCAAGGTCACGGGCTTCGCGAGCTTCGGTCCGGTGATGGGGCCGCCGGGCCAGCCACGACCGAAGTAAATCCAGCCGTCCGCACCCCATTGTGGCGCGTTGATGCCGCGCTCCAACTCGCCCGTGCCGAAGCCGGTGAAGAGCACTTCGCGCACCTCCGCGACGCCGTCGCCGTCGCGGTCGGCAAAGAAAAGAATGTGCGGCGCGCACGCGACGATAAGCCCGCCGCGCGCGGGCACGAGGCCGTAGGCAGGCGGGAGGTTGGTGGCGAAGACGGTGACCTTGTCCATGCGTCCGTCGCCATCGGTGTCGGTGAGCAACTTGATGACGCCGAAGGTGCCCTTCTCGGCGGCGTGCTTGTGCTTCGCGTCGGCCTGCACGCGGCGGACCTGCGTGTCGAGCTTGCCGGACTTGTTGAGTTCCTCGATGTCGAGCTGGCCGGCGAGGTTGTAGCCGTGCAGTTCGCTCACGAACATCCGCCCGCGCTCATCCCAGCAAATGCCCGAGGGCGAGGCGATGAGCGGTTCACTGGCGATGATCTCCATGCGGAAGCCCGGCGGGAGCTTGAAGGCGGCGGCGCTTTGCTCCGGCGTGCGCGGCTTCGGCGCGTCGGTGGGCGCGGGGATTTGGGCGAGGAGGTTCGACGTGGCGAACAGGATCGCGGCACTGGCGAGCAGGGAGGAGCGAGGATGATTCATGGTGATTGGCGGCTTGGGCGGAGAATCAGAGGCATGACGATTCAGTCGAGCCAATTTTGAACGACTGCGAAGGTGCGAAGAATCCAGTAAGGAGGGGCCGCATACAAAAGCGAGAGCGACCAACCCGGTCGCAGCGCCCGAAACGGGAAGGAGGACGCAGATAAATCTGCCCCCTTTACGGGATCGCCTTTGCGCCACACCGGCAAGTCCGCCTCCGGCCACGAGGTTTCCTTTGGACATCTCCACCACCAGATGAAAATGAGTAAGATGCAACGGATTTCTGGACCAACATTTGGTTAGTTTTTGGGGTTGAGCTGGGCCTCGAAGGTGGCGGGGGTTTTGTAGCCGAGGGAGGAGTGTTTGCGGTGGGTGTTATAGTAGTCCTCGATGTAGGCGAAGAGCTCGGTGTTGGCATCGGCGTGGCCGATGAAGGTGCCGTCTTGGAGCATTTCTTTCTTGAGGGTGCCGATGAAGGACTCGGTCCAGGCGTTGTGGTAGGGATTGGCGCGGGCGGACATGTTCTGGCGCAGGAGTTCCCGGAACGCGGCGCTGCCGTATTGGCTGCCCCGGTCGCTGTGGAAGATGAGGCCGGGCCGGGCGCGGCGCGATCCCAGGGCTTGCTGGAAAGCCGCGATGACCAGGTCGGCGCGCAGATGGTCGGCGAGGGCCCAGCCGACGATTTTGCGCGAGCACAGGTCGATGACCACAGCCAGATAGAGCCAGCCGGCGGCGGTGGGAATG
>BJHT01000286.1 GCA_014193395.1 Verrucomicrobiota bacterium
GGGCAGATAGGTCGCGACCGGTGCGGTGGCGACGGCTTTTTCAACGGCGGGCGGGGCGGCCGGCTCCGGTGCCAGGTAAACGGGGGCAGGCGTCTCCGCCACCGGGAGCATTGCAGCGGGCGCCCAGTCGGGGGCCGCAGACGCGGGCGGGGCCACCGGCGCGGCCATCGGGGTCGGAGGCGGGGCGGGCGGGGGCGCGTGGGCGGTGACCGGAGCGGGGGCGGGAGCCGGCGCGGCGGGCGGAAGTTCCGGCGCGCCGAGTTCCTGCAACGCGAGCCGCGCGTCTGCGTCACCTTGGGCGGCGGCCTGCTGATACCAGTGAATCGCCTGCGCGCTGTCCTTGGGCAGGCCTTCGCCGATTTCGTGGCAGTAGCCGAGATTGAACTGCGCGGTCGGATTCCCATTGTTGGCGGCGCGTTCATACCAGCGAACGGCTTCGCTGAAATCTTGGGCGACGCCCTGGCCGCGGTGATAAAAGACGCCCAGCGCAAACTCGGCGTCGGCATGACCCTGTTCCGCAGCGGCGCGGACCCAGTGCGCGGCCATGGCGTTGTTCTGTTCCGAACCTTCCCCCGTGGCGTAGCGCAGGCCGAGTTTGAGTTGCGCGCCCGGATGACCTTCCTCGGCGAGTTGATGAAGTTCTTCCTCGGAGTCCGGCAGGGGCGCTTCTTCTTCCTCCGGTGCGGCGGGCGCGGACGGTGGTTCTGGCTCCGGAGCAGCGACGACGGGCGCGGGTGCGGGCGGCACCGCGGGCGCGACGGGTTTGCTGGCCGTGGCGGCTTTCAGTTCGGGCGACGCCGCGAAACTAATCGTCTGGGTCGGCGGTGCGGTCGGCGCGGGTGCAGCCGCGGGCGGCGCAGCGGACGCGAGCGGCACGGTGATCGGGATGACCTTGTCGAGTTGCGCCTGTAAATCCTGATGCGCCTGGCGGGCGTCCTCGTCGCCCTGCGCGGCGGCCTTGGCGTACCACGCGAGCGCCTCGGGCAGATTCTTGTCGGTGCCTTCGCCGAGTTCGCAGCAATAGCCAAGATTGAACTGCGATGCGGCGTCCCCCTGCTCGGCGGCTTTGCGGTACCACGTCACGGCCTGCGCGGCATCCTGCGGCACGCCTTTGCCTTTTTGATAGAGCGCCCCGAGGACGAATTGCGCGTCGATCACGCCCGCGGTGGCCGCCTTTTTCAACCAACCCGCCGCGGCGGCGAAGTCCTGCCGCACGCCCTCACCTTTCGTCAACAACAGCCCGATCTCATACTGCGCATTCGGGTCGCCTTCGGACGCTTTGGTAAGGAGCACTTTCAAATTGGTATTGCTCATCGCGCGCGGAGGTTAGTTGTAGTGCGTAATTGAATTCAACACCTTATTCGGTGCTGGACCACCCATGCTACGACGCGTGTTTTCAAGTTGTTAAGTCCACCACGTTCGGGGCTTCCGCGAAACGGAGCGCCGGCCGCTGATCGCCGCCAAGCTAGTCGGAATTGCGGTGCTGTTGGCAATTCCTGGGGTTGACCTTGGGCTTGGGACAGCGCGCGCGGACCCCGTCCCCGTCGCGTTGCACAGGCTGATCTCCACTCGGGGATCATCACCAGCGCCAGGGGGTTCGAGGGTAGGTGGCCCACACGGATTTCGCCCCGAGACATCCCGGAAAACAAGAGGTTTTCCCGGGGTTTGGATCTGAAAACGGCTTTTTTGCGCGAACACTGAGAATATTGGGCGAACCGGGACAGCGCCGACGGACCGGCAGCCTTGGGACGCTTCATCAATGCATCGCACCGAGTCATGGGACAATGCTCCCCAACTGGCACACAGGTTCCACTGGAGAGTCGGTCGTGATTTGACGCAGCAGTGAACGGCGGAGGTCGCCACACGCGCGGGGGCCAAGGAGTTTTTCAGGACCAGGGCGGGCGCGGAATGGAAGGAGAGGCTCTCCTCCATTCCGAACGGCGGCGAGTCTCGGAAAGAGGAGACGCTCCGCAATGGTGGCTCGCCCGCACTGGTGAAGCACCTCTCTCGCCGTCCGTGCCTCACGGGGCGAGGGAGACAGACACGGCAATCATCCCGCCGGCTTCGGCACGAAACGGTGCAACGAAAAATTATTGTGGCCATGCCGTTGGGAGCGTCACCCAGCCTGCCCACCCGCCTCCCATTTTCGGCCCCCTGTTTTTCTGGCAGCTCCGGCACGATGCCAGGCAGGTCAGTCCGGATACCCGTTGGGATGTTTCACATGCCACCGGTAGGCCGTCGTCACGATGTCTTCCAGTTTCGGATAACGCGGCCGCCAGCCCAGTTCGTTGAACGCCCGGTCGGCCGCCGCCACCAACCGCGGCGGATCGCCCGGGCGGCGCGGTTTCTCGATCGCCGTGATGCGCTTGCCCGACACCTTCTCGCACATGCGGATCACCTCGCGCACCGAGTAGCCTTCGCCATTGCCGAGATTGAAAAAACCCTTCTTGTCCGGCTGCAACGCGAGGATGTGCGCCTGCGCCAGGTCCGCGATGTGAATGTAATCCCGGATGCACGTCCCGTCCGGCGTCGGATAATCCGTGCCGTAAATCTCGCACTGCGGTGCCTGCCCGAGCGCGACCTTCAGGACATTGGGAATCAAATGCGTCTCGATGCGATGATGCTCGCCGAAGCGCTCGCTCGCGCCCGCCGCGTTGAAGTAACGGAAGGCCACAAAATCCAATCCGTGAATCTGCTGAAACCACTGCAGCATCTTCTCGAACATCAGCTTCGATTCGCCATACGGGTTGATTGGGCGCTGCGGCAAATCCTCCGTCATCGGCACGCGGTCCGGCGGCCCGTAGGTCGCGCACGTCGAGCTGAAGACAAACTTGCGCACGCCCGCCTCGGCCGCGGCCTCGAGCAGGTTCAGCCCGTTGGCGACGTTGTTGCGAAAATACTTGGTCGGGTTGGTCATCGACTCGCCCACCAGTGCGAACGCCGCGAAGTGGATGATCGCCTCCGCCTTGGTCTCCTGCACCGCGCGCAGCACCGCCGCGCGCTCCCGCAAATCCCCCGGCACAAACGCCGCCCGCGGATCTACGGCGGACCGATGCCCTTCGCTCAAGTTGTCGAACACCGTCACCGCGTGGCCCGCGTTGAGCAGCTCCTCGACACACACCGACCCGATATAACCCGCACCACCCGTGACAAAAACATTCATTGGGAATTATTACTATTGAACCGCATTAATTTCCAAAAACCGCCTGAATAAATCTTTCTGCGCGCTCCGGCTCCTTTATACGACTGGAACGATCCGAACGGGATCCGCTAATGCCATCGGAACTGGGGCCGGATGCTTGAGCGCATTCGCCGATGATTCGGATCGCCGTCACGGCGAAGCCGGAGGCGCTGGCTTCGAGGTAAGGCAACGCACGAGCGCAATCGTCAGCGGTACCGCAGCCGTCCTCGGCTGCGAGTTGCGGGGCGTCCTCGCCCCAGCCATCGGCCCCGGCGGCGAGACGCCGCCCGAACTCGCAGCCGAGACGGCTGCGGTACCAGCGGCGGCATCACGGCTTCAGCAACTGCTGCCGCCGCTCCGCCGAAATCGAACTACGCTCGATCCACCGTCGCGCCGCCGCGTCGTCCACCTTCAACCACCGCCGCGCCAGTTGGTCCATCATCGACGCGTTGTTCGGGTCCGCCGCCATCGCATCCGCCCACGGCGCCGCCGTCGCCGGATCGCTGTAGGTCATCTGCTGCACGAAGCTCTTGATCGCCGCGTCGCGCGATTTGCCTTCCGGCAATGATTTCATCCACTCCGTCGCACCGGTCGTGTCGTTGCGCGCCCACATCTGCACGATGCTCTGGAACGCCGTCTCCCGCGTCGGCCCCTCGGGAAACGCCCCCACCCACGCCGCCGCGCCGCGCGGATCGAGGCTCGCCCACTGAGACACCACGCTCGTCGCCGCGCGATTTTGCAACTCGCCCGCCGGCAACGTCGCGACGAATGCCGCTGCGTCTTGCGGTGACTGCGTCGCGAGACCTGCGGCGACATTTTGTATGGCCTGATCCTGCGCTTCCCCCGCGGGCAGTTGCCGCGCCCACGCCACCGCAGCCTGCGGATCACTCGCCGCCCATTGATTCGCCACCGTCGAGAGCAGATTGCGCTGCTTGTCCCCCGCCGACATCGCCAGCGCGAATGCCGCCGCGTCCTGCGGACTCTCCTGCGCCCAGCGATAGCTCAGATTCTGCATCGCCGCCTCGCGCGCCGCGCCCTCGGGCAACTGCTTCGCCCAGTTCACCGCCGCAGTCAGATCGCGATTGGCCCACCTGCTCGCCACCGAACCGAGCATCTCCTGCTGCGCCTGACCCGCCGGCAGCCGCTGCACCAGGTCCAGCGCGAGCGTCGGATCGTTGTTCGCCAGGGTCCACACCATGTTGCGCGCCGCGTCGAGTTGCATCTGCCCGGTCGGCAACGTCTGCACCCACGCCACCGCTTTCGCCGGATCGCTCTGCGCCCATTGACTCGCAATCGAGGAGATCATCGAGCTGCGCGCCTGCCCCGTCGGCACGCCCTCGAGATAACCCACCGCCGCCGCCGGATCGCTGTGCAACAGGCCGGAGAGCGCATTCTGCAGCGCGTTGTTGCGCGACTGCCCCGGCGGCAACGTCGCCACCCACTCCAGCGTCGCCTTCGGATCGCTGCTGCTCCACGACGACGCGAGCGAATTGATGAAACTGTTCCGCGCCGTGCCCATCGGCAGGCTCTGTGCAAACGCCGCCGCCGCCTGCGGTTCCTTCGCCGCCCATGGCCCGCTAAGATTCTGCAACGCGCTTTGTTTCTGCCGTCCCTCCGGCAGTTGTTGCGCCCATGCCAGCGCCGCCGGCAGATCGCTCTGTCCCCACGCCTGCGCCAGCGTCCCCGCGAGTTCCGACTGCTGACCGCCCGCGACCCGGCTCAAAACCTCGACCGCCGCGCGCGGATTCGTGGCCGCCAGTTCGGTGACAATTTCCCGCAGCGCACTGCGCCGCTGGCCTGTCTCCGTGAGTCCGTTCGCCCACGCCAGCGCCGCTGCGGAATCCTTCGCCGCCCAGCGCCCGGCGAGCGTTTGCACCGCGTTGTCGCGCGCATAACCCGGTGGCAATTGCGCGATCTGCGCCGCCGCCGCCGCCGGATCCTCCAGCGACCACACATTGAAAATGGCGAGACTCGCCGAGTCCCGGCTCTGTTTTTTTGCGAGGCTGGCCGCCAGTTCCATCGCCCGCGCCGGGTCCTGCTGCGCCACCACCGGCAGCAACGCCTGCCAGAACCGGCTCCGCTCCTCGCCCTCGGGCAGCGCCTGCGCGAACGCGAACGCCGCCGGCAAATCCCGCCGCGCCCACGCCTCGGCCACCACGCCCAGCGCCTGCGTCCGTTCCGCCGCCGTCTTCAAACCCTGCACATGCTTCATCGCCCCCGCCGGGTCCGCCTCCGTCCAGCGCCCGAGCAACAGCGCGTTCGCCCCATACCAGTGCCGCTGTCGCCCACCGGTCTGCAGCTTCGCCAGCAACGCCGGGATGTCCCGCGTCTCGACCCGCGCGACCACTTCGAGCACCGCCGAACTGAAATAACCCATCGCCGAGTCACTCATCACGCGCCGCAATTGCGCCTCCAACTCCTCGATACTCGCCCCCGTTCCCGTCGCCGCCGGAGCCGCGACCACCGCCGGTTTCGCCACCGGTTTCGGTGCCCAACTCACCGCTCCCGCCGCCGCATTCGTCACGCCCGCCGCGCCGGGTCGCGCCACCGACGCCGCCCGCCGTTCCCCGACGACGTAGCCCACCGCCACGCCCGCCAGACACAGCCCGATCGGAATAATTTTGGAAGCACTCATAACCGCGCAATTACAACGGCGTGCTGATAAGACACCAGGCCCGCAAAAGAAAGGCATTTCCCCGGCGCGCCGCGAGCCAGGGTGCCCTCCCAATCGATGCGCCGGGCGCACCATTACATAGCCGAGTTGCGGGAAAGCGAGGTGGAGGAGGCCGAACGGTTGGTGCGGGGAGAATTTGCGGGGCAAGTGGTCCGAGAAGGACCTGACGGCCAAGCCCAAGGCCGACCGACGCCCGGCGCACATCGCACTATGCCTCCGGCGGAAGACGACGCTGACGCTGGCCCGGATCGCGCACCGACCGCGGATAGGGGAGCGTTAACAAAATCAAGAGCACACAAAGATTGGTCAATTGCCCGGGCTGATCCCTTTTGCCCCTCTTTCATCCACCCTCACGACGCCTCACCATTCCCTCGCAGCCCGGCCCCGTTGCCAGGATGAATTTCCCGATAGTTGTACTTGAAACTTGGGGCTTCCCTTGAGCTTTGAGGTTTTTCCTTGGAGCTTTTCCGCCGTCCACCTCAGGCCCCGGCCGCCGTCGCCTCCGCATCCGTCGCCTCGCTCCCCATCTCTCCTGCGTACTTCGTCGCGATCGCATCCGCCGCGAAGCCCTGTCGTCGCAGCCAGCGCCCCAACTCCTCGACCTGCCCGTGCGTGATCAGGACGTGCCGCGCCTCGGATGCCTGGATCGCCGTCGTCAACCCGTTCCAGTCAGCGTGGTCCGAGAACACAAATCCCCGCTCGATGTCTCGCTGCCGCCGCCGGACCCCGAGCACCTGCATCCCGCCGGAAACCAGCGCCGTGGACACCGGCCCCAACGAACCCAGCCACGCCGCATCTTCCGCCATCGCCGGGGGTGCCAGAATCAGCCCGCGCCCCTGCGCCGCGCGAACCGCGTCCGCCGCCGCCGGCACCGGGACCGGCAGTTCCACGCCCGCCGCCGCGTACGCCGACAAGAAACGCCGCGCCGCTCCCTGTGCAAACAGCGGCCCCATCTCTGCATCCAGCCCCGCCAGCAACCGCTGCGTCATCCCCAGCCCATCCGCCAGCAACACGCTCGTCCGCCCCGCCGCCTGATTGCGCAACCACCACTCATCAATCTGCCCGAAAATCACCTGCGGACGCCGCCACTGAAACACCGGCATCGCAAACGTCGCCTCCGTCAAAAACACATCACACGGCACCGGCACAAACGGCTCGCAGGTCGGGTCCGTCGCGAGCTTGTAATCCCCGCTCACCACCCAGACCTCCCCCTGGAACTCCAGCCGGATTTGCGCCGAACCCAAGATGTGTCCCGCCGGAAAAAACGCGACCGCCACCCCGTTCAAATCAATCGGCTCCCCATACGGCTGCCCCTGGACATACGCCGCCGCCCCCATCCGCTCCCGCAACAACCCCACGCCCGGTTCCGCCGTCAGATACGCCTCGCTCCCCGCCACCGCATGATCCGCGTGCGCGTGCGTGATCACGGCACGGTCCACCGGCTCCCACGGGTCGATGAAGAAATCGCCCGCTTCGCAATACAGCCCGTGACTGGTGGATTCGATTAACAAAGCCGCGAAGCCTACCCGGGGAAAGTTCCAAGCTTAAAGCTCAAAGCTCAAGGAAAGGGACCAAGAACCAAGAACCAAACCTATCACGACACCGCGAAAAACCGGCCCGCACGGCCATGCCAGCCGCCGTCAGGCAGGAAAAAAGCCCGCTACAAAATTCGAGAAAACCAGCTTGGTCCTTGGCCCTTGTTCCTTCCCTTGAGCTTTGAACTTTGAGCTTGGAGCTTCTTCTCCCTCAGTGCCGGTGCTCAACCCCGCGCGCATGTTCCCACGCGTGCAAAATGTGCCCCACGATCTCGTCCACGCCCACACCATGCTTCACCTGCGCGAACACGAACGGCCCGCTCCCGCGCATCCGTTTCGAGTCGTGCGCCATCACCGCCAAATCCGCGCCCACGGCCTGCGTGAGATCGGTTTTGTTGATCACGAGCAGATCGCTCTGCGTGATGCCCGGCCCGCCTTTGCGCGGGATTTTGTCGCCGCCCGCCACGTCGATCACCTGGATCGTGTAGTCGGCCAACTCGCGGCTGAAGCACGCCGCCAGATTGTCGCCGCCGGACTCCAGCAGCAGCACGTCGGGATGAAACGCGCGGTGCAGTTCCTCCAGCGCCAGCAGGTTCGCCGAGATGTCCTCGCGAATCGCCGCGTGCGGACAGCCGCCGGTCTCGACCGCGCGAATCCGCTCGGCCGGCAGCGCCTCGTTGCGAATGAGAAACTCCCCGTCTTCCTTGGTGAAAATATCATTCGTCACCGCCGCGACGTTCAGGCGTTCGCGCAGGCGTTTGCACAATTGCAGCATCAGCGCCGTCTTCCCGCTCCCCACCGGCCCGCCCACGCCGACCGTGAACGCGCGCTTGTTGAAGTCGCGGTCCAGCGGCGCATCGCGTTCGTGAAAATGCCCGGGATGCTCCAGATGCTCGTGCGTGTGCCCGCCCGGCCCGTGGCTGTGATCGTGATCGTGCGAGTGGTCGTGGGAATGGTCGTGATCGTGGTCGTGCATGATGAAAATCTCCGGCGGTCAGCTTTGAAATAATCGCGAGTAAAGACGGTCCTGCGCGCCCTGCCACACCTCGAACAATGGCGCGGTCTGCGCGAGATCCTCCACGCCCAGATGCGCACAGCGCGCGAGCATCTCCTGCGCGCGCAGCGCCAGCCGATGCTGCAACGCCTGCGCCTCCAGCGGTCCGACGATGTTGAGCCGCACCGCGCCGGCCGTGAGTCCGCGCAGATGACTGAAGAAAAAAAGCTGCCCAGCGGATTCGCGGCTCACCTCCAGCAAGCGCGTCACCGCACCGAACACCGGTGCGAAATGCCCGCACGGCGGCGTCAGCGGCGGCGTGGCATAGATGCGTTCCGCCGACGCCACCAGCGCGCGCCCCTGCAACCGGCTCGCGCGATTCGCCACATGATTCGTCGTGAACACGTCGCAGAGCTGGTCGAGTTCCGCGAGCCGCTCCGGTTCGCGATGCGCGGCGTTCACCAACGGCAGCACACAATGCCCGAGCTGCTGCAGACTCGCCTCGACGAACGAGGCCAGCTCCGTTCGATTGCGAACTTCATGATGCTGCCACGCCGCCTCGAGACCCGCCGAATGCGCGAAGCCCCCCGTCGGAAACGCCGAGTCCGCAAGCTGCCACAGCAGCCAGTCGTGGCGGGTGTTGGTCGCGGCCGTGCTCATGGCAAACAGAACGCCGCTGTCGGATTCGGGCGAAGCCCGACCCTCCGGGGAGCGCACGCCGCTGGCGTGCCGTTTTCGGCGGCCCGCCGAAAACCTCGTTCCACTAACCTTTCCGTGCGGGTGAAAAGGCAGACCAGGGCACGAAGGTTTTGGCGCGCCGCCAAAACCTGCCCGCGGGCCGCGTGCGCTCCCCGGGGAGCGCACGCCGCTGGCGTGCCGTTTTCGGCGGCCCGCCGAAAACCTCGTTCCACTAACCTTCCCGTGCGGGTGGAAAGGCAGACCAAGCCACGAAGGTTTTGGCGCGCCGCCAAAACCTGCACGCGGGCCGCGTGCGCTCCCCGGGGAGCGCACGCCGCTGGCGTGCCGTTTTCGGCGGCCCGCCGAAAACCTCGTTCCACTAACCTTCCCGTGCGGGTGGAAAGGCAGACCAAGCCACGAAGGTTTTG
>BJHT01000287.1 GCA_014193395.1 Verrucomicrobiota bacterium
GGTGAGAATCGAAGTAGGTCGTACTCCCACGTTGTCGAGGACCCAGGATTCATTATTGATGTCTTCCAGGCCCTGGCCGGAAAAGGCCATCTCGGTGACGGCGTTGGAGGCGATGAATTGTATCTCCACATTGCGGTAAATCGCATCCACATAGCTCGGGCTGAAGCCAAAGTTGGCCCGGCCTTCGTCGGGCCGTCCGGCATAGGTCTGGGAGGAGTCAGGCGGCTCGCCATTGTAGTTGGCAAACGTGTGATGGAATACCTGCGTGCCATTGACGGCGACATTGACATAGTCGCCCGAGTCGCCATCCCAAGTGTCCATCACATAGAGATCAAAACCCAGCGTGTAACTCTGGCCGGGGATAAGATTGGTGAGCATGAGCGCCTGCAGACTATTCCCGAGCCGCCCGAGAAAACGGGTGAAGCCCAGTGACTCCGTGTTGTCAGTATTTGGCAGCATCCACTCGGGGCCGGCGCCGGTTTCAAAGTCGGTGAAGTACGGCACGCTCGCACCCGGTAGAGTCGCGCATTTACCGGCGGTGCCGGCACCGTAGATGGCCCCGATCTCCGCGCCGCTGAGGGCGCGACCGTAGACTGATATTTCGTCCAATTGACCATCGAAAAACTGTCCGTCCCCGCGCCGTCCGAAATAGAGCGGCGACCCGCCGTGCGAGGTGTCACCGGAGAAACTCGTGCTCTCGCCCGCAAGCTGACCATCCACATAGAGCCGGATGAACTGTCCCTTCCGCAGCGTGCCGGCCAGGTGATGCCATTGGCTGAGACTGATCGGATTCGCGGTGACCGAGGCATGGCCGCTGCCGGAAGATTGCCACACGGTGAAGACCGGCTGGCCATTGGTCGTGAGGTGCAATCCGTATTCCCAATTGCCGGGAGATCCTTTTACCACGACGGCGCGATAAGGTGAGCCGGTGGGCGCATCGAACTGGGGTAACCTGGGAATCAACACCCACGCCTCCACGGTCAGTTCCCCGACCGGACCGATATGGGGACTCAGCTCCAGCGCGTCGGGGATTTCCACGGAGCTATTAGTTCCGTCGAAGAGAAACGCCTGACCCACCTGGCCGACTGAGTAAGTCGCGCCGTTGAGCAGCGTGGCGTGGTGCAAGCCGAGCACGTCCACGTTGGTTCCATTGCCCGTCCACCAACCAATCAGCCCGGACGATGGCGCGACGCAGGACGCCCCCCACCCGGAGGTTAGTTCCAGTGCCGCTAGCGTGATGGCGAGGAGCAGGACCGGAAGGGGCCGGACCCTCGCGCGCAGATTTACGACTGGCATAACACTTTTTTCCCAGACCAGTTTTTTCACCGCTCACCTCAACCTGTTTCCGATAAGGCCACTTCACGCCACGACGGTCAAGTGGAATTTCGGCGTCGCCGCGAAACGCCTCGTGCCGCCGGACCGCGAGCGAGCGGGAAAAATCCCCCAACCGCGGCCACGACGGCTGCCACCCGGCCGCGCCCGATTCACGGCCGACTGGACTGAATCCGGTAGAAGGCCCTCGCGCCCGGCGGATGCGGATCGGAAAAAGAAAGCGCCGCGCCGTTGATCACGACGACGGCGTCAGTCACCGGCAACCAAGTGCCGCCATTCAATCCGGCACTTCGCCACAGCGAGCAGACCAGGCCTGGCCGGCAGTTCGCCGAAATCTCGCCCACGCCGTTGACGTGGCGCACGCCGGTGATCACGGGCAGCGTCGCCGTCGCCGCGTCCGCCGCCGCGCCGAAGTCGATCCGCCCCCAGCCGTAAAACTCATTCCAACCGGAACCGTATTTGGCGAACGCGGTGCGTTTCAGAATGTCCACGACCTCGTCCGGCCCGAGGGTCGGATTCAGGCTGAACAACACCGCCACCACGCCGGCGACCAGCGGTGTCGCGTAGCTGGTGCCGCTGCCGGACGCGTAACCGCCGCCCGTGGTCGTGGACCAGATGTTCCAGCCGGGCGCGGCGAAATCGATGTGCGGCCCGGAATGCGACTGCAAATTATCCGCCGCGTCCGTCATCGAAACGCACCAGATGTCCGGCTGATTCGGATAATTGAGAAACCCCGAGCCATTGACACCCGCCATCACCAAGAGTCCGCGGGCCGCGGTTTTCAGATAAGCCCCCGCGGCGTTCAGCGCGTCACTGTGCGCCCCGTCCCAACTGAGATTCACCACTCGCACGTCATTGGTCGCCGCCCAGTACACGGCGGCCACCATCTCGCTGATGAAGCCATTGATGTTGATCGGGAGGATCGTGCAGTTGCCCGCTCCCGCGACGCCGAGGCCGTTGTCCAACACCGCGGCCGCCATGCCCGCGCTCATCGTCGAGTGGACGGTGCCCGTGCCGCGCGTGACTGCCACATTTTCCACCACGTCCCAGCCGTTGGTGACGTGCGGCGCGAGATCCGGATGATCCATGTGGAACGGCGTATCCACGATGGCGATCCGCACCGACGCGTTGCCCCGGCACTTCTCCCACGCGCGAAAACTCCCGATGACTGGATGATGCCATTGGTTCGTGAGCAGCGGATCGCTCGGCTGGAACGCCCGTTGTTGCAGCGTATCCAGTTCGGCGAACTCCACGTCCGGCCGCCCCGCCAGCGTGCGCACCGCCCCCAATTCCTGTCCCACCTCAACCCGGACGGCAGCCACGAGCCGTTGACTGTGGAATTTCACCAAGACGACTTCCGGATTGAAGCACAGCCGACGTCCGTCCGCCGTCGCCACACGTCCCAGTTGGCGGTCCCGAAAATGAATCTGGCCCAACGTATCGGCCTCGGGCAACGGGACCGCGCCGAGCAGCGCGGCGGAAGTGAAGAGGTCTTCCGCTCGGAGGAGCGGCGGACGCCGCCGTCCGGGAATCGGCGCAGCCGGCCCGGTGGGCGATGACTCCACCGCGAAATCCGCCGGGAGCCACCGCGATTTCTCCGGCAGAGCAATGAGCGCCAACCGACCGGTGGTGGATCGCCATTCCGACGCAGAAGTCACCGCACCTTGACTTGGCCGCGTCAGTCGCGCGGATGGATCGAGTGGCAGCCCCAGTGAAATTAGATTGGCCGCGACCGACCCAGCCGGGCTTCCGGCATGATGAAGGTGGAGCGCGCCGGCTAGCACGGCCGCCACCGCCACCATCAAGCCAACGACCCGGAACGAACGGCTCATGCCAAGTTTCTAGCCCGGTCGCGGAGCAAAGACAACTTCGCAGCACCGTGACCGGAATGTATCGACGGAGGCCGCGCGCCGGCAGACTGCCGACGCAAGACAAAATCCCCGACCCACAAAATTCCGCGCCTCATCTCAGAGCCTGTTTGAAAACTCGCCCGGTGAGGGCACCGGGCCTACAGATGGCGGGTTTTTCGCCCAAATCTTGTAGGCCGCGTGCCCTCACGCGGCGGGTCGCTAGGGTTTTCAAACACGCTCTCAGCGGCGAGGGAAGCGTGCGTCTGGCAATGCAGAAACTTTTGCCGAACGTAGGTATAGCGACGCGTCGCGAGTTCTGGCTGGAATTATGAGAGCAACCTTCGTCATTTAGCCCAGCGGCGCTGCTTGCAAGCCCACTCCCCTCCAGCGTAATCTGCCTGTTCGATGGAATAGGATGACGAGAGAGCCGCTGGCGGTTTTAGAGCCGTCCGGTGCCCGTTTCAAAGCCCCCCCTGCTGTTTAGCGATACAAGGGATTCTTGGCTCCACCTGTCGTTCCACGGAGAACTCCTAGCCCCCTGAAATCGAAGCTTTTCTGTTCCATGAAGTCGCCCCCTCCCCCCGTGCTCCACTGCTTCGTTTGCAGGTATAACATTCTGACAACGACATCGCTCTGCCCTCTACCGGGCGGGGTGAAACCTCTCCATCAACCCCGAAGGCATCCCCCTGTCATCTCTCCCTCACCGGAGGGGTGGCGGGCGGGGTGTCTTCCACAACCCAAAGGATTCCCATGGCCCTCGTACTCGAAGGTAATTACTCCAAGAAAATCGGTCTGGCCGGTTACAGCAGTCATCAGTTCAGTCTGACCCTCAAGACCGAGATCACCGACATCGCCCAGGTCCCCGCTGAGGCCGCCCGCCTGTATCGGCTGTTGCAGGACGGCGTGGACACCAGCATCAAGGAAGTCGGTTTCCTGCCCGGACCCGCCAACGGCAATGGCACCAGCAGCAGCAACGGTCACACCCAGCCCCAGGGTAACCGCAATGGGACCGGGAATGGCCACGGCAACGGTCACCCTGCAAACGGTCCCAGCGAGATCTGGAACTGCACCCCGAAGCAACGCGACCTGATCCTCAAGATCGTCGCGGAACAGCAACTCGACAAAAACGTCATCGAGGGTCTGGCACAGGAACGCTTCGGCAAGGGGGTCAAGCAGCTCAACAAGCTCGAAGCCTCTGGTCTCATCGAGGAGTTGTTTGAGAAGTATCCCGGTCGGCGCAGTGGGAACGCCAATGGCAACAATCATCACCGTCAAACCACTCCAACCCGATGATCGCCACCCTTGAACCTCCGGCAGTCACCCCCACGCCAGCGACCACTCCCGGCGCGCATCCCGACAAACTCCGCCAGACCGTCTCCGCTTCCCGCCTCAACACCTGGCTGTCGTGCCGGCTCAAGTTCTACTTCCGCTACGTCCTCGGGTTGAAGAAGCCCAAGACCGCCGCGTTGTATGTCGGCCACACCGTGCATGGCGTGCTGAAGCTCTGGAACAAGGCTCGGTGGCGGCGGCAGACCGTCACCATCGACGACCTCAAGACCCAATTCGACACGCTCTGGCAGGCCGATCAGGTCGAAGAGAAGATCAAGTGGGATGAGGGCGAGGAAGCTGACGAGAAAGCCACCGCCTGGTCATTGCTGGACCTGTATCTGAAGCAATCGCCCGTTCCACCCAACGAACTGCCGGAAGCTGTTGAGGTAAGCCTCGAAGCCGATCTCAGCGCCCACGGTTTGCCCCGGCTCATCGGCATCGTGGATCTGGACCGGGCAGGAGGCCGGATCGTGGACTACAAAACGGTCGGTCAGACGCCCAACCCTGAGAAGGCGGTTCACACCAACGAAGTGCAGATGACCAGCTACAGTGTTCTCTACCGGGAAGCGACCGGGAAAACCGAGAGCGGCCGGGATCTGCATCACCTCGTCAAAACCAAGACCCCCAAGCTCATCATCACCGAGCAGGGACCGATGACCGAGCCACAGCGGGTGCGTTTGTTCCGGCAACTGGAGAGCTACGTGGAAGGCGTCGGGCGGCAGGACTTTGTGCCCTCCCCGGGATTGCAGTGTTCCGCTTGTCAGTACATGAACGAGTGTCGGCGCTGGAGTTAGGCCACAACCACCATCAACGAGCCGGACATCTTCATCGGTGTCCGGCTCTTTTCTTTCACCCCATGGATAATCTCATCACTGAACTCCTCGACAAACTCGGTCCCGTGCTCAAGAGCCGCCGGAAAGCCAAACTGCTGCTCGACGCCTATTGGGCGGACCGGATCGCATTGATCTGGACCACCCAACAAGTTCACCGCGCCGCCAACGAAAAGCGCCTTGTCCTCACCGAAGCCGAGGCCCGAGAGTTACTCCGGGCACTCCATCTTCACCACAATCCGCAATACGGACTGCGCTGGTCCGCCGTGGCGGAACACATCCAACAAAGCGCGCAAGGCCGGGACATTCGCCAACGGGAGCTACACCGCTTCCTCCAGCACGACGTCCTGACCATTGCTCCGCCAACTCGAAAACAATCATGCCCAACTGGTGTCAAAACGAACTCCAAGTCTTCGGCCCGCGCGAAGACCTCCAACGATTCAAAGCAGCGGCGGTAGGCTGCAATTCCTGGCCGACGGGTGATCCATGTGACAAAGAGCAGCCCTCCGTCCTGAGCTTCCATACCCTTGATCCCATCCCCGCTGAAGTGCTGGCCTCCGACTACGATCAAGTCGGCCATCCGTGGGAAGTGGAGCACTGGGGCTGTCGCTGGGGTTCAGGTGACGCGGTCCTCGTGGATGCAACCGACGATTGGCTGCACTACCACTTCGACACGCCCTGGTCCCAGCCGGTGCCGTTCTTGATCAGGCTCGGACCGCGCTGGCCAAGTCTGACCTTCGTGCTCGCCTATGAAGAACTCGGCAACGGCTTCAAGGGCCTTTGCAAAGTTCACAACACGGAAATCCAAGACCACTGCCTTAGCTTGTTCACTACACCATGAAACCTCCTCAAGAGTTCAAGATCATCAGTCTCCGCGAATGTTCCGTCTCCTCGCTGACCCTAGACACACCGCAGCAGGCGACTGAGTACTGGAACGCCAATATTCCATCGGCCCCGTGGTTTGACCCGTGCAAGGAAGCGCTCGTCGTGCTGGTGCTCAACACCCGCCGCCGCATCCTGGGTCATAACCTCGTTGCCCTGGGTGGGCTGGATTCCGTGAACATTCATAGTAGGGAAGTCTTCCGGCCGGTCATCGCGCTGGCCGGTCACTGCGCCATCCTGATGCACAACCATCCAAGCGGAAATTCATCGCCTTCTGAAGCGGACATCCGGATCACCCGCGAGATCATCCGGGCCGGCCAACTGCTCCGCATCGCGCTGATCGACCACCTCATTGTCGGCGAACGAACCACCTCGTTACGCGAGTTGGGTGTTTTCGCCGGCTTCTAAACCCACAACTCCAAACACCTCAACCCAACCTGAGACGGGCCGGAGAGTTTACGCTCTCCGGCTCGTTTCATTTCCACCTCAACCCACTGAACTCCTATGACAGCCACCATGGAAGAAACCAAAACAACCAGCCTCTACTACCGCGAAGGCAGCAGTGACAAGGAATACCATGTCCGACTCGAAGCCAAAGACAATGGCTTCGTCGTCAACATCGCCTACGGCCGGCGCGGTTCCACCCTGAGCACCGGCACCAAGACCCACAGCCCCGTCTATTACGACGCCGCGTTGCTGATCTTCGAGCGGCTGGTCCGCGAGAAGCGGGCGAAGGGTTACACCACCGGCCCCACCGGCACGCCCTACCAGCATACGGAGCAGGCCGCGCAAGTCTCCGGCCTGCTCCCCCAACTGCTCAATCCAATCGAGGAGACCGAAGTGCTCCAGCTCATCGCCGATCCCCGGTGGGCCATGCAGGAGAAGATGGACGGCAAACGGCTGCTACTCCGCAAGGAAGGCCACCGTATCGAAGGCATCAACAAGAAGGGCCTCGTCGTCGGTGTCCCGGCAACGGTCATCAAAACCGCCAGCGAACTCGGCGGCGACTTCGTGCTGGATGGCGAGTGCATCGGGGATCATCTCCATGCCTTCGATCTCCTGTTCCTCAACGGCGAGGATCTTCGGGCCAAGTCCTACCATCATCGCTATGTGCTGCTGTTGAATCTGCTGGCGAGTGGACTGCCCAAGCACATCCGCATCGTGGGGTGTTTCATCGACCCGCTCGACAAGACCTCGTGGCTCCACACGTTCAAGCGCCAGAAGGCCGAAGGGATCGTGTTCAAGCGATTGGACTCACCCTATACACCGGGACGGCCCAACAGCGGTGGCAGCCAGTTGAAGCACAAGTTCGTCGCCACCCTGTCCGCAGTCGTCGCCAAGGTGAACACGCAGCGGAGCGTCCAACTCCGCCTCCTCAATCACGAAGGCTGGCAGATCGTCGGCAACGTCGCCATTCCACCCAACCATAGTATTCCGGGCGTCGGTGCCATCGTGGAGGTCCGCTATCTCTACGCCTATCCAGACGGCTCGCTGTTTCAACCAGTGTATCTGGGCGAACGCAGCGATGTCGGGGTCGAGGAATGCGTCGTCTCGCAGTTGCAGTTCAAGCGGGTCACCGAGGACGACGTGTGAGCACTCGGATCAAAACCCCGCTGCTCAACCGATCCAAGGTGAAGCAGTTCGCCCTGGCCATGGCCCAAGAGCGTGTCCACCGATTGACCCGCGTGGGCAGCCCGTTCTACCTCAAGTGCGAGGCGAACTTGAAAGAGTTCATTCGCGGCTACGTGCGACGGTTGCCCTCCAAAGGCAAAACCATCCTGTAGTCGGTTCCTACCAATCCACGGCGCACAGAGGAAGCGTCGGCAACCAATCCCCCGGGTATCGTCCTCGTGACGACACCCTTTCCCCTCAGTCCTCAACCCGCCGGCCAGTCCTGTCCTCCTCTGACAGGGCTGGCCGGCATTCTTAACTCCCTAAACCCCATGATCCAACTCTCTGTCTCCGAACTCAAAACCGCCCTCACGGGCCTCTCCAAAGTCATCAGCCGCCGCACCACGCTCCCGGTGCTCGACCATCTGCGGGTCACCCGTGATGCCGAAGGTGCCGTCACCCTTCAGGCCACCGACCTCGACACCACGGTCACCTATCGCGTCACCGAACCCAACGCCGGTTCGCCGTGTGACTTCCTCGTGCCCTTCGAGCCGCTCAACAAGCTGGTCAAGGGCGGCAAGGAACCGGTGCAACTCAGTGTCGTGGGCCACGACCAGGTGCGGATCAAAACCCATGTCGGCTCCAGTCCCATGGAGCAGACGTTGAACTCGTTGCCCGTCACCGAGTATCCGCCGGTTCCCCAAGTCCTGGGCAAAGGTATCGTCCTCGATGCCACCTTCCGTGACTGTCTGCGGCAGGCGTTGGACTGCTGTAGCGAGGATTACACGCGGCACATCCTCCAGCATGTCTGTGTCGATACGCGTCACCAGGAAGGTCACTACCTCGCCGCTTCCGATGGCCGGCATCTCTTCTGCGCCAACTCATTCCAGTTCGACCTCAAGACACCCGTACTTATCCCGGACCAGCCGTTCCTGCATTGGAGCAAGTTCCTGGAGGACGGCACGGGTGAACTGCGGATCAAACCCAAGGCCAATGACCAGGACACCGGGCCATGGGTGCTGC
Organism: Verrucomicrobiota bacterium; assembly: GCA_014193395.1. Classification (GTDB taxonomy): domain Bacteria; phylum Verrucomicrobiota; class Verrucomicrobiia; order Limisphaerales; family BJHT01; genus BJHT01. The sequence continues at coordinate 8,858 of BJHT01000287.1, forward strand.
TCCAGTCCGGTCCGTGGACCTTTGTCAGCAAATCCAGCGCCGACGAGTTCCCCATCTGGAAGAACGCCTTGCCAGCACAGAACAGTCGTCGCACCCGTGTCCAGTTGGACCGCAGTGCCGTGGAAACCCTGCTCGCGGGCCTGCCCCGGCTGCCCGGCCACGACGACCCCAATCGTCCGGCCACGCTGGAGATCGAAGGCAATGCGCTCGTCGTCAAAGCGAAGGCCAGGGATGCGAAGGACTGGACCAGCCTGACCGTGGACGGCGTCCAGATCATCGGCCGGGATGTCTCCATCACCGTGAATCGCGATTATCTGCTCAAGGCGTTGCGCTTCGGGTTGACGACGTTCGAGATCGAGGATGGCCGCTCGCCGCTCGACTGCATCGCCGGAGGACGCCGCCTGGTCGTGATGCCCATTCGCACGGTGGAAGCCGAGGCAGCCACAAAACCGGAAGCTCCTACAACCACGGCATCCGCATCTGTTCCCAACCCTCAACCCACCAACCCGCCGGTGACTGAAACTCCGGCGACCCAACCACCAACCCAACCCACCCACACCACCATGTCGAAAACCACTGAAACTACCCCTGCCACCCAAACCCTCATCAGTCCCACGCCCACACCCA
>BJHT01000288.1 GCA_014193395.1 Verrucomicrobiota bacterium
CGTTGTTCGCGGGGATGTGGGGGCGGCGGTTTGGAGTGCGGTGACTTGTCACCGCTTTTGCGTAGGCGACTGGTCGCCGTCAAATTGCTGTGCGTTTCCGATCGCGCGGGCGTGCTGGCGCTGGCGCGAGCTGTGAATGCCCCTTTGCACACGAACGTTTTTCGCAGTTCGACGGCGACAAGTCGCCTCGCAAAAGCGGCGACAAGTCACCGCACTCCATACCCACTGCGGCGCGATCAGTCCTCAGCCTTCACATCGCGGTTGAGCAGATCGCGGAGTGCTTGGCCGGCGTCTTTGCCGTTGTAGAGCATCGCATAGACTTCGCTGATGATCGGGACGGTGATGCCGAGTTTCTGGGCGAGCTGATGGGCGGAGCAGGCGGTGTGGTAGCCCTCGGCGACGGCGGTGAGGCTGAAGAGGATGTCGCCGATTTTTTCCCCGCGTCCGAGACGTTGGCCGAACGTGCGGTTGCGGCTGAGCGGGGAGAAGCAGGTGACGGTGAGGTCGCCGAGGCCGCTGAGGCCGGCGAAGGTTTCCGGCTGCGCGCCGCACGCGACACCGAGGCGGCGGATTTCCACGATGGCGCGGGTGACGAGGGCGGCCTTGGAGTTGTCGCCGAATTTCATGCCGTCACCGACGCCGGCGGCGATGGCGATGACGTTTTTGAGTGCGCCGCCGATTTCCACGCCGAGCAGGTCGGTGCTGGTGTACACGCGGAAGGTGGGGCGGTGAAAAAGCTGCTGGAGGCGCGTGGCGAGCGCGGGGTCGGCGGAGGCGGCGACGACGGCGGTGGGGATGTCCCGGGCGACTTCGGGGGCGAGGCTCGGGCCGGAGAGGGCGGCGTGGCGGGCGTCGGGCATGGTCTGCCGGAGGATGCCGCACATGGTAAGGCCGGTGTCGAACTCGATGCCCTTGGTGACGCTGACGATCGCGCCGCGGTATTTGCCGAGATGGCGGGTGACGGTGCGGAAGGCTTTGGAGGGAACGGCGGCGACGAGGAGTTCGCGGCCGGCGGCGGCGCGCTCGAGGTCGGGGTCGAATTTGAGGGCACGGGGGAGTTCGATGCCCGGGAGGTAGTGTTCGTTGCGGGCGGCGCGCTGGATTTCGGCGAGGTGCCCGGCGTGGTGGCCCCAGAGGGTGACGTCGTGGTGGTTTTGCTGGAGGAGGCGGGCGAGGGCGGTGCCCCAGGCGCCAGCTCCGAGGACGGTGATTTTCATGGGGCGGCGGGTGTGGATGGTTTGCGGGTGCCGATGCGGTTTTCCGTGCCGGCGAGGAGGCGTTGGAGATTGGCTTTGTGTTTGTAGATGGCCAGCGCGCCGATGACCGTGGTGATACCGATCACCGTCGTGCTGCCGCCGGTGAGCCACACCACGAAGGGCATCGCGGCGGCGGCGATGATCGAGGCGAGCGAGACGTAGCGGCTGAGGGCGAGGACGATTCCCCAGAGCGAGAGCAAGATCCCGAGCGCCAGCGGGACCAGCGCGAGGAGCACGCCGGCGGTGGTGGCGATGCCTTTGCCGCCCTTGAATTTGAGCCAGCAGGTGTAGTTGTGGCCAAGGATGGCGGCGATGCCGGCGGTGAGCTGGAGGGCTTCGAGGCGCGCGGGAGAGGCGGGCGTTGTGGCGCTGGCGAGATTCGCGCCGAGGCGGGCGAGCAGCCAGCAGGCGAGGAAGCCTTTGAAGGCGTCGGCGAGGAGGACGAAGGTGCCCGGGCCTTTGCCGAGGATGCGGAAAACATTGGTCGCGCCGATGTTGCCGCTGCCGACGGTGCGGATGTCCACGCCGCGAAAGCGCGCCACGAGATAGCCGGTGGGAATCGATCCCAAAAAATAGCCGCCGATAACGCACGGGGCGTAAGCCGCAAAATCCACGGCGCTATTTAGGGGGCGAAGATTTGGGGCAGCAAGGGGGATTTGGAGTTTTCGGGTTGGGGGGTGCTTTTTGGGTGGTAACTCTGCGGGGCGCGGCGTTCACGCCGCGGGCGCGTGGACGCGGAGGGGAGCAACCGATTTATCCGTGGCTGCCTTGGATTGCGGACGTTTCTGCGGCGTAGACGCCGCGCTCCGTCGGGCGTTCGCGGCCACACCGTGCTTGGGAGGGTCTAAAAAATTCCTGAATGAGTGGAATGCTCTCGGGGTCGCACATGGAGCCATTTTACGACGCTGATATTATGCTCACCATACCCGGCCAAAGCTCCCGATTTTGCGACGGCGTTTCGCGCCGCAATTTCCTGCGCATCGGCGCGCTGGGGTTGGGCGGCTTGAGCCTGCCGCAGATTTTGCAGGCGCAGCAGCAGTCGGGGAAGCGGATGGGGCACAAGGCGGTGATCATGATTTTCCTGCCGGGCGGGCCGGCGCATCAGGACATGTTTGACCTGAAGCCCGAGGCACCGGCGGAGATTCGCGGGGAGTTCAAGCCGATTTCCACGAATGTGCCCGGCATCCAGATTTGCGAGCATCTGCCGAAGCTGGCGAAGCTGATGGACAAGATGGCGCTCATCCGTTCGATCGTGGGCGCGACGGGCGGCCACGACGCGGTGCAGTGCCTGACGGGGCGTTCAAATCGCGGGATGCCGACGGGCGGTTGGCCGTCGATGGGCTCGGTGCTGTCAAAGCTCGAAGGCTCGGTGAATCGCGCGGTGCCGCCGTTTGTCGGGCTGTCGCCGAAGATGGGGCACGCGCCGTGGTCGGATGCGGGAACGCCGGGGTTTCTCGGGATTTCGCACGCGCCGTTCAAGCCGAATGGCGCGGGCAAAGAGGACATGGTGTTGAGCGGGATCACGCTCGACCGACTCGGCGAACGGAAGGCGTTGCTGACGGAGTTCGACCGGTTCCGGCGCGACGTGGACGGGAGTGGATTGATGGAGGGCTTGGACACGTTCAACCAGCAGGCGTTTGGGATGCTGACCTCGAGCAAGCTGGTCGAGGCGCTGGACATCGAGCGCGAGGACAAGAGCGTGCGCGCGAGCTACGGCAAAGGTGATCCGAACAATCGCGACGACGGCGGCCCGAAGTTGATGGAGCAATTCTTGATGGCGCGGCGGCTCGTCGAGGCGGGCGTGCGCTGCGTGACGCTGGCGTTCAGCCGGTGGGATCATCACGGGAAAAATTTCGACGCGCTGCGCCAGGACTTGCCGCTGTTTGACCAGGGCGTTTCGGCGTTGGTGCAGGATTTGTATCAGCGCGGTCTGGAGCGCGATGTGTCAGTGGTGGTGTGGGGCGAGTTTGGCCGCACCCCGAAGATCAACAAGGACGGCGGGCGCGATCACTGGCCGAATGTGTCGTGCGCGCTGCTGTTCGGCGGCGGGATGAAGGTAGGTCAGGTGATTGGCTCGACGGACCGCCAGGCGGCCGAGGCGGCGGATCGACCGGTGCAGTTTGGCGAAGTGTTCGCGACGCTGTATCACACGCTGGGGATTGATGTGAATTCGGCGCGGGTGCCGGACCTGAGCGGCCGGCCGCAGTCGATTGTGGACGGGTTCCAGCCGATGAAGGAATTGGTGTAATTTGTTTCGGATTTTGGCCGGTGTCGCACGGGCGGCGCGGGCCGACGCAGCAGCAAAGAGAAAAACAGAGAGTCATTATGTTAAGCATCAGTGGAAAAGCTCAGCGGTTCTGCGACGGGGTGTCCCGCCGCAACTTCCTCAAGATTGGCGCGCTCGGCATGGGCGGGATGGCGTTGCCGGAATTGCTGCGCGCCGAAGCGCAGGCGCACCTCGGCAAATCGCAGAAGTCCATCATCATGGTCTATCTGCCCGGCGGGCCGTCGCACCAGGACATGTATGACTTGAAGATGGACGCGCCGTCGGAAATCCGCGGCTCGTTCCTGCCCATCAAGACGAAAGTGCCGGGCATCCAAATTTGCGAACACATGCCGCGGTTGGCGGCGATGATGGACAAGTTCGCGGTCATCCGTTCGCTCGTCGGGCAGGTCGATGACCACAGCTCGTATCATTGCATGACGGGCCGGAGCCGGAATGCGCAGCAGCCGCCGGGCGGCTGGCCGTCGCTCGGCGCGGTGGTGTCCAAGCTGCAAGGCTCCGCGCAAATCGGCGTGCCGCCGCTGGTGGGCGTCTCCGGCAAGGAGGCGATGCCGGGCTTCCTCGGCGCGGCGCACGGTCCGTTCATCCCGAGCGGGCCGGGCACTTCGGACATGGTCCTGAACGGCGTGACCACGGACCGGCTGGACGACCGCAAGGGTCTGCTGGCGGAGTTCGACAAGTTCCGCCGCGACGCGGACGGCAGCGGATTGATGGAAGGTCTGGATGCGTTCAACCGGCAGGCGTTCGAGGTGATGACGTCGAGCCGGCTGGTGCAGGCGTTGGACCTGAAAAAGGAACCGGCGCAATATGCCGAGCGGTACAAAGTGGCCGGACGCGATGGCGGAACGATGAAGGAATTCCTCTTGGCACGGCGGCTGGTCGAGGCGGGTGTGCGTTGCGTGACGCTGAATTTCGGCGGCTGGGACACGCACAGCGGAAACTTCACGACCTTGAAACGGCAACTGCCGCAACTCGATGTCGGCGTCACGGCGCTCATGCAGGATTTGCACGACCGCGGGATGGACAAGGATGTGTCGCTGGTGGTGTGGGGCGAGTTCGGCCGCACGCCGCGCATCAACATGACCGCCGGGCGCGATCACTGGTCGCGCGTGATGAGCGCATTGCTCGCGGGCGGCGGGATGAAAATGGGGCAGGTCATCGGCTCGACCGATCGCGTCGGCGGCGAAGCGCTCGAACGCCCGGTCCACATCGGCGAGGTCTTTTCGACGCTCTACAAGAATCTCGGCATCGACACGCACACGGTCACGCTTCCGGATCTGGCCGGACGGCCGCAGTATCTGGTCGATCCGAAGCATTCGCCGATTCGCGAACTGGTCGGCTGAACGCCGCCCGGTTGATTTTCCGAAAGCCTCCATGCTGACCATTCCGGGAGCGGCCACACGATTTTGCGACGGGGTTTCCCGTCGCAATTTTTTGCGCATCGGTGCGCTTGGCCTGGGCGGCGCGGGCCTGGGGCAACTGCTGCAAGCGGAGGCGCAGGCGGGCATCCGCAAGTCGCACAAGGCGGTCATCAACATCTTCCTGCCAGGCGGTCCGCCGCATCAGGACATGTTCGATCTCAAGCTCGATGCGCCGCGCGAGATTCGCGGCGTGATGGAGCCGATCGCGACGAACGTGCCCGGGATTCAAATTTGCGAACTGCTCCCGCGCACGGCCCGCTTGATGGACAAGCTGGTGCTGATCCGCTCGCTGGTCGGCGCGGTGGATGACCACAACGCCTTCCAATGCCAGACGGGCCGCCTCGCGCGCAATCAGCCACCGGGCGGCTGGCCGTCGCTCGGCTCGGTGCTGGCGAAACTGCAGGGGCCGGTGAACCGCGCAGTGCCGCCCTTTGTCGGCATGGCACCGAAGATGGGCGAGATGCGCTGGGCGGACGCGGGCAAGCCGGGTTTCCTCGGCATTCCCTACGCGCCGTTCAAGCCCGATGGCGCGGGCATGGACGACATGGTGCTCAACGGTATCACGATGGACCGCCTGAGCGACCGCAGGGCGCTGCGCGACAATTTCGACAAGTTCCGCCATGCCGTGGACAACAGCGGCTTGATGGAAGGCGTGGACGCGTTCAACCAGCAGGCGATCGACATGCTCACGTCGAGCAGGGTGCTGGACGCGCTCGACATCGAAAAGGAAGACCCAAAAATCCGCGCGCGCTACGGCCAAGGCGATCCGAAAAACCGCGACGACGGCGGGCCGAAATTGATGGAACACATGCTCGTCGCGCGCCGGTTGGTCGAGGCGGGCGCACGGTGCGTGACGCTGGCATTCAGCCGGTGGGATCATCACGGGCGCATCTTCGACGCGCTGCGGCAGGACATGCCGATGCTTGACCAGGGCTTCAGCTCGCTGATCCAGGATTTGCACGAACGCGGCTTGGACAAGGACGTGTCGGTGGTGTTGTGGGGCGAGTTTGGTCGCACCCCGACGATCAACAAGAACGCCGGGCGCGACCACTGGCCACGCGTGGCCTGCGCGGTGCTCGCCGGCGGCGGCATGAAGACCGGCCAGGTCATAGGCTCGACGGACCGCCTCGGCGGCGAACCGGCGGACCGCCCCGTGCATTTCGGCGAAGTGTTCGCCACGCTCTATCACAACGTCGGCCTGGTCGCGAATCAGGTGACGCTCCCCGACCTCTCCGGCCGCCCGCAGTATCTCGTGGATGGCTGGGAGCCGCTGAAAGAAGTAATCTGAGCGGGTGGTGATCGGGAAATGCCGCGCCCCGCCTCCGGCGTTTTTCGTTTCGGCGGCGAATTGCGCCGCCCGCGGCTTCCAGCGGATGACTCCACCCCGATGGATTTCACCCGCCATTTCGCAACCCTCCGGCGGCCGCTCCGCCGGACGTTTCGGGCGTTCTCTATGTTCCCCGCTTCCTCCCGCGCCCCGCTCTGCTAGCGTGACGCCGACAATGAATCCTTCGCACTCCATTGAGTTTTTCAACCGCTACACCGGACGCATCGAGCCGGAGAGCGTGTACGGCCTGGGCTTCGTTCGCTGGACCTACGACACGATGCCCGGCCGGTTGAGCCTGCATGCGCTGGCCAAGCGTGCGCTTTTCTCGCGCTGGTACGGCTGGCGCATGGACCGGCCGGCCAGCCGCGCGAAGGTGCTCCCGTTCATCCGCGACTTCGGCCTCGACCCGGCGGAATTCTCCGCGCCGCCGGAATCGTTCCGCACCTTCAACGAGTTTTTCTACCGCAAGCTCAAGCCCGCCGCGCGTCCCATCGCGCCCGATCCGGCGGCGGTCTTCCCCGCTGATGGACGCCACCTCGGATTTCAGGACCTCTCGCGCACCGACGGGATTTTCGTGAAGGGCGCGGTGTTCAAGCTGGAGGAATTGTTGCAAAGCACCGAACTCGCCGCGCGCTATCGCACCGGGGCGCTGGTGATCTCGCGGCTGTGCCCGGTGGACTACCATCGCTTCCACTTTCCCGTGGCCGGCGTGCCCGACGCGGCGCGCATCCTGCCCGGCCCGCTTTTCTCGGTGAACCCCATCGCGCTGCGCCAGAACATCCACATCTTCTCCCAGAACAAGCGCGCCCTCAGCACCGTGGACTCGCCCGCCTTCGGTCGCGTGCTCCTGCTCGAAGTCGGCGCGACCTGCGTGGGCAGCATGGAATACACCTACGCCCCCGGCCGGCCCGTGGCGAAAGGTGCGGAGAAAGGCTTCTTCAAATTCGGCGGCTCCTCGACCATCACGATCTTCGAGCCGGGCCGCATCCGTCTCGCTGACGACCTCGTGGCCCACAGCCGCGAACACCGCGAACTTTACGCCCGCATGGGCGACGCGCTCGGCACGCCGCCGCGATGACCGGGGGGAAAAAGCTCCAAGGCTAAAGCTCAAAGCTCAAGGGAAGGCCCAAGCGCCAAGCAAAAAGCTGTCTCCGCACGCGGTGCCCGGGCGAGTGGAAAAAATTGTGCCGCGCGGCAGTCGGGATGCCATCGGACAGGTTGCTGAATGCGCCGCCCAACCCACCGCGCTCCGCATGGTCCTTGGCTCTTGATGCTTCCCCTGAGCTTTGAGCTTTAGCCTTGGAGCTTTTTTCGTTTGAGCTTTTCTCCCCGCCCGCGCTTCGCAATTCTGACACGCACAATCCAGCAGCACTCACCACCAAACACCACCACCCCATGAAACTCGGCCTCATCAACTCCGCCTTCCAACAAGTCGGCATGGACACCGCCACCGGCCTCGGCCACATCGCCCGCATCGGCTTCGATTGCGTGGACATCTTCACCGAGGCCACGACCATTTCCCGCCGCGAAATCCAGCTCGTCACGCGCGCCTGCGCGAAGCTCAAGCTCCCGATCATCTCGCTCCCCGTCGTGAGCGTCGGACTCATTGATTTCAACGACCCCGTCCGCGAATTCCACGTCGAGCGCACCAAGAAATTCATCGACCTCGCCCGCGACTGGAACGCCAAGAACATCCTCCTCGTCCTCGGCGAATACATCTGGCAGCGCGAAGTCATCCCGCCCGCCGCGCAATGGCAGTGGGCCGTCGAAACCTGCCGCCGCCTCGGCGATTACGCCGACCGCAAAAAAATCGACATCGCCCTCGAGCTCGAACCCTTCCGCCTCAGCCTTCTCCACAATGTCGAGTCGATGGTCCGCTTCGTGGACGAGGTCAATCACCCGCGCGTCCGCGCCAACATCGACATCTCGCATCTCGTCCTCTCCGACACCTCGCCCGCCGATCTCGGCAAACTCAAAGGCCGCGCCATCCACGTCCACATCAGCGATTGCGACGGCAAGGTCCACGGCGACCTCCCGCCCGGCCGCGGCGTCGTGAAATTCGCGCCCTACCTCCAGGCCATCAAGGAACTCGCCATCGACGGCGTGGTTTCGATCGAATTGGAATATTCCCCGCAGCCTGAAAAAATCGTCGAGTGGGTCGAAGAAGCCTACCGCGAAACCGCGAAGCTGATGGCCCTCGCCGGTTTGCGCGACTCGTGAGAAAGCGGCGATTTCATTGATCGAAAGCCGCACCGCGGCCGTTTGGAGTGCGGTGACTGGTCACCGCTTTTGCGCAGGCGACTGGTCGCCGTCGAACTTCCGAGCGCGCCCGCCCATGCCCGCACGCCTGCGCTGGCGCGAGCCGTGAATGCCCCATTTCCCCATCGCCCGCTTCTCGCGGTTCGACGGCGACAAGTCGCCTTGCGAATGCGGTGACAAGTCACCGCACTCCAAATTTCCGCCGCTGCGCCCGCTCACTCACGCCGGGCCAAAATGGGGATTTGTTGCGAACGCAAACTCCGTCACCACGCGCCCGCCGATCAGGTGCTCCTGAATGATCCGCTCCAGCACCGGCGGATGACACGAGTGATACCAGACGCCTTCCGGATAAACCACCGCCACCGGCCCCTGCACGCACACCCGCAGGCAATTCGCCTTCGTCCGAAACACCAGCGGCTCGGGACCCACCAGCTTCAACTCCTTCAGCCGCGCCTTCAGAAACTCCCACGCCGCCAGCCCCGCCTCCTTGGCGCAGCACTTCGCCTCCGTCTGATCCGCGCACAAAAAAATGTGTCGCCGATACTGCTCCAACCCAAGGCTTGCCACCGCTGCTTTCAGTTCTGTTTCCATAAATAATTTCACCCACCTTCGCGGGCCTTCATGCGACCCGCGCGCCCCCGCGTCAAGTGCCGCACGCCGTCGTTGTTCGTAGCCGAGCTTTCAGGCCGACCTCATCCGGTGCGTCCCGGCTCCACCTCACCCGTCGTCCGCGGTGTGCCCGCGCCCGGTGAAATGCGTTGATCATCGTAAGTCACGGTTTCCTTCTCACCGATGCTGAGGTGGCCGGCTTGGCTTAGCGCTTCGATCAGCTTGACCACGTCCGCCTCAGTCGCGGTCTTGCCGCAGACGGCGAGCAAATGACTCATCAGGGTCTTTTTGCGTTTGGGCCGGGTGGCGGCGTTTTTGCGCAAGTG
>BJHT01000289.1 GCA_014193395.1 Verrucomicrobiota bacterium
GAGGGCGGAGAAATGGGTCTGCTCCCGGGTTTCCCAAGTGCGCCGGAGGTGCTCGTCGATCACGGTTTGGTGCCGGAGCGAATTCACGACGGCCTGGCTGCGGGGAATGCAGGTGCTCGCGAGCGCGGTCGAGTGGGGCAGGGGAACTTGGGGCGAGGGAATGGGAGGGGGCGAATTGGGGGCTTGGTCGCGGGCCCGCACACATCGTGTCGGTGGCGGGTAATAGGCCCGTCTTTATTGATTGAACACGGGCTGGGCTCCGGTCGCCGGCGCGGCCTCGCCCGGCGTGTGCAGCACCTCGTGGAGCCGCGTCAGCAACTGCGCGACCGGGTAGGGTTTGCTGAGAAAATGCGCGACGCCCAGCGCGCGCAGTTCGTCGGCTTGCGGACTGTATTCCAACCCGCTGGAGGCGATCACCTGGAGTTGGGGCGCAATTTTTTTGAGCACCCGCACAAGCGTGACGCCGTCCATCACCGGCATCTGCACGTCGGTGAGCACGACTTTGATCGCATCGCGGTGCCGGGCGAAGACGGCGAGGGCTTCCCCGCCGTCGCGCGCACTGAGGAGGGAGTAGCCATTGAGGCTGAGGGTGTGGGTGGCGGCCTCGATGAAGCCGACCTCGTCGTCTACCACGAGAATGGTCTCGCCGGCGCCCCGCACGAGCGGGGCCGGCCCAGCCGGCGGTTCGTCCGCCGCGCTGTCGGGGGCCGCGGGCAGGTAGATGCTGAAGGTCGTGCCGATCCCCGGTTCGCTGTAGAGATGGATGAAACCGCCGTGGCTTTGGACAATGCCCAGCGTGGTGGACAGCCCGAGGCCGGTGCCCTGGCCGGGCGGCTTGGTGGTGAAGAACGGCTCGAAGATGCGCTCCTGAATTTCCTTCGGGATGCCGGAGCCGGTGTCGGTCACCTTGAGCCGCACGTAGCGGCCGGGGCGGGCGTCGATATGGAGCTTCGCGTAGTCCGCGTCCACCTCCAGGTTTTCCGCCTGGGTGATGAGGCGGCCGCCGAGCGGCATGGCGTCGCGGGCGTTGACTAGGAGGTTCATCAGCACCTGCTGGATTTGCGTGGCGTCGCCCATGAGCGCCCACAGGTCCGCGGGGACGTGGGCGGAGAGGGCGATGTTTTTGGGAAAGGTTTCGCTGGCGATGTTGTGAATCTCGCGGAGCAGATGGCGCGGCTGGAGCGCCGTGTGCCCGCCCTCGGTGCCGCGCCCGAAGGCCAGCAGTTGGCGCACGATTCCCGCGCCGCGTTGGACGCTCGATTCCATGATGTCCATGAGTGACGCGAAATCCGCGGGCGGCAGGTCCATGCGCAAAAGCGGCACGGCCATGAGGATCGGGGCGAGGATGTTGTTGAGGTCGTGGGCGACGCCACAGGCCAGCGTGCCGAGGCTCTCCATCCGCTGGGCGCGGAGGAACTGCCGCTCCAGCAGCTTCTTTTCCGTGATGTCCAAGAATACGCCTTGCACGCCACACACCAGCCCGGCGGCGTCTCGTAGCGCGGTCTTGTTCACCTGCACCTGGCGGGTCCGGCCCTGCGCGTCCTGAATCGTTTCCTCCGCCGCGTACGGCTCGCCCGTCGCCATTACGCGCAGGTCATCCGCGCGAAATTGCGCGGCCTGTTCCGGCGGAAAAAAATCCGCGTCCGTCCGGCCGAGCAGCTCTGGCAGCGGCCGGCCCAGCGTCACGCACAGGCGGGCATTGGCGAAAGTGAACCGTCCCGCGGTGTCTTTGCGGAAAATGTTCTGCGGCAGGTTCGCCACCAGCGATTGGTAGAGCCGCTCGGAATCCTGCAGCCGCGCCTCGGCCGCGCGGTGCGCGGTGATATCGACCAGCAGGTTGACGGCCCCGAGCACGGCGCCGAATTCGTCGTAGATCAGTTGGGGATGGGTCAGGACCTGGAACCGCCGTCCGTCGGGCCGCTCGATCACGAGCTCCCGGCCGGCCGTCGTCCGTCCCGTCTGCAGCAGTTCGGCCATCGGAGATTCTGCCAGCGGAATGGGGCGCCCGTCCGGCTCGTAAATTCGCCACGAGCCGCACCACCGGTCGGTGCCTGGCTCCGGCTCGCGGCCCCACAAGGTCGCCGCGGCGGCGTTGTACGACGTGATGCGGCCGTGTCTGTCACAGGTGTAAACCGCGGCGGCGAGCGCCCCGATGAACTTCCGGTAGGGCGGTTCTCGCTGGGGGGCCTGCGAGCCGGAGGCCGACGGGGTGGCGGAACAGCAGCAAGGGTTCATGTGCGCGGGGGGGGGGTCAGACGCGCTGGACGGCAGGAGCCGTTACGAGGGTGGCCAGCACTTCCGGCACGCGCTCGAATTCGTGGAACTTGTCGAAGAAATAATCCGCGCCCAGTTGAAGACAATGCTCGCGGTAGCCGGGGACGGCGAAGTTGGTCAGGACCAGCACGACGCACGCCGGGCGCAGGCGCTTGATCGCCCGCAGCGCGGCACCGCCGTTGCCGTCGGTCAGGTCCAAATCCAACACCACCGCGTCCGGCCGGTGCTGGCGGAAGAACATGATCGCCCCCTCCACGGTGCTGGCCTCGGCGACGATCACGACCGGGGCGGATTCCTCAAGGAGGCTGTGCAGTCGCTCGCGCACCGGCTGCGAATCCTCGACCAGCATCACCCGGACCGGTTTGCGTTGTTTGTTCATGCGCCGCTTCCCGCCGTTCGCGGGTTTCGGGCCGCAGGCCGCCGTCGATTGGTAATCCATCATAACAGTCCACCTACTTTACCGAGCCGGGGGTGCGCGCCGGTAGTCGGTGACCTACTTAGTTCTGGGAAATCCGCGGGAAAGCGGCCTGTCGGGAGAAATACCGACAGGGATGCTACGGGTGGCGGGGGCGCCTGACCAGGGATGCGGCGCCTTGGACACGCGTCACCCGTCGCCCGCCAATCTTCCCGGGCACCCGCGCCACCACGCGCGTGTCCCGCGGTTCATTCGGCACAAACATCACCGTACCGCCGCATCTCGCGGCGTGCTCCCGCATGCCGGTCAGTCCGAGCGAGCGCGGGGCGTGCTGGTCCGAGGCGACCTTGCTCACGCCGTCGTCGTGGACCTCGAGCACGATGGCCTCGCCCTCGGTCCAGAGGTGGATCTCGACGCGGGTGGCGTTGGCGTGACTGGCGACGTTGGTCAGGGGCCCTGGTCTATGGGGCGGCGGGCGGGATTTTGGCGAACGCGCCAGTCTGGCGGCGGCCTCGGTCTGGCCGGCGCGGCGAGCCGCATGCTACTGCTCGAGTCCGACCTGGTGGGCTGCCAGTTCGCGCTGGAGTTGGCACCGGTTGGCTTCAGCCCTGGCTACGGGCGTGCAGCGGGATCCGCTAACGGGGGGGAGTTTTCATGATGCAAAAAACTCTGGGAACCACGGCCGGCCGCTGCTGGGAACGATCGGGACGGCGGCGGGGACTGCTTCGTCCGGGTTTGGCGATCGCCGCTCCACTCCGCGTTAATCCGTGTTGAACCGGGTTGACCTGCCGCTTTTCCGTTCCGCACCCAACCGCGGCGCGGGAGCCGCGGCGGCTACTTCTTTTCCTTGGAGTATTTCTCGAACGCGGCGGCGATGGCGCCGGTTTTCTCATCGCCCTTGTGGAACAGGAAGCGGTGGTGGAGGGCGAGCTTCCCGCCTTTTTTCAACGTGTGCGGGCCGTTGGGATCGTTCTTGTCGAGCGTGCCGAAACAGTTCGCGGTGAAGAGGCCGTAGGTGCGGACGTGCCAACTGGTCGGGTAGCGGAAACTGTTGGGATGGTTGAGCATCGCCACGCCGACCGTCTCGCCTTCCACCGGACCCGAGTAATCCACCCACGGCGCGCGCTTGCTCCACGCGTCCTTGTCGGTGATGCCCGTGCTGGTGACAATGCGGCCGCCTTTCTTCGTGTCCACGGCCATCGTGGTGGGCACGCGGATGCTCAGGCCGGCGTCTTTCTTGTCGCCGAACGTGACGTCACCCTCGGTCGCGATGAATTCCTGATCCCAGTCGATGAGCCGCGTGTCGCCCTCGACGCGGAAGGTGAGGGTGCGGATTTCGGTGACGGACTTATTGCCGTCGCCACCGACGTACACATTTTCGCTGACGATGACGGCGCGATTCGCGTCGGCGGCGACTTCTTTGAAGGCAATGTGCTTGGCGCTGCCCATGCGGGCGAGGGAGGTCTTTTGTTTCTCGGTCAGCTTGTCATCCGGTAGCGGTGATACGCTGAGGCGCTCCATCCAGGAATCGAAGCCGTTGATGTCCTGATGCCCGAAGCAAATGCCGCGATGATGCGGATGATCGTACTGTTCGCCCTCGACCTTTTGCATCGGGTACACGCGGGTCATGGCCTTGCCGGTCGGGCCGTACACGGGGAAGAGATAGGACTTGTTGGCGTCGCCGATGACGTAGGTGGCGAACGGCTGGCCGTCGTATTTGACGACCACGCCGGTGGCGGATTGATCGGCGGTGAATCCTTTGCCGGCTGCGCGGGAGCTGACGGCTGTGCTCAGAAGCAAGCTGGCGGCGACGAGGGAGAAACAACGGCGGGGGAGGGTGGTGAAGTGGTGCATGGTAAAATTTGTGCGGCCTTCGACGGAGGGTGGCGGGGAAACGTTCGCGGAACCTTTGGGAACTTCGCCCGCGCGAAACTCCGTGGATTCAGCGGTTGCTGGAGAACGATCATGCTCCCGCGAGGCGGGAGACGAACGAGGCGCGGTGTCCCGAGCTGCATCGTGGTTCTGGCGGTGCGGGCGGTCCACGGCACGTCCGCGTTTTGTTTTTGCCGCGCCGCGCTGCGCTCCCTAGTTTCGCGGCCACATGGCGCAGGATGAATTGTTCGGCTCGAAGACCCACGCGGAAACCCCGCCGGAGCCGCAGCATTCCCCTTCGCCCGCGCCGTTGGCCGCGCGTATGCGCCCGCGCAATCTCAGCGAGTATGTCGGGCAGGGGCACATCCTCGGGCCGGGACAGTTGCTGCGTCGCGCCATTGAGGCGGACCGGATTCAGTCGGTGATTTTTTACGGGCCGCCGGGCACGGGGAAAACCTCGCTGGCACAAGTCATCGCGAACCAGACGCGCAGCCGGTTCGAGCGGTTGAGCGGCGTGGAATCCAACGTCGCCGACATGCGGCGCGTGCTCTCGGCGGCGGCCAATCGCCGCGAAAACACGGGGCAGTCCACGCTGCTGTTCATTGATGAAATCCATCGCTTCAACAAATCGCAGCAGGACGTGCTGTT
This sequence comes from Verrucomicrobiota bacterium, assembly GCA_014193395.1. Classification (GTDB taxonomy): domain Bacteria; phylum Verrucomicrobiota; class Verrucomicrobiia; order Limisphaerales; family BJHT01; genus BJHT01. The sequence goes on from BJHT01000289.1 coordinate 5,210, forward strand.
GCCGGATGTCGAGAGCGGCGTGGTGCGGTTGATCGGCGCGACGACGCACAATCCGTTCTTCTTCGTGAACTCGCCGCTCGTCTCGCGCTCGCAGGTGTTCGAGCTGCAACCCATCGGCGAGGCGGATCTGCTGGCGCTGCTGCAACGGGCCTTGCGCGACGAGGAGCGCGGCTTGGGGAATATGCGCCTCCGCGCCGATGACGACGCGCTGCGGCATCTCGCGCGCGTGGCGGACGGGGACGCGCGCAAGGCGCTGAACTCGCTCGAAATCGCCGCGCTGACCACGGCCCCGGCGGCGGATGGTTTCATCCCGATCACGCTCGCGGTGGCGGAGCAGTGCATTCAGAAGAAGGCGATTGTCTATGATGGCGACGGGGATGCGCACTACGACACGATCTCGGCGTTCATCAAGTCGATGCGCGGCAGCGATCCCGATGCGTCGCTCTACTGGTTGGCGAAGATGATTCATGCCGGCGAAGACCCGCGTTTCATCACGCGCCGGATCATGATTTGCGCGGCCGAGGATGTCGGGCTGGCCGATCCGATGGCGCTGGTGCTGGCGCACGCGGCGCATCAGGCGGCGGAGTTTGTGGGCTGGCCCGAGGCGCGGATTCCGATCGCGGAAGCGACGATCTACATCGCGACGGCGAACAAGAGCAACAGCGCGAATGTGGCGATTGACGCCGCGCTTGCGGACGTGCGTTCGGGACGCACGTTGCCGGTGCCGGCGCATCTGCGGGATGGTCATTACGCCGGGGCGGAGCGCCTCGGGCACGGGCAGGGCTACGAATATGCCCACGCGCATCCGGGGCATTTCGTCGTGCAGGATTATCTCGGCGCGTTCAAGCGCTACTACGAACCGACCGAGCAGGGTGTGGAAAAGAAAATCAAGGAACGCCTCGACCGCTGGCGGGCGCTGGTTGCGAAGACGCCGCCGGGGGCGTCGCCGGCATGAGCACCGAAATTCCAGCGCTCAAGCAATCCTGGCGCGCCCACCTGCGCGCGGAAGACCAGCGGCACGGCGCGGACGAACGGCGCGAGGCGTCGCGGCGCCTGTGCGAACGCGTTGCGCAGTCGGACGTGTGGCGCGCGGCGAAGTCAGTGCTGGTGTTCGGGCCGCGAGCGGACGAACCGGACATTCGCCCGCTCATTGCGGCGGGGCTGGCGAGCGGAAAAATCATCACGTTCCCCCGACATGTGGCGGCGAGCGACACCTACGAAGCCGCCGTGGTGCGTGACCTGGCGCGCGATCTGATCCCGGCCCGGTTTGGTTTGCGGGAGCCGGCGCCCGAATGTCCGGGGCTGCCGCTCATGCAACTGGACTTGGTGCTCGTGCCTGCGGTAGCGTTCGACGCTATTGGGCGACGCCTCGGGCGCGGGAAAGGTTATTACGACCAGCTTCTCTCACACACTCCGGCGGGCAAATGCGGCATCGCGTTCGACTGGCAGGTGGTGGACGAGCTGCCGACGGAACCGCACGACGCACCGATGAACTATCTGGCCACGCCGACGCGCTGGCTGGTTTTCTGAATGCCGGGAGCATCCGAAGGCCACGATTGGAACTGAGAAACCATGGATCGACGCTGATAAACACGGATGAAAACCGCTGATTGCTGCCATGCTCGCCGGGTGAACACCGGCCCTGCAAATTCACTCCTCCCGGCCGGTTTCTCCCGTACTGCGATGTCGAGGACTCCCACCGCGCCGCGAAGTGTTTGGAGCGCGGGCGGTCCCCGCCCGCGGCGGCCGCGCCCCCGCGCACGGCAAAAAATTCCAAGCGCCTCGGCTCCGAAGTTGCCGCTGCGACCGGGGACCGGTCGCGCTCCGCTTCGCTCGCGGCCTCTCCGCTCCGTGTCCCTCCGTGTTTATCCGTGGTTGAAATCCAGTTTTTAGATTGAACGCATCGACATGAATTTGCTCGCCGAAATCTCCACCTTCGAAGCCGCGGCGATCTTCGGCGGCGGCGCCTTCGCGGCGTTCCTCGTGCTCCGCTGGTTCGATCGTTCCCGCCAGACCGGGCTTGCCGCCCAGGCCCAGCAGACCATCGACAACGCCAAGCGCGAAGCCGAGGCGCTGCTGCGCGAGGCCCGCCTCCAGGCCAACGAGGAATCGCTCCGCCAGCGCGAGCAGACCGACAAATCCTTCCACGCCCGCCAGCAGGAAATCCAAGCCCTCGAACAGCGCGTCGCCCACCGCGAGACCCTCGTCAACCAGCAGCTCGAAGGCCTGGTGCGACAGGAGAAAAACCTCCGCGAACAACTGGCCGCGCTCGAACTCCGCGAAGCCAAACTCGAAACCGAGCGCGCTGAGACGGCCCAACTGCTCAAGTCGCGCCGCGAGGAATTGCAGCAGCTTGCGCACCTCAGCGAATCCGAGGCTCGCGCCTTTCTCATGAAGGATGTCGAGCGCGACTGCCACCGCGATGCCAACGACCTGGCGCGGCACATTCTCGAACAGGCCAAACACAAGGCCGAAGACCAGGCCCGCCGCATCATCACCCTGGCCATCCAACGCTACGCCGGACCGCACACCTGCGAGACCACGACGGCCACGATCGCCCTCACCGGCGACGAGATCAAAGGCCGCATCATCGGGCGCGAAGGCCGCAACATCCGCGCCTTCGAGGCCGCCACTGGCATTACCGTGCTCATCGACGACACGCCCAACGCGGTGGTCCTGTCCGGCTTTGATCCCGTCCGCCGCGAGATCGCGCGCGAGGCGATGGACCGCCTCATTCTCGACGGCCGCATCCATCCGACCCGCATCGAGGAAGTCGTCGGGAAGGTCACCGAAGAAATGGACGAACGGATTTTGAAAGCGGGCGAAGAGGCCGTCTATCAGGTCGGCCTGCCGCCGCTGCACGTCGAGATCGTCAAGGTGCTTGGCCGTCTCAAGTTCCGCCAAAGCTTCTCGCAAAATCTCCTCCACCACTCCATCGAGGTCGCGCATCTCGCCGGCCTGATGGCCGCCGAACTCGGGGCCGACATCCTGACCGCCAAACGCTGCGGCCTGCTCCACGACATCGGCAAGGCTCTGAACCACGAAATGGAAGGCTCGCACGCGATCATCGGCGCGGAGTTTGTGAAACGCCACGGCGAGTCCGAGGAGGTCGTGGACGGCGTCGCCTCGCACCACGACGAAGTCCCGCACGTCGGCATCTGGGGCATTCTCATCAGCGCCGCCGACGCCATCTCCGCCTCCCGCCCCGGCGCGCGCTCCGAGACGATGACCACCTACATCCGCCGGCTCGAAGAACTCGAACGCATCGGCACTTCGTTCGACACCGTGGAAAAATGTTTCGCCGTCCAGGCCGGCCGCGAGCTGCGGGTCTTCGTGAAGCCGGACAAAATCTCCGACGCGGACGCCAGCACGCTGGCCCGCACCATCTGTCGCCGCATCGAGAATGAAATGACCTACCCCGGGCAGATTCGCATCACGGTCATCCGCGAGACGCGCGTGCTCGAGTACGCCAAGTAAGCCCAAGAAAAACGGGGTGGGGACGGCTCGTCCCCGCAGCCCAATCGGAGCGCGACCGGTCCCCGGTCGCAGCGGCCACATCGGAGCCCGGCGCTCGGGTTTTCTTACGCCTTCGCAAGTGCGAAGCCGCTGCGGGCGGGGACCGCCCGCGCGCCGCAATCTTCGCGCGCCGCGAGGATTTCACCGTGCCCCGGACAGGCAGTCTGGTCCGCTTCCATTTTTTCTCCTCCCATTCCCTTGCCCCAAATTCTCCTGCCAAACTCGACCGTGCTCGCGAGCGGCTCCGTCCCACGCCGCCAATCACCCCGCCTATGTTCCCCCGCTCCCCGAGCGAGAACTCCGGGCGTATGTCGTTGGAGTTTCCTGCCTCTCCCTTCCTTCGTCACACACTGCGACCGGGGACCGGTCGCGCTCCGTAGCGGTTGCGGCTTCGCCGCTCGGTGGGCATCGCCTCTTTGTGGTTCATCAGAATCCTCCCGATAGGATAGTCACGGCTGAGCACTCCCCATCCCGCCCCGCGACCACGGCCCCTCGGAAACCGAATAAGGATTGGAACAAAATCATTAGAGGCAGAATCATGGGGAAGCTTTTGCGGCGCACT
>BJHT01000290.1 GCA_014193395.1 Verrucomicrobiota bacterium
GCCGCTTTCGCCCGCGCCTCGTTCGGCCAGAGGTTTTCCTTGGCAAACGCCGGATCGTTCATGTTCACCAGCGCATGCACCCGCGTCTGGGCGGCGACGATCAGATCGGCGTTCGCCAGCAGCAGGCCGGTCGCTCCTTCGTCGGGCGAGTAGAGCGCCGCGAAATCCTTGATGCCCGATTCCTGAATCACGCCGAACGGCTGCTGCAGACCGTTGGCCTGCGGATTGAACTCACCGGTCCATTTCGTGTAGGCGGCAGGCGACAGCCGCCAGAGTCGCGGCGGCGGCGGGACGCTCGGCCCGCGCGGTCCGCCGAAGAGGATGGCGTTCGGCAGGCGGTTGCCATCGACTGGCTGCTCCTTCACCGCGAAACATGCAGGCTTCCCGGCGGGCGGCGTGTCGAGTTGCACCGCGATCCATTTCATGACCGCTGCGGCCTCGGCAGCGTCGGGCCTCGGCTTCTTTGCGGGAGGCATGTCCCCGGCGCGCAGTCGCTCGAGGATGGACGCGTAAGCGACGCGGCCCGCGACATTGTCCTGTGCGAGCGCGGCGAGGTCGAAGGCTCCCTCCTTCTCCCCGTCAGCGTGGCAGTCCGCGCAGTGCGATTGGAGAAACGCGCGGACAAACTTCGGGTCGGCTGCGACCGTGGTCACGGCGACGGTCACTGACCGGAATTTTTCCGAATGTACAATCCTGGGGTTGCCCTTGAGCGCCTTGAGCGCATCGTCGGCGAGCGTCGTCAGGCCGCGCAGGGAAACCGCGCCGCGATGCTTCGCAAGCGAGTTCGCGGCGTCGGTGGAGAGCGTGGTCAGGCCGTCGAGGACTAGCCAGTCGCCCTGGTGCGCCGAGAGCGCGTTCGCGGTGCCGCTGGAAAGCGAGGTGAGTCCAGTAAGGGAAAGCCGGCCCTCGCGAGCGGCGAGAGCAGCGGCGGCGTTGTCGGATAGATTCTTCACGCCGTTGAGGGAGAGCGTGCCGCCCCGGTGCGGCGCGAGGGCGGTCGCCGCGGCGTCGCTGAGCGCGGTCACTCCGTCCAGTGAGAGATTGCCATCCCGGCGCGCCAGCGCGCGGGCCGTTTCCACCGGAAGCACCAACAGCGCGGGCAACCGGCCGTCCCAATTGCGCGAGGTGCCGACAACGATGGCGGCCTTCTCCGAGAGCACCGGCAGCGCGGGGAGTTCGCCGCACCACTTGGGCCACGCCGCCAGGATCGCGGCCCCGTCGTCGGAGAGTGCCGTGAGGCCCTTGAGGTGAACAACCGGCCTGGCCAGTTGCGGATGCGCTTTGTGCTCGGCGAGCGCCTTGAGTGTTTCATCGGCAATCGTGGTCAGTCCGTTGAGATGCAGATCGCCTTCGCGCTGGCAGATCGTCTTCGCCGCGACCGGCGTGAGCGATTGCAGGCCATTGAGGTAAAGGTTGCCGCGGGCGTCCTTGCCACCGATTGCCAGGGCGATGTCGTCGGGGAGCGACGTGAGGCCGTCGAGATTGAGCGAGCGAAGGTGTTGCCCCGGGACGGTGCCGGCGATCGCTTTCGCCGCCTCGACGGTGAGCGATGTCAAGCGTGGCAGGTTGCCGCCCAACTTTCCCCCGAGCGCCCTGGCCGCGTCGTCCGAGAGCGTGGTCAGCCCCGGCATCGACAGCCCGTGCTGCCGTTTCGCCAACGCCTGGGCCACCTCGACCGGAATGGTTTTGAACGCGGGCAGATTGCCCTGCCAATTATGAGGATGAGCTCCCGCCAGCGCCGCAGCCGCCTCGGGCGAGAGCGAGGTCAGGCCATCCAGGACGATCTGAGAGGTCGGACCACCCCCTTTGCGTCCCGCGAACGCCTTGCCCGCCTCGCCGGACAGCGTCGTCAGCCCCTTGAGCATCAGCCGTCCGCCGGTGTGTCTCGCCAACGCCCGTGCCGATTCATCCGAGATCGCCGTCAATCCATTGAGCGACAACTCGCCTCGATTCCCCGCGAGGGCATTGGCCGCAGCGTCCGAAACCTTCGTCAACCCATCCAGATGCAACGCCCCCTTGTGTTGCCCGAGCGCCATGGCGGCGGCGTCCGGAATCTCCTTCAGCGCGTTGAGCGACAGCCAGCCGTCGTATTTCGCCAGCTCCCTGGCAGCCTCCGGCGAAAGCGTCGCCAGTCCGTCGAGCAGCAGCGTGCCGCTCCTGTCCTGCGAGAGCCTCTTCGCGTCTTCGGCCGTAATCGTCCTGATGGAGGCGGTCTCCAGTGCGGGGGCAACCGCGGGGACGGGAAGGCAAAGGAAACCGCTAAGGGCGATCGCGAGCGGCAGAAGGCGGATTCGCAGCATAGCGGATTGACTGGCTGGCGGACGCAAACTTGCGGTCAGATCAATTCCCGGATCGGCTCGCCGGATGGGAGGAGAAACTGCGGCCTGCCCGTATGGTCGGGAATGGTGGCGTTCTGATCGATGCCCAGATGGCGATACACGGTGGCCCACAGGTCGGCGGGCGTGAGCGGTCGGTCGTCGGGATGCTCGCCTTTGGAAGTGGTCGAACCGACCACCTGGCCGTGCTGCATGCCCCCGCCGGCGACGAGGACCGACATGGCGCCCGGCCAGTGTTCCCGCCCGTAGCGAGTACCCTTGGGACCCTTGGAGATGCTGATCCGCGGGGTGCGGCCGAACTCGCCGGTGGCGACGAGCAGCACCTTCTTGGTCAAGCCCCGGTCATGCAGGTCCTCGATGAGCGCTGTCAGCGCCTTGTCGTAGATCGGCAGGCGATTGCGCATGTCGATGAAATTATCGTGGTTCACCGCGTGGGTATCCCAATTGTAATAGGTGTTCGCCACATTGGGATTCTCCAACGCCACCGTCACGAAACTGCAACCCGCCTCGACGAGGCGACGGGCCATGAGCGCCCGTTGCCCCCACGAATGCCGGCCGTAACGCTCGCGCACTCTTTCCGGTTCCCGCGACAGGTCGAACGCCTCGCGGGCCCGCGGGCTGGTCAACAGGCTGATGGCCTGTTGGTTGAACCGGTCCATCGCGTTCATCATCCCGCGTGCATCCATGTCCCGGCGCATCTGGTCCACGCTCTTGAGCAGCGTCACGCGGTCGTCGAGCCGTTCGGCGAGGGCGCTGTTCAGCGAGACATTCTGAATCTCAAACTTCGGCCGGCTCGGATCCCCGTCCACCGCGAAGGGGATGTATCGCGGCCCAAGATACGCGGTCCCGAGGGCGTAGGTGTCCACCTGGCCGCGCCCGCCATCGCTGGAGGTGATGACGTTGGGGAGTCCGAGCTCGATGTGTTCGCGCATCTTCGCAACGATCGAGGGAACCGACGGCGCGTCGTTGACCGAGCCCGTCGGGGTGGCGGGGTGGCGTCCCGTCATCACGTGTTTGCTGCCGCCGCCGTGGTCGGAGAACGTGTGCGCGATGCTGCGGATGAGCGTGTATTTGTCGGCGCATTTCGCGTGCAGGGGCAGCAGTTCACAAACGTCGATGCCGGGCACGTTCGTGCGGATGGGCCGGAACTGCCCGCGGTATTCCTCCGGCGCCTCGGGCTTCATGTCGTAGGTATCCAGGTGCGGAGGACCGCCGGCGAGCCACACGTAAATGACCGCGGTGTCCGGTGCTCCGCCCGGTTTGCCTTGTGCGGCCTGCAGACGGAGGACGTCGGCCATCGTCAGTCCGGTCACGCCCAGCGTGCCCATCTTGAGGAACCATCGCCGCGACATCGGTCCGGCACAGGGGTTGAACGGCAGCTCGGTCTTGTTGTTCATAGCGTCTTGTTTCTTGGGTTTCTGAAAATGGTGGTTGGGATCCTTTGGCGATGCTTCAAGTCGTCAATCTATCTCTCGTTTCCCGTCAGGTCCGGCCGCCCGGCCTCGACCAGTTGCTGAATCTCTTTCGCGGGCAAGGCACGCTTCCAAATCGCCAATTCGTCCACCCGGCCGCGCAGCGCCCGACGCTCGGGATCGGCGTCTGCCGGGGGCAGCCAGTTGCCAATCCGACACGATCCGGGCCGCAAGATTTCGTCCTGCATCCAGGTGCGTTCGCGGGCCAGCACACCATTCACATAGATCTGTTGGGTGCGCGTCCCGGTGGCCAGGACGGAAGCGACGTGGACCCATTCCCCAAGCGGAACCGGCCGGCCCGTAACCTGGTCCTGGAAGCCTCCATTAATCACCACCCCGCCACGTGGGTAGCCTTGCCTCGTCAATTGGAAGTGGATGTCGCCTCGGTCATAGCCGTCAGAATTCAAAATCGCGTTCAATACAAAATCGAATCGGTCGATATTCACCCACGCCGCGATCGACAGCTCCGAATACTCGCCGGGAATCTCGATCTTCACGAGATCGGTGTCGCCGTCGAAGAGCAGGGCATCTTTCCCGGGCCAGCGTCCGGTCGTCCATCGGGCACCCACGATCCGCCCATCGCCCATCGCCGCCGCGCCGATCACATTGGTCAGCACGGAAGCATCGCCCTCCTTACGAAACGGAAAGAACGCCACGAGCCCGCGATCGTGCCGCATCGTTTCTGCATACTGCTTCCAGCGCCCAAAGCCGATCGTCCCACGGGTCGGAAATTCGGTCTCGTCACGCTCCGGTGCCTCACCGATCGCGCCATCGACAAAGCGCGACGATCGGCCTCCGACGACCTCCGACAAAATCTTCCCCGACCGGGAATCTGCGACATTGACCTGGCCGTCAAAGACATACAGGTCGCTCGCTCCGCTCTCCCGGTCTACCTGCAGGCCAAATTCGGTGCCCAGGTCGATGTAGTCGGCGGCACGTGTGGAGATGGTGAATCCCTTGGCGGAGGGCGGCGCGGTGACGCGGACCCTGCCGTATCGCAAGCGCGTCCGTTGCGCGTCCTGAATCTCCAGTCGGGCCGGGCTCGCCAGAACCATGTCGGCCCCGTTGGCGAATCGCAAATGGACAATCCCGGAGAGTATTTCGTAATCGCCAGGTCCGAACCGCACCCCGTCGGGCCCGAGCCCCTCCGCAAACTTCGCGCCGACCTCGTTCACTAACAAAGCCGCAATCGGCATGGCTGGATGAGTCTCCGCCACCCCCTTTGCCGTTTGGCTGATTGGCAGCCCAGCGCCGTTCGCTTGATCGTCATCCCTAAGTACCGCCCACACCACGGCGGTCGCCAGGAGGGCACCTGCGGCGAAGGCGGCACACCGACCCATCATGAACAGGGGCACCCACGGACGGGCAGCCGGAGCCGGAGCAGGCGACGGTTCTGGCGCAGCCGCCACGACGTAATCCCAGTGCAGCGCCGAATGCAGAGCCATAAATTCCCGATACATCTTCCGCGCCCCCGGGCCGGACCGCAACCACTCGCCCAGTTGCTGTTCATCTGCATCCGTGGCGATGCCGTCGGCCAGCCGATTCAGGACCGCTTCAAGTTTCGGGTCGGGCAAGTTCATGCGGAAAGGTCCTTTGCCATGGTTTTCTCGATGCATTCCATCAGGGCATGTCGGATTCGCCGCAATCTGTCGGAAAGCGCCTTGGGCGTGATCCCAGCGGCAGCGGCCAGCAGATTCACCGAAGCATCCGGTTCATAGCGCTGCATGATCAATGTCCGCTGTTCCTGCCCGAGCTTTTGCATGCACGACGCCAGCGCGACTCGCCGGGACTCGAACGCCGGCCCATCCGCCGCAGCCTCGTCAGCGAGCACTTTGGCCAGATCGTCATCGATCACCAACCGCTCCTGCTGCCTGCGGTGTCGCTTGAGCCAGGCCATCGCCTGAAACTGTGCGAAACGCATCGCCCAAGGGATAAACGGGCGGCTGTCATCGAACTCCTCCGCCTTTTCCCATAGCACCAGATTGGTCTCCTGGAGGACGTCATCCGCCTCGACTGGATCCCACACCATCGACAAAATGAAGGAGTGCAGCTGGCGCTGCGACGCCGTGATCTGCGTCACAAATCTGGCGGATTCCGGCATGCTTGGTTATTTCGTAAAAGTGTACGGTTGGGGCAAATTCGTCATGCCCCATCCGTACTTAGCCGATCTCCTACCTATCCCGCGCAGAAAGTTTGATTGGTCCGTTGGGTAGAGTTTGGACATGCTCAAAGTCGGCTTAGAGGGTGTCATGCGGTCCCGGAGGGCCCGAAGAGATTAGCCGGTGGTCGAGCGAGGCTGAGCGAACACCACCGGATCGCCTCCGCAGGAGGAGCGCACCCCGGATGGGGTGCCTGAAGCCCGTGGGAGAATGCTGGTGCACCCTCCGGGGCGCAGCCTGTGATGCTGGGGATCCGGTGGTGTTCGCTCGCCACGCTCGCTCGACCACCGGCTAGTTTCCATGACGCTTCCAGCGTCGCAAAGTGCATTACAGGCTCTAGCCTTGGCGTTCATCGTGAACTCCTCATTGGGCTTTCAAAAGCGACAGATAATTAAACGGTATACCCTGTAAATCATCCGACTCCAACTCACGCAGTCAGCGAATAGATCACGACCTGTCCGGCGCGGTCGGCAGCGGCGAGAAGACGACCGTCTGGGGAAATCGAAATTGCGCCGATCCAGACGCCTCTTTCCACGGACTTGCCGAATTCACGCACGAGTTTGCCGTCGTCGAGATTCCAAATCTTGATCATCTGGTCCCGGCCGCACGAGAACAGGTGCCTGCCGTCGGGATGGAGGGCCAGATCGTTCGTGGCCAGCAAATGGCCGGCCAGCTCGCGGACCTTGTTGCCGGTCGCCGGATCGATCAGGAGGATCTTGCCTTGGATTTTGGCATCAGCATTAACCTTGCGGAGAGCTGCCGCGAGCCATTTTCCATCGGGCGAATAGACAACGGCTGACATCGCGTCCTTTGGAAAGTCTTTGCCCAAAACTTTCCCCAGATCGAGTTTCGACTGACCGGATTCGACATCCCAGAGGTGAAATTGCGGCAGGTGGATCTCCAGTCCATTCGTGTAACGGATGAAAGGAGTGTGCTGCGAAGCGGCCACCGTCCTGCCGTCCGGCGATATACCCAGGCTGGCAATCCATTGGGTGGCCTGCCAACGCCGTCGCTCCTTGCCCGCGGGCAGATCCCACACGATGATGACGCCTTGGTCGTCCCCGGTGACCAACGTCTTGCCGTCGGGCGTCTGCGCCAGATCCATCACCCACTCCGTGTGGTTGGTCAGGTCGCGCAGCGGTTTTTGAACGATGAGCTTCACCTCGATGGGTGGAGGCGGAGGGGTCTTCGTGTCCACCTTCTCCGTCTGCCCTTTGGGCAGAAAACCGTCGTTGAGGACGACGCTGCCCGGTTCACCCTGATCGCTGGTCGCATCCCAATACTTGACCGTGTGATCGTTGCTGACGGAGATCAACGTCCGCCCGTCGGGCGTGACCAGAATGCGATTGATCTCGTTGGTATGACCAACCAACCGCCGCACGGGGTCAGGCGTCTTCCCCGCGGGCACGGCGAGATTCCAGATCAAAATGTCACCGTTCTTGCTCGACGCGGCGACCCTGTCGTTGCCGATGAACGCAAGCGAAGTGATGTAGGCTGATCCCCGAAAGCCTTCGCGCTGGCCTCTGGCCTGGTCGTTGCCGATCAACGCAAGCGAAGTGATGTAGGCCGAGTTCCACGGGAGCGTGTGGAGCACTTTGGCGTTGGCGAAATCGTTCATGATCGGGAAACTCAGGCCAGCAACTGTTCAATCGGCTCCGAACCATCCGGAGTCGCCCAGATCGGGCGGCTGCCGAGGTAATGCTTGGCGCGATGGTTGACGCCGAGGGCCTTGTAAATCGTGGCGAAGTAAGCCCCTTCATCGACCATCTTCTCCGCGACCTCAAAACCATCGCGATCGCTCGCGCCGTAAACCTGCCCGCCCTTGATGCCGCCGCCTGCGAGAACCACCGTCCACGCCCGGCCGAAGTGATCGCGCCCGCCCTGGCCATTGATCGCCGGCGTGCGGCCGAACTCACTCGTCCAGACAACCAGCGTGTCCTTGAGCATGCCCCGGTCCTGAAGGTCCTGAAGCAAGGACGACCACGCGGGATCGAGCGCGCTCAGATTGGCCTTATGAATGGCGAAATTGTCGTTGTGGCTGTCGTAGCCATCGTGGCCGACCTCGATGAACGGCACCCCCGCCTCGGCGAGTTTGACGGCCGTGAAACAGCCGCGGCCGAAGGGCGTGTTGCCATAGCGTTCGCGAGCCTTGGTCCATTCGTCGGCCACATCAAAGGCCTTGCGCGCGCGCATCAGCCGGATGGTCCGCAGTTCCGCCTCGCGATGGGACGCGAACGGCTCCGCGGGGCGCTGCCTCGCGTAGCGCTCCTCGAAGGATTTCAGCAATTCGGCACGGCGGTCCTGCACCGCCGGCGGGGCGCTGGGGTTCGCGAATCCCGGCAACTTCCCGTCGGTGCCCAGCACGAACGGCTCGAACTGCGGGCCAAGATAGCCCGACCCGGCATTGCATCCCGCCGGCCCCATCTTGACGAAGCTCGGCAGATCGCTCTCGGGATTTGCGCAATACTTGGCGATCATCGCCCCGATTTCCGCATGGGGAAATTTTTCGCTCGATGGATAGCATGTGTGCATGTGGTAGCCGCCGATCCCGTGATCGACCGACTTCGTCCTCATGCTGCGGATGATCGCCAGCTTGTCGGCGTGGCGGGCCAGCTTCGGCAGGTATTCGCAGATCTGGATGCCGTCCACGTTGGTCTTGATCGGACGGAACGGTCCGCCGGTGGGACGTCCCGGCTTCATGTCAAACGTGTCAATCTGGCTGGCACCGCCCTCCATGTAGAGCATGATGCAGCGCTTGCCGGAACGCTTCGCTTCCGCGGCGATGGTCTGGGAATGGAACAACGCGCCCCAATTGGCCACGGCCACGCCGCCGGCTGTGACGAGCGTGCTCTTGAGCATGCTGCGGCGGCTGAGGTGATGTTGCTGATGGAGATCTTGAATCATAGGGGTTTGGACTGGAATGTGTTTCGGGCGGTCACTTATTGAAGCGGAATTCCGAGCTGCTCACGAGCACCCACATGGCATCCTCGATGCGCTGGGCGGCCAGCTTCGGGTCGTTCCCGTCGGCACCCAAGTATTGGACGAATTGCTCTCGCTCCTCGCCAGCGGGCGGGCGGCTCAGGATCGACAGGAACATCCGCTCCACCTTCTTGCCCCAATCCTCGGTGCCCTTGAGCAACTGTTCGGCCAGGTTGCCTTTGCCGGGCCTGCACATCCCGCGGAA
>BJHT01000291.1 GCA_014193395.1 Verrucomicrobiota bacterium
ACAGGGCGTTCTCGATTTTGCGGTCGATGCCTTTGAACTCCTCGATGCTCTCGAGAATCATGCTGCTGCCACGCGAGGTGATGAGCGCGAGCAGGCCGCACGAGATCGCGCCGGCAAAGGCCGAGGAGAGGCCGACGCGATAGGCGATGTTCGACACGGGCACCAGCACGGTGAAGAGCCAACTGTAGAGCGTCCACACCGGGTAGCCCGGCGGATGCGGCACGCCGGCGTAGAAGGAGCCGACCGCCAGTTCGCCGGAGTCCTCGAGCGTGAGATCGGGCGCGAGGGTCAGGAAGTAACCGATGAACACCAGCACGGTGGTGACCGCGGCGGTGATCCAGTCCATGCGGCGGAACAACGGGGGCGGCGGCGGAGTGGGCGGCGGAGGTGGTTTGGCGGCGGCGCTGGACCGGGGGCTTGGAACGGTCGGCTTGGGGCCGGCCGGAGCTTTTTTCGAGGGCGGAGCAGCACTGGGCTGCGCCGGTTTTTGATTTTCAGAACCCATGAGTCAGTGAATCACCGCGTTGGTATTTTCCAGCGGAAAACGGGGGGCACTTGATGGCAGAAGAGCGAGGTTTGTCCACCTTATTATCGGTGTGTGCCAGTGGTTCCACTCGCTGTGATCGCGGGTTGTGTGAAAGGCGACCGACTGCTGGTTGCTGAGGCTGACACTGGCGAGCAAACCCGCTGGCCACAGGGGTTTGGTGTCGGGCGTTCCGGCCGGCCGCCACGCCGCGACGAGGCTGACCAGCGCGAGCAACGCCGCGGTCGCGGCGAGTCGCCGGGCGAGCAGCGCGGGCCATGCGGGCAGCGGCGCGCGGGGCAATTCTAAGACCAGCGGGCGCGGTGGCGGAGCGGGCGCGAAGAGACGTTGCTCAAGGGTGCGGGACGGAGCGCGCGGCGTCCAGGAACGCAAGCGGTTCTCCCAGTCGTTCGGTGAGTTCATCGGGTTCATGGAGTGCATCGAGGGCGTTGAGGTTTCGTTGCCGTTTTTCGAGACAGGTGCGGAGGCGTTGGAGGCCGTAGCGGTAGCGGCCGGCGATGGTGTTGGGCGAGAGGTCGAGCAGGTCGGCGATCGCTTGAAATGTGTGGCCGTGCCAAATCTTGAGAACGATCACTTCGCGCTGTTCGACCGGCAGGGTCGCGAGACAGCGCATGGCGACTGCGGTGGCTGGATCGGATGCGTCGGCCGCGTCGGCCGACTCGAACCAGTTCCGCGCCTCGAACTCGCGCGCCACGCGCCGCCACAGGCTGCGGCGGAAATTCACCGAGCGATTGCGGAACGCGCGCAGCAGATACCGACCCGGCTCGTCGGGCGGGGCGGGCAGTTTGAGCAGCGCGAGGAACGTCTCCTGCACGACATCCTCGGCCTCGCCGTGCGACAGCCCGAGCGCGCGGCCGTAAAGAATCAGGCCGCGGGCGTGCGCGTGGAAAAGGGCTTCGCACCAGGACTGTCCAGGTGCCGGTTCGTCGTTCATTCACCGGGATAGACAACGCACCCGGCGGATTTGTATGAAAATTGTTCGGCGCGGGCGGGCGGGAGAAAGAAAGCTCAAAGGATAAAGCTCAAAGCTCAAGGGAAGGAACAAGCGCCAAGGGCCAACGAGCGGGGGCGGAGTGCGCCCGTCCTCGGGCGCAGCGAGGTGGAGCGGAGGACGACTCACCGATATTTCCACGACCCTCGTCCGGGCGCACGTCGCTGCGGCCGGGGACGGCCGCTCTCCGGAGCGGCGGCGGCGTTCATCCCGCGCTAACTGGTTTGGAACTTGTCCCTTGGTGCTTCCGTTGAGCTTCGAGCTTTATCCTTTGAGCTTTTCCGCCTGTCGCGTGCGGAATTACCGCGCCCGAAAAAATCACCCCCCGACGGCGGAAGGGGCTTGCCTCAAAGTCCGCGCCCCGTACTATCCGCCGCGCCGCACGCCGCCCCCGCACCGACGGGATCGTCTCCGTGAGTCCGTGGTGGTTGGCAGGTGGCAAGCGGTGGTCGCCGGTCTGCGCCGGATGGCTGCACGGTGAAAATAATTAGCACGATTTCAGAAGCGAACGATCATGGCCGCCCCCGAAAAACTCCCCCCCATTCCGACGCCGCCGCTGGTGCGCTGGCGCGAGTTCAACATCAATTACCTGCCGGTCTTCATGTTCATTACCGTGGCGCTGGTCGCCTGGGCGTTGTGGAGTTCGCGCCTGGGACCGCAGACGTTGCACGGCGAAGCGGAGACGGTTGAGGCGTACGTCTCGAGTCCGCAGCCGGGCGTCGTCGCGGAGGCGCCCAAGCGTGTGCGCACGTTTCAAGCAGTTGCCGCGGGTGAAATCGTCGCCCGTGTCGTCGGGGCGGACCCGAAGAATCCTCTCCCGCTGACCTCTCCGTATCAGGGAGTGGTCACGCAGATTCGGAAATTCCCCGGTGAAACCGTGGCCGCCGGCGAACCGATCATGACGGTAACCGCGCCCGAGCCGGACCGGATCATCGCGTACCTGCGCCAACCGATGACCTTCGAGCCGAAGGAGGGGATGCGCGTGGATGTCCGCCCGCGGGCGCGCCTCAAGGGCGTGTACGACGGCGCGATCCTGCACGTCAGCCCGCAGTTGGCACCCATCCGCGGCTCGCTCCTGCCGGTGGGCCAGACGCGCGTCGAGCTGGGCCTGCCGATCATCATCAGCATTCCCAAGTCGCTGAAACTTTTCCCCGGCGAACTGGTGGATCTGACCGTCGTGCCGGACGAAATCAAGAAAGCGCCGAAGGCCGAGAAGCCCGCCAAATAACGGACTGGCGGCAAAAAAAGCGAGCGGCGTGGGGGAGGACCCTCACGCCGCAAATTTTTGGAGGCGTCGTGTTGTGATCGGCGGGCGTTTTTTTTGGGGGGGGATTCGACGGACGAATTTTTACCGCCGACGCCACGCCGCGGCATTTGCCGCGCTCAGTCGAGGAAGGAGCAGATGTATTCGCAGATGCCCTCCGACACCTCGATGTCGAATCCCGACTTGGCGGGCACCTCAAACGCCTGATTGGCGCCGTAGCTGGCGGTCGTGCTCTGGCCGTCGAGCTTCACGACACACGCGCCGGCCACGATTTCCATCCGCTCGGCCTGGGCCGTGCCGAAGTGAAATTTGCCCGGATAAATCAGCCCCAACGTCTTCTTGGAGCCATCGGGGAACAGGATGGTGTGACTGACGACCTTGCCGCCGAAATAAACGTTGGCTTTCGCGACCGCAGTCACGCCGGTGAATTGTGCAGGAATAGATGCCATATAGGCCGCGCAGTCTTTGGGCGGGCGGCGAAATGTCAAGCGGCAGCACCGCGGCAGCGGACCGCCGCATGAATCTGAAACGGATCGCATCCCCTGAGTTGGCAAAGGAATGGCGGCAAAGGAATGAAAACAAAAAGTCTCCCTCTCCCCATTCCTTTGCCGCCATTCCTTTGCCCCACCCCCCCCTGCCCCACTCCGTGCGCCGATCGGCACCGCGCCGTCGCGGTGGTCACGTAGTCCTCACCTCCGCGACCACAGCCTGGCGGTGGTTTTCACACAACCGCTGCCGGCCGCGCTCCGGTTGCTGCCACTCCGAAACACCGCCGCCCGCCCGCCTTCCCTTGCGCGCCCGGTTTTCCCCTTGTCGCCCAGCACGTGCGCCGCAATCGTCCGGCCGTGAGTGACGACAAGCTGACCGCCGCGCGCCTGCTTTCCCGGAAGGGCCAGGGCACACCCATCGCCGCGTTGACCGCCTACGATTACCCGCTCACCAAACTCCTCGACCAAGCCGGCGTGCCCGTGATCCTCGTGGGCGACTCGCTCGGCATGGTCGTCCTCGGCTACCCCGACACCACGCATGTGACGATGGCGGACATGGAGCATCACCTCCGTGCGGCAGCGCGCGCGCGCCCGCGGGCTTTGCTCGTCGGCGACATGCCGTATCGCAGCTACGACACGCCCGAGGCCGCCGTGGCCAACGCCCGCCGCCTCGTGGCCGCCGGCGCGGAGGCGGTGAAAGGCGAGGGCGGCCGCGAAATTTTGCCCCAGATTCGCGCCATCCTCGCGGCGGGCATTCCCTTCATGGGCCACCTCGGGATGCTCCCCCAACACATTCTGGAAGAAGGGAAATACCGCATGAAAGGCAAGGATGACGCGGGCCGCGCCAAGCTGCTTGCCGACGCCGCAGCCCTCGCCGACGCGGGCGTTTTCGCCGTCGTGCTCGAACTCGTCTCGCCGCCCGTCGCACGCGAGATCACCGCGCGCTCGCCGTTCCTCACCATCGGCATCGGCGCCGGGCCGGACTGCGACGGACAGATTCTCGTGACCACCGACCTCTTTGGCACGTCACCCGATTACATCCCCAAACACGTCCCGCTGCGCCCCGATCTCGCCGGTAAAATGCGCGCCGTCGTGCAGGAATGGATCGCCTCCCTCACCCCACCCACGCCGTCATGAACCCGCCCGCCCAGCTCTCCCATCTCGATGCCCGCGGCGACGCCCGCATGGTCGATGTCTCCGCCAAGCCCATCCAACTGCGCGTCGCCGTGGCGTGCGGCGACATCCGCGTTCAAGCCGCGACCCTCGACCTCATCGAAGCCAACGCCGTCGCCAAGGGCAACGTCCTCGCCACCGCGCGGCTCGCCGGCATCATGGCGGCCAAAAAAACCGGCGACCTGATTCCCCTCTGTCATCCGCTGCCGATCACGCATTGCGAAGTTGGATTTGAAATTCCCGCCAGCCGCGATCGCGTCTGCATCACGGCGTCGGCGCGCATCGCCGCGCAAACCGGCGTCGAGATGGAAGCCCTCACCGCCGTCACCGTCGCCGCGCTGACGATCTACGACATGTGCAAGGCCGCGGACAAGACGATGGAGATCACCGGCGTCCGGTTGGTTTCAAAAACCAAGACCCCGCTCCCGGCCGCCGCGTGAGCGCAGTCCCCGACGCCGGCCGCAGAGCTTGGCGACGACCGGAAACGGTGCGGCGCGCGCGACGCAGGCAGAACGCTGGAGCTTGGAATGCGAAGCTTCCCTGGAGCTTTGAGCCTTGTCCTTGGCGCTTCGCTACAAGTGCGCGGCGATTGAAAACCGCGGCGGAGAAAAAGGTTGGCGTCTCCTAACGTTGACTCCTCCGAGAACCGGATTAGCGGAAGAATCGGCCGCCGTTGATGTCGAGCAGTGCGCCGGTCATGAAGCGGCTGGCGTCGCTGGCGAGGAACACGACGGTGGCGGCGACTTCGTCGGCGCGGCCGTTGCGTCCGAGCGGGGTTTGTAAGCGATATTGCGCCATGCGGTCGGGGCTGGAGAAGACTTCATGATGCCGGGTCTCGATGACGCCGGGCATGATGGCGTTGACGCGGACGAAGGGGGACAGCTCGCGGGCGAGCGTGCGGGTCATCACCTGAAGGCCGCCCTTGGCAATCGCGTACGGTCCCGCGCCGCCGCTGCCGCCGGTCTGGATGGAGAGCGAAAGATTGTTGATGACCGATCCATTGCGGCTGGCGCGCAGGTGCGGGATGGCGCTCTGGGTCACGAGAAACGCGCTGGTGAGGTTCACGTTGAGCGCCGCCTGCCAGAGTTCGAGCGAGCAGTCTTCCAGCTTGGTGCGGCTGATCGGGGAACCGGCGTTGTTGACGAGGATGTCGAGGGCGCGACCTTTTTCCATGAAACGACCAACGAGTTCGCGGGCTTGCCCGGGGTCGGTGAGATCGGCCTGGAGCACGACGCCGTCGCCGTTTTTGGAGCGGATTTTGGCGAGCGCTTCGGCCGCGCCGGCCACGCTTTCATTGCAGTGCAGACCGACGTAGGCACCGGCGTCGGCGAGCGCTTCAGCGATGGCGCGGCCGATGCCGATGCCGGCACCGGTGACCAGCGCGCGGCGTCCGGTGAGTTCAAATTTTGTCAGGTTCATGCGTCAAGTTTACGGCGACGGGTTCGGTGCCGGACACCATGGGCGCGGGCCGGTTCGGTGCAAGGACCGGCGGCAAGGGGGGCGGCGGTGCGGGGCGCATGGGTCGGCAGCAGCAATGCACGAGGAATCTGGCGGAGGGTCCGGGGTTTTCCAAGCAAACAAATTGCGACAAAAGAATCGGCAGGGGTGCTCTCGCCCCTGCCGATGAATGCGGGACGCAACGACGAGTCGCGGCACGACGGGAACCGCAGCAGCAGCGGTGAAGCCGCGCAGGCTTTCAGCCCGCTCGCGGGGTGCTGTGTGGTCGAAAACCGGGCGAGCACGAACACTTTGGCTCACCGTGCTTTGCGCCTGCTCACGCCCCCACCCCAAGCTCACCGTGACGTTACGCGGACGGCGTCACCGGGCGAGACTCCCGCGCGCCGACTGGAGAGACACGGGTTAGCCTGGATATTTCATGTTTATTTTGTAGCGCAGGCTTCCAAGCCTGCTGTATCGCGGGTTTCTAAACCCGCAGCGCGTCCGGCGAGGCCGACACCCCGCCGACTTGGAAGTCGGCGACACAGCAGGTTTGGAAACCTGCGCTACAAGAGCGAGCAGCGTGCAGCTGCGACTGGTCCATGAAATATCCGGGTTAGAAGCTCGGCACCACCGCGGCGCGCTCGCCGCAGCAGACGGCGAAATTTTCACCGGTGGACCAAAGGTGGTCATTGAGCAGCACTTTGAAAACGAGTTGCTCGGCGGGTTGGTCGGTGGTCCACACCCACAGGTCGCTGCCGCGGCATTCCAGCGGCTGGCCGATGTCCCAGTCCAGTCCGGCACCTTCGCCGCGGATGAAGAGATGGTTGCCGAAACCGGCGTCGTAACGGACTTCGACAGTGGTGACGGCGGGCGGAGCCTTGCGGGCAGTGGCGCCGCCAAATCTTGCGGGCGCGGGAGTGGGGACCGTCGTCGGCGCTGGCGTGACGGAAAGGGGTGCAGGAGCGGCTTCGGGCGCGGGCGCGGCGGCGATCACCGGAGTGGCCTTGGCGGGACTGGTTTTGGCGCGTGCCGGCTTGGCCGCCGGGGCGACTGCGGCGGCGGCGGTGGCCTTCGCGGACGGAGCGGCGGCGAGGGTAGGCACCACCGTCGGGGTCGCCGCAAGGGTCTTCGCCGCTTTGGGCGCGACAGCGGCGGAAGCTGTGGGGGCCGGGGTGGTTTTCTGCTCCGGTTTCGGCTTGGAAGCCGCCGGGGCAGGCGTGGCAGGAGACTTGGTGGTCGCTGCGGATTTCGCAGCGGGCTGGGCTGCGACGGTGAGTTTTGGCGGCGCTTTGCTGGCAGCGGAAAGCGGGGCCGCCGCGCTCGTCGCGGGAGCAGTCGCGATAACTTTCGCCGCGACGGGTGCGGGACCCGGCGCTGCGGCGGAGGGTTTGCTAATTTGGTTTGGCTTCAGGGTGTTCTTGTTCGATTTCATTTTGTGTATGGCTTTGAACTCCAATGGCAGTTCTTAACCAGCGTGGGCTTATAGCTACAGCGCTACGGGTTTCAAAGCTCAATCCAAGCCGTTTTCGGCTCGTAGCATGGGTGGCAGCAGGTTCGGTTCCATACGGGGACCGGGGCACGGCAGAATGTTGAACGGAGATTTGATGACCAAAAAAGGGGGCGAAAAATGGGCGGCGTGGCTCAAACCTCCTGACCTCAACCGCTAAATTGGGTCGTGGCGGTAAGGTCGATGAACCGTGGCCGCGTGGGCGGGGCGGTGGTGTCTGGTCGAGCCATGCCGCGGCTTCAACTTACCGTTTCCCCGGTCAGCAGATGCGCCATCACGCCGGAACTCGCCGGCAAACAGCGCGCGGGCCTGGTCGTTTGCTTCACCGGCCACCGGCACGCAGCTGCACATCGACTTTCCGGCCAGGCCACCCGCGCCGGCTGCGCTCCTCAAGAACTTCTGCGTCGGACTCAAGCGCACCGGAAACCATTATCCCCCGCCGCCGATTCCATTCCCCGCTTCGTGATTCCCGGATTCGCCGCTCACCCGCTTCGTGGTGGTTCTTGGCTGAGTTTGTTACTTGGCCCTTCTCAGTAGCTTTGGGCCTTGTCCTTGGAACTCCGTTCCCAATCTCCCCAGCTGCATGGCGATGCGAGGGCGACGAACGGCCCGGAAAATATTTGTCGAAGCCCGCACGGCGTCTGCTAGCGTCCGCCACGCATGAAGGGAACTTTCACGGTCCGGCAGTCCGCAGCGCTCCGCACATTGGTCGAAAAAACGGTCGCCACCACGCCCGTTTACGACATCCACACGCATCTCTACGACCCGGCGTTTGGCGATTTGCTGCTCTACGGCATCGACGATCTGCTGGTTTATCACTACCTGGTCGCCGAGGCGTTTCGGTACTTTGACATTCCCTACGAGAGGTTCTGGGCGCTCACCAAGGAGCAGCAGGCCGCGATGATCTGGGACGCGCTGTTCATCCAGCACTCGCCCATTTCCGAAGCCTGCCGCGGCGTGCTCACCACGCTGAATCGCCTCGGCCTCGACGTGAAAAAACGCGACCTGCCTAAGCTGCGCAAATGGTTCGCCGGCTGGAAGCCGCGCGACTACGTCACGCGTTGCATGGACCTCGCGAAAGTCGAGCGCATCTGCATGACCAACTCGCCGTTCGACGATCAGGAGCGCGCCGTGTGGGAGCGCGGCTTCGCGCGCGACGAGCGCTTCACCGCCGCGCTGCGCATTGATCCGCTGCTCGTGGCGTGGCTCGAGACCGCGCCGCGCCTGAAGGGCTGGGGCTACAACGTCACCACCGAACTGACCGAGCGCACCCTCAGCGAAGTCCGCCGTTTCCTCGCCGACTGGGCCAAACGGATTGATGCGCAATACGTCATGGTCTCGCTCCCGCCGACGTTTGAGTATCCCTCGGAAAATTACTGCTCGCTGCTCATCGAGCGCGTGGTGCTGCCGTTCTGCCGCGAGGCCGGGCTGCCGTTCGCGATGATGCCCGGGGTGAAACGCGGCGTGAACCCGCAGCTCCGGCTCGCCGGCGATGGCGTCGCGCGCTGCAACGTGGCGGCGTACGAAAACATCTTCTCCGCGCATCCCGACAACACCTTCCTCGTCACCGCACTGCCGCGGGAAAACCAATACGAGTTCTGCGTCGCCGCGCGGAAATTCCGCAACCTCCATCTCTTCGGCTGCTGGTGGTTCACCAACATCCCGTTCCT
>BJHT01000292.1 GCA_014193395.1 Verrucomicrobiota bacterium
TCGCCGCCTTCTGCGTCGCGCGGTCATACACCGTGATGTGTTCGGCGACCTGATGCGCGACCACGACCTTGCCCTGAAAACAGAACACCGACGACAGGGTCATGCCCTTGAGTTCCGGCGGCGCGACGCGCGATGCCCGGCCCGTGCGGGTGTCGTGAACCCAGAACTCCCCCGTGTTCCCCTGCCAGAGTCTGCCCTGCTCATCGACATCGAATGCGAACGGCCGCCCCGTCTGGATTTCGCCGTGGCGGAACAACCGGAAATCCTCGGCGCGCAACACCCCCGCCGCGCGCTCCGCCTCCGCCGTCGCCGCGCGCACACGCGTCAGGCACGGCGCCAGAAACAACCCGAGCACCACTGCGATTAGCCCCGGCAGACCGGCTGCGAATCCGCTGCTCGCCCGGTGCCGGCTGAAGCCGCGCCGCCGCGCGAACCGGTCGTGGACAGCAGCGCAGTGAGGCCGAGTGACAATGAGAATGGCGGAGCCAGAGCTTTGATCGGGGTGCATGGCCCCGCACTTTCCGCCCGTGGCAACCGATGTCAAAGCTGTCTTGGAAAAAGAGACTTTGTAGCCGCCGACGTGAGGAGGCGAACGGGGCGCGGCCCGACCGCAAGTGCCAGCTCCCCGCGGGCGGACGACTCCGCGCAATGCCCTCCGCTGTAGCGCAGACTTCCAAGTCTGCTGTATCGCAGGTTTCCAAACCTGCGGGCCGTCCGGTCACCCGCAATGCCACAGCGTTCGCACGCGCCCGCATCCCCGCGGCCCCGGCCGATTTGGAAATCGCCGATAGAACAGGTTTGGAAACCCGCGCTACGGCGTTCGCACGGTTCCGCGGCGCGCTGGGGACAGACGCGCCCTACCGAATGCCCGTCCTTCCCCGCCGCGGAGTTTCCAGTTGCACCCGCTCCCGCCGTGCCCCGTAAACTCCGCGCGCATGAAACCCCTTCCGCTCCTCCTCGCGCTCCTCGCCTTCACCCTCGCGACCGCACCCACGTCTTCCTCCGCCGCCGGCCGCTTCTCCCAACCCGACTCCGCTACGCACCCCGACCTCTTCGTCTGGACCGACACCTGCAACGTCCACGTCCTCCGCGACGGCGACGCCGCGCTGCTCATCGACCTCGGCGACGGCAGCGTGCTCGAGCATCTCGGCGA
This sequence comes from Verrucomicrobiota bacterium, assembly GCA_014193395.1. Lineage (GTDB taxonomy): Bacteria > Verrucomicrobiota > Verrucomicrobiia > Limisphaerales > BJHT01 > BJHT01. Next base: position 1,154 of record BJHT01000292.1, read on the forward strand.
GATCGGCGTCAAGCGCGTCGAGTGGGTGCTCTTCACCAGCCACCATCGCGAGCTGTGCCAGGGCTTCCCGAAACTCGCCTCCGCCAAAACCGGCCCCACGCAGCTCGCCGCCCCGGAATTCGAGCGCGCGCTGTTCGAGAAACCCAGCGACTTCCGCAAAATGAAAGTGCGCCTCGGCGACGCCTTCACCATTCACGGCGCGAGCTTCGTGCGTCCGCCGATTCAACCCATCCCGCTCGACCGCACCTTCAAGAAAATGGACACCTTCACCTGGCGCGGGCGCGAACTCTGGTGCGTCGATACGCGCGGCAGCAGCCCCGGCGGCATGTCGTATTTTCTGAAGCAGAGCGGCCGCTGGCTCGGCTTCACCGGCGATCTCATGCTCGACGGCGCGAAGCTTCACACCTGGTTCGATTCCGAGTGGGACTACGGTTTCGCCGCCGGCGTGTGGGCGCTCGCCAATTCCGCCGCGCAAGTCGCCGGCTACGACGCCGCGTGGCTCCTGCCCGCGCACGGCCCCGCCATCCGCGAACCGGCGAAGCAACTCGAGGAATTCCAGCAGAAAATCTACAAGTTTGAGCGCCTCTACGTCCGCGGCTACCCCGTCACCACCTTCGCCGGCTCCGTGCAGGACCGCATCTCGCGCCCCACCGCCGTGCCGCACGTCTGGCAGGTCTCGCCGCATCTCTTCAAATTCCGCGGCCCGGGATTTTTTCCGAACTTCTACCTCATCGTCGCCGACAGCGGCCACGCGCTCGCGGTCGATTGCGGCCTCCTGCAAACCAACGTCCTCGACACCGCCATCGCCGGCATGAAGCAGCACCTCGGCCTCAAGCAGATCGACGCGATGATCCCCACGCACATGCACGGCGATCACTTCCTCCAAGGCCCGCATCTGCGCGCCCAACACGGCACGAAACTCTGGGCGCTCGACCGCATGGCCGACGTCTGCGAACACCCCGAATGGTTCGATTACGCCGCGCCCATCCAGGCCTACGGCATCGGCGTGGACAGCGTGCGCTTCGACCGCCTCTTCAAATCCGGAGAAGTTCTCGACTGGGAGGGCTTCAAATTCACCATCGACTGGATGCCCGGCCAGACCGAGTTCGCCCTGTGCGTCAGCGGCATGATCGACGGCCGCAAGGTCGCCTTCACCGGCGACAACATTTTCGGCGACCCCGCCGATCCGCAGCAGAACGGCCACGAAGCCATGGTCGCGCACAACAGCGCCATCCTCGACGAAGGCTACATCCTCGGCGCGCAACTCCTCCAACGCCTCAAGCCCGACATGCTCCTCGGCGGCCATTCCTACGTGATGCCGCAGCCCGCCGCCTTCATCGAGCGCTACCACGCCTGGGCGCTCGCCATGCGCGACGCCTTCAAAACGCTGAGCTCCGAGGATGACTACCGCTATTGGTTCGATCCCTTCTGGGTCCGCGCGCAGCCGTATCGCAACACGGTGAAACGCGGCGAGAGTTTTGACATCGCGCTGCACCTCCGCAACTTCCGCACCCGCGCCCAAGCCCATCGCATCGAAATCCACACGCCCGCCGGCCTCATCGCCGAACCCGCCGTGCTGCAAGGCACGCTGGAAAGCGAAGCCCGCCGCCCGTTCCCCATCCGCCTCCGCGCCACCGCCGACGCCAAACCCGGCGTGCATATCATCGCCCTCGACATCACCCGCGACGGCAAACGGCAGGGCGAGCTGTTCGATTTCGTGGTGGAAGTGCTGCCGTGAGATTTCTTCCGCCGTGCTGAAAAATCCGAGCTTTCGATGAAAACAAAACCCGTCGTTCAACCACCGGAGAACCCAGCACGCTCGAGCCGCAACCGAAGCGAGCGCCGGGTTTGGAGTGCGGTGACTTGTCACCGCTTTCTCAAGGCGACTTGTCGCCGTCGAACTGCGGGAAGCGTGCGCCGTGACCGGGAGCGTTCACGGCTCGCGCCAGCGCCAACGTGCCCGCGAGTTCGAAGCCGCACGGAAATTCGACGGCGACAAGTCGCCTGCGCAAAAGCGGTGACCAGTCACCGCACTCCAAACCAGCGCGCCGCGAAACACTCGAGCTTCTCATCCCTCGTCCTTGCCATCCTCCTTATCTCCCCGCTGCTTCTCCCCGCTGCCGAACCCGCCACTCTTGCGCCGCGCGAGAAATACCTCCTGCTCGACCAGCGCCTCATCGAGCGCACCGAGAACGCCGCACTGCGCCTCGGCACCGTCACCAAGCACCCGCAGAACCCCTTGTTCAAAGAAGACCAGCCGTGCGAGGTCCGCTTTGACAATCTCTATGCGAACATCCACTTCGATGACCGCGCCCAGCTCTACCGCTGCTGGTACAGCCCGTTCATCGTGGACCCGGCCGTCAGCACGACGCCCGCCGCCCAGCGCGCCACCACCCGTTACCAGCCGCATGACCGCGAGATGGGCGTCTGCTACGCGACCTCGCGCGACGGCTTGAAATGGGAAAAGCCGGCACTGGGCCTCGTCGAGTTCAACGGCAACGCGGCGAACAATCTCGTCATGCGCCGCCCGCACGGCTCCGGCGTGTTTCACGATGCGCGCGACCCCGATCCGGCGCGGCGTTTCAAGCTCTTCGCCCGCGCCTCCGAGTCCGTGCGCCAGATGGCCGTAGCCTTCTCACCGGACGGACTGCACTGGGGCGCGCCCACGCTCTGCCCCGAAATCAACGTCCCCGGCGACACGCACAACAACGCCTTCTGGTCGCCCGAACTGGGGAAATACGTCGGCATCACGCGCATGAAAACCGACCAGCGCCTCGTCGCCCGTACCGAGAGTGCGGACTTCATTCATTGGACCAAGGCCGTCGAAGTGTTGCGCGGCGACCGGACCAACCAGACCTACGCCATGCCCGTATTTCGCCACGCCGGCGTGTATCTCGGGCTGCTCGCCATTTTCAACACGCAGACCGACCGCACGCATTGCGAACTGGCGTGGAGCGCCGACACCGTCGCGTGGCACCGCATCCAGCCCGGCACGCCGCTGATTCCGACCGCCACCCGGCGCGACGCCTACGACTGGGGCTGCGTCTATCCCGCCGCCGTGCCGGTTGTCCGTGAGAATGAAATCCGCCTCTACTACGGTGCCTCCAACGGCCCGCACACCAACTGGCGCGACGGCTTCCTCGCCCTCGCCACGCTGCGCCCCGACGGCTTCGCCGGCTGGACGCCGCAGAACGAAACCAAACCCGCCGTCGTCCTCACCCGCCCGCTTCCCGCCACCGGCAAAACCCTGCGCCTCACCGCGGATGTTTCCCCCGGTGGCTGGCTGCAAGCCTCCGTCCTCGACGCCACCGGAACCGTGCTCGCGCAAGGCCGCCGCCTCACCGCCACCACGACCGACGGGGTGGGACTCGATGTGACCCACCCCCACGGCCAAGCCGTGCGCGTGCGCGTGGAAATGCACCACGCCAAAGTCTATGCCTTCGCCTTCGCCCCGTGACTGTCCGCACCGCCCGCCGCCGGAGCCGACCCGACTAACCAATCGCTTCAGCAGCTTGCGCCAACCGGGAGCAGTGGTGTAAACGATGGCCCCGGTGGCGAACTCGGCAGCCCCGGTTTTCAACGGTCACACCGGTCCGCTGCCGGTGCCCGTGCTGAACCCATGACGGCGAAGCGACGCCGGAAGGACGGAGCGGGAGGAGCAAATATCGGTCGCGCGAGTGGTGAAATGGCAGACACGCCAGACTTAGGATCTGGTCCCGCAAGGGGTGGAGGTTCAAGTCCTCTCTCGCGCACCATTTATCGTTGAGGAGTTGGAGAGAGTTACTGGTTTTCAGACATACCCTTGCCGGGCATGGAGCCAGGAAAAAATCATGTTTCCAATCATGGTCGAAGGCGGGGCGGCGACGGTGAAGAGTTATCGCGCGCCGTCCCATTGTTCCCAGATTCCGAGACCCGCTCTACAAACGCGAGCCACGCCTGATGCTGCCCGGCAGCGCAGTCCTGGCGGTGACGACCGCAGCTCTCCAGCAGAGCGCAAACTTCTTCTTCCGCGCCCCGACCGTTTCGTCGTCGAAGATCAAATTCCGCAAGCGGGCCACTCTCGGCGCATGACAGACGGAGCAGCACTTTTTCAGCGAGGCGCGCCGGACCGCCCGGTCCCCGCTTTTGCCCTCGTTTTCACCGTGCGGCGCCCTTAGCGTCCGGCGTGATTATGGACTGGCTGGGCTTCATCTCGAGCGACGGCAAACTGTTCGGCATTCAGTGGAATGTCTGGAAGGTCGTCGGCTGGCTGGGCAACGCGGTGTTCTTTTCGCGGTTCATGGTTCAGTGGTATGCGACCGAGCGGAAGCGCCAGGTCGTGGTGCCGCCGGCCTTCTGGTGGCTGAGTTTGGTCGGCTCGCTGCTGCTGCTGGCGTACGCGGTTTTTTACCGGCGGGATTCGGTCTTCATCTTCGCCTACGCGTTCACCTGGATTCCCTACATCCGCAATCTCATCATCCACCGGCGGCACCTCGCGGCGCACCTCGCGTGCCCAAAATGCGCGCAGGACTGCGCGCCGACGGCGCGGTTTTGTTCGGCGTGCGGCGCCCGCGTCGGCGCGGCGTCCACCTAAGCGAAATCGGCGCGCCGCCGCCGTGAGCCGATGACCCGAGAAAACAGTGGGGATGGAGAAACCACGGATAAACACCGATAAACACGGATGAAAACCGACTATCGCCGACTCGTTCACCGTATGAAAACAGGAGGCGCAACCTCGCCCTTCCGATCCGTGTCCATCCGTGCGGCAACCTTGAAAAACGTGCCAGCGACGGCAGGGAGTTTTCGCAACGCCGCAGTTTTGGAGTGCGGTGACTTGTCACCGCTTTTGCGCAGGCGACTTGTCGCCGTCAAATTTCCGAGCGCGTCCGCTCACGCGCGCGTGCCCGCGCTGGCGCGAGCCGTTAGCGCCCCATCGGACATCCACATCTCCCGCAGTTCGACGGCGACAAGTCGCCTTGGAGAAGCGGTTACAAGTCACCGCACTCCAAAAGTAACGCTCCTTCGTTCGCAGCGACCGCCGCGCTGGGCTTATCCGTGGTTAAACTTCGTTTTTTAAGATCACTCCCCCATGCGTATTCTGCTGGTCAACCACACGGCGCGGCCGCACACAGGCGGCTTGAACCGCATGGTGGTCGAGACGTGCGCGCTGCTCCACGCCGCCGGTCACGACGTCGCGCTCGCCTACGATGACGGCGGTCCCGCCGCCGTGCCGTGTCCGGTTTTTTCCCTTCCGCCCGCAACCGCAGCGCACGACGTGATGCGCGCCGCCTTCGGGCGGTTGGTGAAAGATTTCCGGCCCGAGGTGCTGCAACTCCACACGGCGGACCATCCATTCTTCCGCGCGGAAATCGCGGCCCTCGCGCCGACGTGCCGCTTCATCCACGACCAGAGTTTGTTCTGTTCCGGCGGGGACCGGATGACCCGCGCGTTCGCGCCGTGTCAACGGCCGCACGGGCTGGCGTGCTTGGCGTGGCATTACGCGCAGGGTTGCGGCGGGAAGAATCCGCTCGGCAATCTCGAGCGTTGGCGGCGGGTGCAAGGCTGGTGCGAGATGAAGACGGCGGGCGGGCTGCGGTTGCAAGTGGCGTCGGCATTCATGCGCCGCGGATTGTTGGAGAATGGCTATGCGGCAGAGCGAATCGACGTGCTGCCGTTGTTCGCGTTGCCACCGACAGTGGCGTCAGCGCCTGAGCCGGGCCTGCTGCTTGTGGCGAGCCGGCTGGTGAGAGGCAAGGGCGTCCAGGTGTTGCTCGAGAGCCTCGGGATGCTGCGCGAGGTCGCGTGGCGATTGGTCGTGGCGGGCACGGGGCCGCAGCTCGGGGAGTTGCGCGCGACGGTGACTCGGCAGGGGCTGACGGACCGGGTGGAGTTCGTCGGCGAGCTGCTGCCACGCGAGCTGGATGCGTGGTATGCGCGGGCCAGCGTGGTGGTGAGTCCGGTGGTGCGGCCCGAGCCGTTCGGCTTGGTCGGCGTCGAGGCGATGGCGCGCGGGAAACCGGTCGTGGCCTTCGCGGGCGGCGCGACAGAGGAGTGGCTGGCGGATGGCGAAACGGGATTGGTCGTGCGCGAACACACGGCGGGCGCACTGGCGGGGGCAATCGGCCGGATGTTGCGTGATGCGCCGCTGCGCGAGCGGTGCGGGCAGGGCGCGCTCGAGCGGAGCCGGGCGTTTGCGCCGGAGCGATTTGTCGAGGGGCTGGGGGCTTCATTCCGCCGGTGCGCGGCGGACAGGTAGGGGCAGAAAGAGAACCGGTAGAAAGAAGACCGGCAGAAAAATGGGGGCAGAAAAATTAGGAGGGAAAGCAGGAGATTATCTGCGGCGAATCCGAGCAACCGCACCGTCACAGCTCAAACCGCAGGTTTCACTTCGACAAATTCGCGCGTGATTTTTCCGTCCTTGGCGCGGCAGACGAAGTAGCCCTTCTCCTTGGAAGCGTCGTGATTCCCGCGGCTGAAGGAGCAACAGCGGTTGGTGGTGAGAATCGTCTCGCCGACCTTGCGCTCCGTAAATGCATGGAAATGACCGGAGAAAACCGCGCGCAAATTGAAGGCCTTGAACCGCGCCAGCACGTCGTCGGCATTGCGCGGGCGCATCATCGTGTCGGGGCCGAGCGGGAAATGCGTGAGCACCACGGTCGGCCGCGCCGGGTCCAGTTTCGGCAACTGGTCGTCGAGCCAGCTCAAGGTAGCGGGCTGAATCTTCGTGTCCTTGTAACGCAGGCCGTCACTCGAATCGAGGGCCACAAACTGCCAGCCCGCGTGCTCGAAACGATAATTCAGCCGGTCGGGAAAAAGCTGTTCGTACACCGTGCGATCCGTCTGCGTGCGGTAATCGTGATTGCCGATCACGCCGTACACCGGCACGCCCAGCTTGCCGAAGATCTCCTTCACCGGCCCGAGTTCCGCGCCCGTGCCCTTCTCCGCCCAGTCGCCGCCCATCAGGCAAAACGCCGGCCGCGCCTCCTTCATCTGCGCGACGACGCGCTCGAACCACGCCCCGCACTTCTCCGTTTGGTAATGCAGATCGTTCACCGCGATGAACGTGAACTCGCCGCCCTTCCCATTGCCCTCCGCGCGCAACGCGCCCGGCCACAACCCCAGCGACAACAGCGTCCCCGCCCCGAGCCGCAAGGCCGCACGGCGTGGCAGAGCTGTCGGCGCAAAAAATTTCGGTGCGGCGGAAGGGGGAGCGGGAGGGTTGGCAATCATGCGCCCACGATAAGGCGCAATCGCTCGACGGAACAATCGGGAAGTGGGCGGCGATGCGGCCCGGCGGGAGGAAGGCGAGGCGTGAAGTTCAAAGCTCAAAGCTCAAGGGAAACACCAAGCAACAAGTTCCAAAGGCTCATCACTACGTTGGGTGGAAATGCAGGAGTTTTGTCTCCGCGATTTTCTCCGGGCGATGAAGCACCAATCTCACGCGGAATGCCCCCGCTTGGCACATGGACCTTGGAGACATGGCGCTTCCCTTGAGCTTTGAACTTTGAACTTTGAGCTTTTCAAAAAGTTGGTGCCAGAGGAGGGAATTGAACCCCCGACCAAAGGCTTATGAGTCCTCTGCTCTACCCCTGAGCTACTCTGGCGAACCACGCGACTCGCATCCGCTGCCCGTCAGACGGCGTCCTGGCGAACCCGCGCGACGCGAGCAAAAAACTCGCTCACGGACGCCAATCCTCCCGACCGACCGCGGCCCCGGAACGAATCAACGCCGCCACCTTACGGAGACTCAAAAGCGACTGGCAAGCAGTATCGCGGCGGAGCAACGCCAGAGGGCGTAAGACAAAATTCTGGTCAGTGCGGTATTCCGGTGCTTTTCGTTGCTAAGTATATGTTTATGGCATATACATTCCCCCAATGAAACCCAAACCCACTCCCGAAGCCATCCTCC
>BJHT01000293.1 GCA_014193395.1 Verrucomicrobiota bacterium
GGGCGGCGCGCCAATTGTTGCAGGCTTTGCCGCTGGTCGGAGGACAGTTCAATGCGAGAGACAGGTCGGGCCATGACCCAAGATGGCCGATCATACCATTTTGTCCACTCTTTTGATGAACACTACATTAGTGATTAGTGATTAGTAATTGGCGGGCGGTGATCGCGGGCTGTCGCTGGTCTGCTGCGGCGGCATTTTGTTGGTCGGGTGTGGTCGAGCACCGATGCGGTGGGGTACGCTTGGGTGGCCGGTTATTGTTCCTCGGAGTGTGCCGGCAGCGGCGCGGCCAGACCAAGTGCAGTGGGACGGTGACGGATTCCGGCGCGCGTCGTGCGTGCGGACGTCGCTGCGGCCGAGGACGGCCGCACTCCGGGGCTGGCACGCGTGCTCCGACATTCTGGCGGAGAAATTGTGCTTTCGTGGGTGGCAGCGAACCGGTAGCACACAGTCGCACTTGCTCATGAAAACAAACTTCATTGCCACCCTCGCCCTGTTCGGTTCGTTCACTTCCACCGTGCTCGCCGCGGACTGGCCGCAGTGGCGCGGGCCGAATCGGGATGATCATTCGCCGGACATGGGCTTGGCGAAGGAGTGGCCGGCGGGCGGACCGAAGCAGGTGTGGTTGTTCAAGGACGCGGGGCTGGGTTACGCGGGCGTGGCGATCGTGGGTGATACTCTGTTCACGATGGGATTGCGCGGGGATGCGGAGTTCCTGATCGCGGTGGACGCGGCGGCGGGGAAGGAAAAGTGGGCGACGGAGCTGGGGCCGATTTTGAAAAATGGCTGGGGCGATGGGCCGCGCGGGACGCCGAGTGTGGCGGACGGGAAGGTTTATGCGATGAGTGGCAACGGCTTTTTGCTGTGCGCGAATGCGGCGGATGGCAAGGAGGTGTGGAAGGTGCGCATGGCGGAGTTTGGCGGGAAGACGCCGGGCTGGGGTTACACGGAATCGGTGCTGGTGGATGGCGAGTTGGTGATCTGCACGCCGGGTGGGGCGAAGGGGACGTTGCTCGCGCTGGACAAGGCGTCGGGCAAGCCGGTGTGGCAGAGCGCGGATTGGACTGATGGCGCGCAGTATTCGTCACCGGTCGTGGCGACGATCAATGGGAAGCGGCAGTATGTGCAGCTCACGAGGGAGCATGTCGCAGGCATTGAGGCGAGCAGCGGGAAGGTGTTGTGGCAGTCGGACTGGCAGGGAAAGACGGCGGTGATTCCGACGCCGATTGTGAAGGGGAACAGCGTGTATATCGCGTCGGGCTACGGCGTGGGTTGCAAGCTGGTGACGATCGACGCGGAGAACAAGGCGACTGACGCGTGGGTGAATACCACGATGGTGAATCATCATGGCGGCGTGATTTTGGTGGGTGAACATTTGTATGGCTACTCGGACAAGGGCGGTTGGACGTGTCAGAGCCTGAAGACGGGCGAGGCGGTGTGGGTGAGCAAGGCGCTGGGGAAAGGCGCGGTGCATTTCGCGGACGGGATGCTGGTGTGTCTGGAGGAAAACTCGGGAACGGTGGCGTTGGTCGAGGTTTCGACGGAGGGATGGAAAGAGAAGGGGCGCTTCAAACTCGCGCCGCAGACGACGCAGCGGAATCCGAAGGGAAAGGTCTGGACGCATCCGGTGGTGCTCAATGGGAAGCTGTATCTGCGCGATCAGGAATTGCTGTCGTGCTACGACGTGGCGGGGAAGTGAGCCGCGGGACGGTCGCGAGAGGTGAGGGGGGGATGAGCGGGGGGCGTCCCCTTTTTCTTTTTCCTTGGGAAGCGGGAGGGGGAGGGATGGCCGCGAAAGAACGCAAAGAAACGCAAAGAGGGAAGCTGAGGACCGGAAGTGATTCCACGTCGGGATTTGTCAGAGACAACGGCTCGCCATTCTTGCGTCTTTTTACGCTTCACGGCGCCGAAAGATTAATGATCCCCCCGCGACGCTTTCGGAGCGCGGACGTGCGCGCTCGCGGTGCGTTCGCACGGCAAGAGTCGTTGGGAAAGTCAACCGCTCCCGTGGCAATCCACGCGCTGCGACCGGGGACCGGTCGCGCTCCACCGGGGGGGGCCGCCGGCGCGAAGGGTCAGAGTTTTTCGCGGATTAGGCGGAGGAGTTCGGGGTAGCTGTTGACGGCGGGGAATTGGGGGAAATCGCGGATGACGTTGGCGGGGGCGTGGAAGAGGAAGCCGTGGTGGGCTTCGCCGAGCATGGTGGTGTCGTTGTAGGAATCGCCGGCGGCAATGACCTGGTAGTTGAGGCTCTTGAGGGCGGCGACGGATTTTTTCTTCTGATCGGGCTGGCGGAGCTGGTAGCCGGTGATGTGGTCGCGGTCCACGACGAGGCGGTGGCACAACAGCGTGGGCCAGCCGAGCTGGCGCATGAGCGGCTGGGCGAATTGCTCGAAGGTGTCGGAAAGGATGATGATCTGGACGAGGGAGCGGAGTTCGCTGAGAAATTCCGCGCCGCCGGGCAGCGGGCGCAGCGTGTCGATGACGGACTGGATGTCGGAAAGTTTGAGGCCGTGGCGGTCGAGAATCTGAAGGCGTCCGGTCATCAGTTTGTCGTAGTCGGGTTCGTCGCGGGTGGTGCGGCGGAGTTCGGGGATGCCGGTTTTGTCGGCGACGGCGATCCAGATTTCGGGAACGAGGACGCCTTCGAGGTCGAGGGTGACGATGGATTGTTTCACGGGCGGAGAGTGGAGAAATGCGGGGGCGGCGGCAAGGGGACGACGGCAGAAAAATGGGAAGGAGAACCGAGTTTTTTCTGCCCCCATTTTTCTGCCGGAGATTTTCTGTCGAAAGTTTTTTCGCCGGACTTTTTTGTCGGTTTTTGGGGCCGGTCCGGAGGCCAAAAAAACGGCGCGGACCGGGGTCCGCGCCGTTGTGAGAGGGGATGCCTGGACGTCGCCCGGCTGTTACTTCTTGGCGGCTGCTTTTTTGGCAGCAGGAGCCGCGGGCGCCGGGATCGGCACCGTGGCGATGGTCTGCAAGATGCGGCTGGCGATCTTGTAGGGGTCGCCCTGCGAGTTCGGGCGGCGGTCTTCGAGGTAGCCGCGGTAGTTGTTGTTCACGAAGCTGTGCGGGACGCGGATGGACGCGCCGCGGTTGGCGACGCCGTAGTTGAACTTGTCGATGGACTGCGTTTCGTGCAGGCCGGTGAGGCGGAGATGGTTGTCCGGGCCGTACACGGCGATGTGCTCGTTCTTGTATTTGTCGAACGCAGCCATGAGGGCCTCGAAGTATTCCTTGCCGCCGACTTCACGCATGTGTGTGGTCGAGAAGTTGGAGTGCATGCCGGAGCCGTTCCAGTCCACGTCCTTGCCGAGGGGCTTGCAGTGCCAGACGACATCGACGCCGTATTTTTCGCACAGGCGCATGAGGAGGTAGCGGGCCATCCACACCTGGTCGGCCGCGCTCTTGGAGCCTTTGCCGAAGATTTGGAATTCCCACTGGCCCTTGGCCACTTCGGCGTTGATGCCTTCGTGGTTGATGCCGGCGTCAAGGCAGAGGTCCAGGTGCGTGTCCACGATTTCGCGGGCGATGTCGCCGACGTTCTTGTAGCCGACGCCCGTGTAGTATTCGCCCTGCGGCGGCGGGAAACCGCCGCCCGCCGGGAAGCCGAGCGGAACGCCGTCCTGATAGAGGAAGTATTCCTGCTCGAAGCCGAACCACGCGCCGGGGTCGTCGAGAATGGTCGCGCGCGAGTTGGAGGGGTGCGGGGTCTTGCAGTCGGGCATCATGACTTCGCACATCACGAGCACGCCGTTTTTCTTGGTCGAGTCGGGATAGACCGCCACGGGCTTGAGCATGCAGTCGGACGTGCGGCCTTCGGCTTGGCGGGTCGAGCTGCCGTCGAAGCCCCAGAACGGGAGTTCCTCGAGTTTCGGGAAGCTGGCGAATTCCTTGATTTGGGTTTTGCCGCGGAGGTTCGGGACGGGTTCGTAGCCGTCGAGCCAGATGTATTCGAGCTTAAATTTGGGCATGTGGTTTGTCTTAGTTGGGTTGCACTGAGTTCACTGTTTAGGAAACACGGTCGGACAAAAATAAGCACCCGAAATGCCAGAATGGAAGAGTTTTTCAGGGGAGATTTGGGAAATTCTTTCGATTGCCTTGCGGCGGCGGCGGTTCGTGCGGAACGCTGCGGTGAGCGCGGGGAGGCGACGGCGCGTTGTGGGTGCGCGGAATTGCGCACGTCGCGCTAACTTCACCAGCTCGCTGCGCATTTTTAGCCGCACTCGGAAACGGGAAATGGGAAAACAAGGAGGTGCTCGGTTCGGCGGGAAGCGGAGATTTCGGAGCGCGGGCGGTCCCCGCCCGCAGCGCGTAGGGATGGCGGAAGTCGGCGGAAAATTCCAACGATCCACTTGCTTTTCACACGCTGCGACCAGGGACCGGTCGTGCTCCGTCTGGCTGCGTCGTCGCCACGCTCGATCGAGAAGTAAAATGAAGAGGTGCCCGCCGGCCGCGCTCTGAGCGGGGTGCTTCTGATGCCGCAGCTTTTCGATCCCCGGCCGAGTTACCCACGGCGGTGGCTGACGTTGCTCCTGACGCTGCTGCTCGCGGCTCCGATCTTTGCCGCGGACCCCGAGTCGCCGCGCCCGGTGAGCTTCGTGAATGACGTCGTGCCGGTGCTGACAAAAGCCGGTTGCAACGCGGGCGCGTGCCACGCGAAAGCGGGCATGGGGCAAAATGGGTTTCAGCTTTCCCTGCTCGGGTTCGAGCCGCAGGAGGACTTCGAGCATCTCGTGAAGGAGTCGCGCGGTCGTCGCGTGTTCGCTGCTTCGCCGGAGCAGAGCCTGCTGCTGCTCAAAGCATCGGGTCGTCTGCCCCACGGCGGCGGCGTGCGGCTGGAGCAAGGCTCGGAGGGTTACGTGTTGCTGCGAAGCTGGATCAGCCAGGGCGCCACGTTTGATCAGGCGACCGCGCCGAGGCCGGTGTCGCTCACCGTGCAGCCCGCGCGCCAGACGATCCCGGTCAAAGGCGAGCAACAGCTCAAGGTCACCGCCCGCTACGCCGACGGCCGCATGCGCGACGTCACTGCGCTCGCGCTCTACGAAGCCAACGACCGTGCGATGGCGGAAACCACCGAATCCGGGCGCGTGAAAATTTCCGACATCCCCGGCAACGTCGCGGTGATGGTGCGCTACCAGGCGCTGGCCGCGGTGTGCAACGTCGCCATCCCGCTCGGCGCGCCCGTCGCGCAGTTGCCCCCGGCGCGCAACTTCATCGACCAGCTCGTCTTTGCGAACCTCAAGCTCCTCGGCATTCCGCCGTCGCCGGTGTGCGATGACGCCACGTTCCTCCGGCGCGTCTCGCTCGACCTCGCGGGCCGCCTGCCCACGGTGGCCGAGGCCGAGGCGTTTCTCGCCAGCAAGATCCCGACGAAGCGCGACCAGCTCGTGGACGCGTTGCTCACCACGCCCGACTACGCGGACTTCTTCGCGAACAAATGGACCGCGCTGCTGAAGAACAAGCGCGACGCCGCCAGCGACATCACGGCGAATTTTGCGTTCCACTCGTGGGTGCGCGACAGCCTGCTGGCGAACAAGCCCTACGATCGCCTCGTGCGCGAACTACTCGCCGCCACCGGCACCATCGAGGGCAATCCGCCCGTGGCTTGGTATAAGCGCGTCAAGCAACCGACCGAGCAGCTCGAGGACGTCGCGCAGCTTTTCCTCGGCGTGCGCATGCAGTGCGCGCAATGCCATCACCATCCCTTCGAGCGCTGGAGCCAGCACGATTACTACAGCATGTCGGCGTTCTTCAGCCAGATAGGCCGCAAGCCCACGGCCACGGCGGGCGAGGATGTCATCTTCCACAAGCGCGGCGTCGCGCAGACGGAGAACAAGAAAACCAAACTGCCCGTGAAGCCCGCCGGCCTCGGCGACCCCACGCTCGACATCCCGCCCGACGAAGACCCGCGACTGCGCCTCGCCGACTGGATGGGCAACAAGGCTAATCCGTTCTTCGCAAAGGCCCTCGTGAACCGCTACTGGAAACACTTTTTCAAACGCGGCCTCATCGAGCCGGAGGACGACATCCGCGACACGAACCCGCCCTCGAACCCCGAGTTGCTCGACGCGCTCGCGAAGCATTTCGTCGAGAGCGGCTTCGACCTCAAGGCCGTCGTGCGCGTCATCACGCAGTCCGCCACGTATCAACTCAGCGCCACGCCCAACCAGCACAACGGCGTGGACCGGCAGAACTTCTCGCACTTCTACCCGCGCCGGATGCAGGCGGAGGTGCTGCTCGATTCGATTGACCAGTTGACCGGTGCGAAGACGGACTTCGCCGACCTGCCCGCCGGCACGCGCGCGATTGCGCTGCCGGACAACAGCTACAACCGCGGCTCCGCATTCCTGAAAGTCTTCGGCCGCCCCGAGGGCGCGAGCGTGTGCGAATGCGAACGCGCCTCCTCTGCGAGCCTCGCGCAGAGCCTGCACTTGATGAACGCCGCCGACGTGAAGGCCAAGCTCGCCACCAGCGGCGGCCGCGCTGAGCGCTTGGCGAAGGCGGACAAGCCCGAGGCTGCGAAACTGCGCGAGTTGTATCTCGCCGCGTTCGCGCGCGAGCCGCAGTCGCACGAGCAGGCTGTCGCCGAAGAGTATCTCGCCCGTCCGCGCGAAGACGCCGAGGGCAAGCCGCTCCCACCCGCGCAAGCCCGCCGCCTCGCCTACGAGGACCTGCTCTGGGCGCTCATCAACACGAAGGAGTTTCTCTACAACCACTGAGCCGCAGGTTTCACCCGTCGCATGAATCTTTTCGCCTTCATCTCATTAGCACCCGGCTTCAGCCGGGTGATTGCTGCGCAGAGATCCACAGCCGTTTCAACGGCTTCGCGGACACCGTGTGAAAAACCGTTGAAACGGTTTCCCAGGCACGACGCCTCCGACACCCGGCTGAAGCCGGGTGCTAATGAGAGGGACACGCCCGCGAGAGCGCCCCTCCCTGTAGCGCAGATTTCCAAATCTGCTGTGTCGCAGGTTTCCAAACCTGCGGGCCGTGCGCCTGCGGACGCGCTGCCAATTTGGAAATCGGCGATACAGCAGACTTGGAAGTCTGCACTGCAACGCGGTCTCGTCGCACTCACTTGCCTGCTCGTCGCCAGCCCGGCCCTCGCCCAACAAGTCATCCTCCCCACGCCGCGCCTGCTCACCACCATGCCGATGGGCGCGCAGGTCGGCTCCACCGTCGAGGTCGCCATCACGGGCGAGAGCTTGGAGGAAGCGACGGACTTGGTCTTTTCCACGCCCAAGCTCACGGCTAAGCCCAAGCTCGGCACCGACGGCAAACCGGAGGCGAACAAGTTCGTCGTCACCGTTGCAGCGGATGCGCCGGTCGGCGTCCACGACGCGCGGGTCGTGTCGCGTCTCGGCGTCTCTGCGGCGCGGGCGTTCACGGTCAGCAAGCTCGCGGAAATCACGCGCACCACGCCAAACACGTCCCTGGAAACCGCGCTCGCGCTGAAGCCCAACTCCGTTTGCAACGCGAACATGACCGCGCGGGCCGTGGACTTTTATTCGTTCACCGGCACGAAGGGGCAGCGCGTCGTGGTCGAGTGCGCGACGGCGGGGATCGATTCCAAGCTCACGCCCGTGCTCATCGTCGCCGACAGCGAGGGCCGCGACCTCGTCGTCAATCGCACGAGCGGCCTGCTGGACTTCACGCCGCCGGCGGACGGCAAATATTTCATCAAGGTCCACAGCCTCACCTTCAAGGGCGGGCCGGAGCATTTCTACCGGCTTGCGTTGCGGAATGTCGCTGCGGGCGCGCCCATCCCGCGCCACGCCACAACACGCTCGGTGAGTTCGTTCTCGTGGAACCCGGCTGCCGACTTCGGCATCCCGCGCACGGCCGAAGCCGAGCCAAACAACACTCACGCGCAGGCGCAGAAAATCACGCTGCCCTGCGACATCAGCGGCAGCTTCTTCCCGGCGGCGGACGTGGACACGTTCGAGTTCACCGCGAAGAAGGGCGAGGTGTGGTGGATCGAGGTCGCGTCCGAGCGGCTGGGCTTGCCCACGGATCCGTTCGTGCTTGTGCAGCGCGTCGAGAAGGACGGCGACAAGGAAAAGCTCACCGACGTGGCCGAGCTGAACGACATCCCGCCGCCGATGAAGCCCTCGAGCAACGGCTATTCCTACGACGGCCCGCCCTACGACGCCGGCTCCGCCGACGTGCTTGGCAAACTCGAAGTCAAGGAGGACGGCCTCTATCGCCTCCAGCTCCGCGACCTGTTCGGCGGCACGCGCAACGACGCGGCGAATGTTTACCGGCTCGTCATCCGGCCGGCCGCGCCGGACTTTGCGCTCGCGGCGTGGGCGATTCATTTCGAGCTGCGCAACGG
The DNA here is from genome assembly GCA_014193395.1 of Verrucomicrobiota bacterium. GTDB lineage: Bacteria > Verrucomicrobiota > Verrucomicrobiia > Limisphaerales > BJHT01 > BJHT01. The sequence continues at coordinate 8,336 of BJHT01000293.1, forward strand.
CGACCGCAACGCGCAGTCCAAGCCCATCGCGCTGCGCCCCGGCGGCACGATGGCGTTCGACGTCGTCGTCATCCGGCGCGACGGCTTCGCGGGCGACATCGAGCTGGGCATGGAAGATTTGCCGACGGGCGTGACGGCGGCGGCGCTGAAGATTCCGGCCGGCCAGTCGCAGGGCAAACTGCTCATCACCGCGTCGGAGAAAGCCCCGCGTTCGGCGGGCGTCGCGAAGATTTTTGGCCGCGCCCAAATCAACGGCGCGACTGTGACGCGGCCCGTTCAGCTCGCCTCGATGATCTGGCCCGTGCGCGAAGCCACCGTGGAGATTCCCAAGCCGCGCCTGCTCGCCGACGTGCCCATCTCGGTCACGGACGCCGAGGGCGCGCCCATCACCATCGCGCCGCGCGAGAACAAGATTTGGGAGGCGAAGCTCGGCGAGAAGCTCACCATCCCGCTCGCGCTCACCTGGCGCGGCGAGTTCTCCGGCACGACGCTGAAGCTCCGGGCCGACGGCGCGGGCTTCACTGCGGCGAAGACTCCCGAGGTGCCGCTCAAGGCCGCGACTGCTGAGTTCGTCCTCGACCTCGCGACGCTGAAGCCTGCGCTGGGCGAGCACACCATCGCGCTCTACAGCGGCTACGTGTCGACGTATCGGCACAACCCGGCCGCTGTGCTGCTCGCCGAGGCCGCGCAGA
>BJHT01000294.1 GCA_014193395.1 Verrucomicrobiota bacterium
TTGTCTTCATTCCTTTGCCTCCATTCCTTTGCCAGAAATGACTTCCCTGCGCTCATTGGTGTCGCGCCGATCGGGTTTATCGTCGAGCTCGATGGTGTGGGGACAAGCTGTCCCCACCCCTGTTTTCAGGGGACGAGCCAGTGGGCGGACCAGGCGGTGCCGTCCCACTGGAAGCACGCGCGGCGCGTGCCTTGGGGGCGCAGGAGGAGCCAATCGAGGCGCGTGAGGGTGGTGACGACGACGGCGAAATTGGCCCAGCCGGTTTCGGTTTCTTCGCGCGTGGGTTCGCGGTGACGCCAAGCGGCGGGGAGACCGGCGTCGGGATTGTCAACGGGGGTTCCGGGCGGGAGCGTGGCGCAGTAGTTCAGGCGGTTGAGCGGCGGCGTCGCGGCCCAGGCCGCGCGGGCGAAGTCGTCGGCTGGGTGGAGCGCGGCGGTGCCTTCGGCGCGGATCTGCATCTGCTCGCCGGGATGATGGAAGAGCCAGGCGACGGCGGGATTCTGTGCGAGTTCGCGGAGTTTGGCGGAGCGGGTGTCAGTGTAGAAAAAGAGCTGCCGGGTGTCGGTGTCGGCGCGGCGGAGGACGACGGTGCGCGCGGCAGGATGCGAGTCGGGCGCGGTGATGAACGCGGCGGTGCGGAGCGGGTTGGCGGCGTCGGCGGGCGCGGCGTGGAGGGCGTGCTGAATCTGGCGCAGCAGATCGGGGAGGTCGGTGGTGTGCCAGTTCATGGCGAGGTCTTGCCCGTTACGGAAAGGCACACGGACGACGGCTGGCGTGATGGCAAGCGGATCAGGGTAGCGTGGTAAAGGTGAAGTTGCCGGAGGCGCCGACGTTGCCGTACGCGTCGGTGCTGCGCACCTGATAGTTGTAAATCTTGCCGCGCTCCAGCCCGGTGAGGTTGACGCTGTGATGGCGGATCTTGGTCGGGAGCAACGCGGAGGTGAGGCCGTAGGCGGTGGTGAGGCCGTAGCGCACCTGGGAATCGGCGATTTCATTGGTGTCCCAAGTGATGGTGGCGCTGGTGGCGGTGATGTTGGACGCCGTGATCAGGGAGAAGCGCGCGGGCTGGGTGTCCTTGCTGTAGAAGGCGACGTTGGTCGTGACCAACGGGATGTCGGTGAGGTTTTTCGCGCCGGTGGGACCGCCAAGGACGGACACGATGTATTTCCAGTCGGCCTTCAGCAGGGCCGTGGGCCGGAGGGTGGCGGTGAGGGTGCCGGCATCGTAGGTGACGGTGGCTGTCAGATTGGTGGTCTGATCGGACCGGCGTACGGTGAAGGTCGTGGGTGTGAGGGTCGCCGGATTCATCGCCTGCGAAAACGTCGCGGTGATGAGCGCGGCAAGCGGGACGTTCCGGGAATCGTTGGGCGGGAAGAAGCGGGTCACGGTGGGGGCGGTGGTCGCGGCGGTGGTCACGGTCACGGTCGCGACCGTGCTGGTGGCGCTGCCGGCGGTGTTGGTGGCGAGGCAGCGGAACTGCGTGCCGTTGTCGGCGAGGGCGAGGACGGGCGTGAGGTAAGTCCCGCCGGTGGCACCGGGCACGTCAATGAAGTCGGTCGTGGCCGGGGCCAGCCGCTGCCAGCGGAGCGTCGGCGCGGGCGTGCCGGTGGCGGCCGCGGTGAAGGTGGCCGTTTGTCCCACCACCACGCTTTTGTTGCCGGGTTGCAGGGTGAAGCCGGGGCTGCCGTTGGTCACGGTGACCACGGCCACCAAACTGGTGGCGGAACCGCCGACATTCGTGGCGATGCAGCGAAATTGTGTGCCGGTGTCAGCGAGCGTCAGGGGCGTCGAGAGGTAGGTGCCGGCGGTCGCGCCGGGGAGGTCAAGGAACCCGACGGTTCCGGGTGCCTGGCTTCGCCATTGGAGCGCGGGCGTGGGAACGCCCGCCGCCGTGACGGTCAGAGTCACGGTCTGTCCCGCGACCACGGATTTGCCGACGGGTTGCAGGGTGAAACTGGGAGCGACGGCGGTGACCGTCACGCTAACCACCGCGCTGGTGACGGCACCGGCGACGTTGGTGGCCACGCAGCGAAACTGCGTGCCGGTGTCGAGGAGGCTCAGCACCGGCGTGAGGTAGGTGCCGGCGGTCGCGCCCGGCAGATCGACGAAGCCGACGGTCCCCGGTGCCTGACGCTGCCATTGGAGGGCGGGCGTGGGCACGCCGGCGGCGGCGGTGGTGAGGGTGGTGGTTTGTCCCACGCCGACCACTTTGTTGGTGGGTTGCAGCGTGAAACTGGGGGCGACGGCGGTCACCGTCACGGTGGCCGACGCACTGGTGGCGGAGCCAGCGGAGCTGGTGGCGATGCAGCGGAACTGGGTGCCTGTGTTGGGCAGCCCGAGCGGCGGCGTGGTGTAGGTGGCGGCGGTGGCGCCGAGAATGTCGGCGAAGTCGGCGGCACCGGCCGCTTTGCTCTGCCATTGCAGAGTTGGGGTGGGCGCGCCGGTTGCGGCCGCCGTCAGGGCGACGGTCTGGCCGACAAACACGGTCTTGTCGGCGGGCGACAGCGTGAACGTCGGCGGGATGGGCGCGGCGCTGCTGACCTGGATGACGACGTTGGGCGTCTCGCCGAACCGCTCGATGGTTTCCTGCACCATCATCCATTGGAAATTGTAGTTGCCCGCCGTCGCCGGGGCACGGATGGCGAAGGTGAATGTGTACAAAGCTCCGGGCGGCACGACATTTCCCAAATAGACGCGGCGGAGATTCCAAGTGCCGTTGTCGAGGGGATTGATGGAACAGAGGCGGTGCTTGGTGGCTTCGGACCAGTTGTTGGTGCCGACATTGCGCAGGGTGATGGTGGCCAGCGCGGTCGAGCCGGGGGCCATGAGCGTGGGAACATTTTGCGAAACGAAGGTGGCGGCATTGCCCTTGGTACCGAGGGGGAGAACGTTCACCGCGGCGTTGGCGCTGGGCTGGCCGAAGAAGCCCGCGCCTTCGCGGAGCATCGCCCATTGCAGGTTGTAGAGGCCCGGGGTCAGCGGGGCGACGATTTCAAAGGTGAAGGTGCCGACGGCACCGGGCGCGACATCGTTGAGCAAGGAAACACGATTCAGGCCCCAAGTGAGGTTGTCGGGCGGATTGGTGGCGCCCAGAAAATAGTTGTCCGCCGTGGTCCAGGTGGTGGAGCCGATGTTCGCCAGCCGGATGGTGATCACATTTGTCTCGCCGGGCATGAGGTGATCGGGAACCACTTGGGAGACCAGGCCGGCATTGTCGCCCACCGTGAAGACGGGCTGGAAAGTGGCCGTGTTGGTCGTCGGCAACTCCGGTGCGTCGATGGTGTGAACGGCGGGCATCCCGTCAGACCACGACACAAATTGGTACGGAATCCCGCCCACGATCTGGTCGGGCGCGCCGATTTCCCGGGTCAGGCCGACGACGGTCGTGCGGGTCACCGGTGCGGTGAGCGGCCGTTCATCCAGCGTGACCTGGAGGCCGGGCGGATCGGTTTGCAGCGTGAGGCTGGACTTGATCGGGAGTATGTCCCGGGTGGTGGTGTTCGCCACGCCGTTCGCGTCCGTGACAGTGAGGAAGATGCGATAGCCGACTTGGTCGCTGGTTTCCCCGGTCTTGGGAATTTCGAAGAATCCGTTGGTGATGCCGGCAGTGTCCGGAAGGAACGGGTGCGAATGTTCGAGGTGGAGAAATTCGACGGCCCAGGTGAACGCGCCGGGCGCAAGGTCGCCGTCCTCGGGATCGGTGCCGGTCCCGGAGAAAACCATCGTGTCGCCAGCGCGGTAGGTGGTGCCCATCGGCGGATCGACGATGGTGGCGCGGGGCGGGAGGTTGCCGCTCACCGTGAGGGTGGCGGCGGCGCTGGTCGCGGTGCCCGCGCCGTTGCCGACGACACAGCGGAACTGGGAGTTGTGGTCGCCCAGCGTGGCGGCGGCCAGCCGGAAGACCGTCGTCGTGGCCCCGGGGATGTTGACGAAATCAAGGGCCGGCGGGGTCTTGCGTTGCCATTGAAAGGTGAGCGGCGCGGTGCCAAAGGCCTCAACCGTGAACTCCGCGGGATCCCCGACGGAGACCGCGAGGCTGGCGGGCGCGTTGCCGATCTGCGGGGCCTGCGCCCCGACGTAGCGGATCGAATGGACCTCTTTCTGGCTGCGCGCGACGTAATGCAGCACACCATCGGGGGCCACGGTCAGATAGAGGGGCAGCGTTCGGGCGACCCCGTCCTCCAGGGGAATGGTCGCAAACGTGGTGGCCGTGCGGGTGTTCGGATCCAGCACCCGGAACACCTGGGTCTCACCATCCACGAAAAAGTACTTGCCGAAGTATTGCGCCGGGAAACTGGGGCGCGCGGGATTGTAAAACGCGCCGCCCGTGATGGCGCTGCTCCGCGGCGCGGTCGCGGGATGCGCGTAGGCGAAGAACGGATCCTTGTAAGTGGGGCTGTTGTCCCCGACCGCGCCTTCCCGCAGGGGCCAGCCGTAGTTGCCACCGCGGACGATTTCATCAATTTCCTCCCACGCGCCGGAGCCGACGTCGTTGGCGAAAATCCGGCCGGTGCCGGCCTGGATCGCAAGGCTGAAGGGATTGCGCAACCCGAGCGCCCAGATGGCTTGATTCTGGCCGCTCGTCTGGCCGACGAACGGGTTGTCCTGCGGAATGCTCCCGTCCGGGTTAAGGCGCAGAATCTTGCCCATCACGGAATTGAGCGACTGCGAAAGATTGGGCTGATTGTTTTCGCCGACCGAGAGATACAACTTGCCGTCCGGCCCAAACTGGATGCCGCCGCCGTTGTGCCAGTCCGAGGCCCCGAGTGTCGGGAGGTCGAACAATGCCACCTCGCTCCCAGGCACGGCGACGTCGCCATCGGCGGTGAAGCGGCTCAGGCGGAAATGAATCGTCGGCGTCTTGGCTGGATAATAAATGTAAACGTAGCCGTTCTGCGCAAAATTGGGATCCACCTGCACGCCCACCAAGCCGCGTTCGGCGTATTGGTGGACCGACACGTAGAGGAAGGCCCGGCTCAGGCGCACCCCGTTCTTCACCACCATCACGGCACCGGCATGTTCACACACGAAGAGTCGTCCGTCCGGTGCCACCGCCATCGCGGTGGGCGAGGTGAAACCGGTGATGCGGCTTTCCACAAAGCCTGCCGGTAGGATGATCTGCGCCGCCGCCGCCCGCAGTCCCGTGGCCAGCAGGGCGGCGACGGCGAGGCTTGCCGCGAGGAGTCGCGAGGGTTCCAGATTGCTACGCAGCAGGTTCCGGCAGAACCCGCCAATTCCTTGGCTATTCATAAATGAGTACGACACAGGCAACAACACGGGCGACGACACAGGCAAACGCTGTGTTTCCTAGCACAACAATCCGGGTACACAAAATGGACTTTTGCGCGGGGCCGACCGCGGCGGTGTAGATGACAAACTTGAGCAGGGCTGGCCAGCAGAAATCCGCAACATTTCTTGCGCTCCGATCCACAAGCATGTTTTCGTCGCCCGGCTCGTCAATCGCTGCCCGTGCTGGCACCGGGATCAGCGGGATTAACCGGGCGGGCGGGCGGGCGATCGGCCCCGAACTTATGCGAAATGTTTTGATCATCGGATGCGGGCGGCACGGGCGGATCGTTGCCGAAGCGATCACCCAGTGCGGGGAATTCCGGGTCGTCGGTTTCGCGGACGACGATCCGGCCAAGCGCGGCACCGTGCTCGACGGCGTGCCCGTCGTTGGCCCGTGGCAGCAAAGCGACGAGCCGCTCTGCTTCATCGCCATCGGGCACAACGCCACGCGCCGCCGCATTTTCACGGAACTCCTGCGCGCCGGGCGGCAGCTCATCACCGTGATTTCTCCCACCGCCTACGTTTCCCCGCATGCGCAGATCGGCGTCGGCTCGGTCGTGCTCGCCGGGGCCGTGATCCAAGCCGGCGCGACCGTCGGAGAGATCGTTCTGGTCAATGCCGGCGCGGTGGTCGACCACGACGCCGTGGTCGGCGACTACGCGCACCTGGGACTCCACAGCACGGTGGAAAGCTTCGCCAAGGTGGCGGCCGGCGAATGGCTCGCGCCGGGTGCGGTCCGGCTGAAAAACGCGGTCGCGGGTTGAAGCGGCAAGCTCCCTCGGCAGCCAGCGCGCAACCGCGCGGCGCAGCGCACCGCAGCGTTTCAAAAGTATTTCAACGACGCCGGTTCGCCGGCAATTCCCGGAGCGTTGAAGATGCGCGGTTCTCGCAGCTCCGTGGGATTCAGGCTCCACGCGGCGGCAAGCTGCGCAACCTTCTCCGTCGTGGCGGCGGCCGGGTCGGTGAACGTGAGGTCGGACAGCGGCGCCGCTTCGGCATACGCCAGACAGCGGACCGACAGCCCCTGCTCCGTCGCCGTTTCCGGCCCTTCATTCCACAGCGTCTCCCCGGCCCACACGTAGGCGCGCACGATCTTGCCGCCTTCGGCCCACGCCCAGCCGTGATGATTCAGCGCCCGATCCATCGTGAAATACTGCACCTGGCCGAGCTTATGACTCAGCGCCAGCAGGAAGCGGTAACAAGCGTCAATGTCCTCGCGCGCCTCGGGCAGCGCCCCGCCAAAGACCAGCGTCCAGCCTTCCACCGGCGGCGTGACAAACAGGCGGCGCTCGCGGGCGGTGGCAAATCCTTCTTCCCAAGTGCAGGGCTGCACATGGCGCAGGCGCAGCGCGGACTGGATCAGCGGCGTGTTGGAACTGCGGATCGCCAGCCACCGGGCCGGCCCGCCGAATATCGCCGCCGGCGCGGCCCGCCGCTCGGCGGAACCCGCTGCCGCAAGCCGCGAGCGGGAGATTTCCAGGCGAAGCGCCTCGGTGTGGCGGCGCGCCAGCCACATGAAAAACAACGCCACGCCGCCGATGGACACGAGCAGCAACAATAGAATCACGGCGACCAAATCCAGCGGCTGCACGGCGGCATTGCCGTCACCCGTATTGAGCTGCTGAAGCAGGCGACCGAAGGCGTTCATCTGGGCTCAAGCCTAGCCGCCGGGCGAATGACCACAATCCGTAAAACCCCCCAGATCCAGTCGGGTCGCGCCGCCCGGAAGTTATTGAGAAAAACCAGTTCCGCTTCGCCCGGAGTGCGCCCGTCCCCGCGCGCAGCACGGTGCCGCGCAGTGTGGCGTTGCTAATCCCCAACCCTTGTGCGTGCGGACGTCGCTGCGGCCGAGGACGGCCGCACTCCGCAGCGCCCTTTGTGCGCGCAGCGCCCCGTTGCCACCGCACGCCGCCGCCGGAGTGCGCCCGTCCCCGGGCGCAGCAAGGTGGAGCGCAGTGAGGCGTTGCTGGTCCTCAACTCTCGTGCGTGCCGACGTTTGCTGCGGCCGAGGACGGCCGCGCTCCGCAGCGCCCCGCTGCCGCTGCACTCGCGTCGAGTCCACCTGCGCTACCAGCGGGTGGTCGCCCCTGTCACCGTCCTCATTTCCCCACAATCGCCCGCAGCGCGTCGAGGCACCGCCGGTTCTCGGCGGGCGTCCCGATGGAGATGCGAATGAACTCGGGCAACTGATAGCCGCCCATCGGCCGCACGATCACGCCGCGCTTCTGCAATTCGCCGAAGACGCGCTGCCCGTCGCCGACCTTGATCATGATGAAGTTCGTCGGCGTGGGGACGAACTCGAGGCCCAGTTCGCGCAGAGTCTTCTCGAAGAGTGCGAGGCCCTCGCGGTTGTTGTGGCGCGTGCGTTGCAGGTGTTCGCGGTCGTCCAGCGCGGCGTGCGCGGCGGCCTGCGCGAGCGAGTTGATGTTGAATGGCTGCCGCACTTTCTCCCACGTCTTGATGACCTCGGGATGGCCGATGCCGTAGCCGCAGCGGAAGCCGGCGAGGCCGTAAATCTTCGAGAAGGTGCGCATCAACACGAGGTTCGGCCGCACGTTGTTACGGAGCAGCGGCAGCAGGTCCACGGCGTCGTCGAGGAACTCGATGTAGGCCTCGTCCATCACGAGCAGGACGTGGTCGGGCACGCCGTTGACCAGCTCCACCACCTGTTCGCGCGGCGCGACGGTGCCGGTGGGGTTGTTCGGATTGGCCACGAACACCACGCGCGTCGCCGGCGTGATCGCGCGCAGCATCGCGCGCAGGTCGTGCCCGTAGGCGCGGGCGGGGACGGTGATGAGATTGGCCCCGGCCATGCGCGCGATGATCGGATAAATGGCGAAGCAATACTGCGACACGACCACATCGACGCCGGGCGCCATCACCGAGTGGCCGACGAACTCGATGATCTCATTTGAGCCGTTGCCGAGGATCAAATGAGACGGTGTGACGCCGAGTTGATCGGCGAGCTTTTGTTTCAGATGAAAGGCGTTGCCATCGGGGTAGAGGTGCGCCTGCGGCAGCATCTTCTGCACCGCGGCGAGCGCGAGCGGCGAGGGGCCGAGCGGGTTCTCGTTCGAGGCGAGCTTGATGACGTCGGCGGCGGGGATGCCGAGTTCGCGCGCGACCTCCTCGATGGGACGGCCGGGTTGATAGACGGGCAGCGTGGCGAGCGTGGGATTGAAGGTGATGGGAAAAGCCATGATGTGCGCAGCGCGGCGCGGCGGCCGCAGGTCTGGTTTGATGAGTTCGTGTGTTGTTCGGCGGCGACGGCAGCCAGGTCCGTCGGGTGGTCCCGATCACGGGTGGTTTCGCAAGCCGGAGCCGCGTCGAGCGCGCGGAGACTAGGGGCGGGCGACGACAAAACGCCAGTGGCATTTGCCATAACCGGAGACGGCGGTAGGAGCCGGGCGGCTTGCCCGCAAGTTCCCGCGATGCACCAAGCGCACCCAAGGAGCGCGGCGGTGTCCCCGGAGGACCGGCCCCCGCCGCCGCGAAACCTTGCCGCACCCATTGGAATCAGCGGCGTCCCCTCCGGCCATCCCGCTGCGGTTGTAGCGTCGCCCGCACAGCCCCCCGCTTGGAAAACTCTTCACGGCGAACGAGTATTTTGCCGTTTCCCGGACGGCCCGCCCGTCCCGCTGCAAATTCAACCCCTCCGATTCCCTTGCCGGGAACTCCCTTGCCAGATTCCGCTGTGCCAGCGAGCGGTTCCGTCCCGCCCCCCCAAACCAAAT
>BJHT01000295.1 GCA_014193395.1 Verrucomicrobiota bacterium
CCAGTGGGGGCGATCCCAGGCCGAAACTCCATGAGTGAGCTGGCGCGTCTTGCCGGTCACCCGTGGTAATCGTCGCGGCCCATGAGCACCTTGCGCAGTTGCGATTCGGTCACGCGGGGCCATTTCAGTTTGCGCAGCCAGAGATTGGTTTTCGCCACGTCGAAGGCTGCGGCATCGAACGGGCGGCCGAGCCATTCCTTCATGCTCTGGTGCTCGGGGTGCTTCCGGTTCTTGAGAATCTTGAGCAAGTCTTCATAGCCCCCGATGCCGCCGCAATCCTCGGGCGGACAGGCGCGGGCGCCGTCGAGGCAGAGCGCGCGCACGGGAGCGGGACCGGCCGCGGCGACGGCGGGCGGCAGGATTTTTTCCACCATGATCTCGTGCGCCCAGGAATCGCCGAAGTCGTATTCGTAAAGAAAGGCGTCCTGCTCGCGCGGAGCGACTTGGCGGAGCGTGAACTTGCTCGCCGCGAGGATTTTCGGGGCCTCCTCGTATCCGCCGAAATCAGGGCGCGAGTCGGAGTAAGTGTCCTCGCCCACCCGGAACTGGTGCAGATGGCTGTTGGTCCAGCCAATCGCGACCTGCAGGACGGCGTGCAGCCAAGCGAGCGTGGCGTCGCCGGGCACCTGCAGCCGCCGCCAGATGGGCGGGTCGCTGTCGAGCAGGACGACTTGCAACTGGTAGATCGGGGCGGCGGCGTGGCCGGCGGTGGGTTCAGCGAGGGAGATCATGGGTTTGAGGGTGATGGATTCAAGACAGTGTGGTGCGACCGGATTTTAGTGGCGGCGAGCCGCCCGACCACTTCAGCGACCCGCAACAGTCTGGTGGCGGGATTCATGGTTGAGGGCGATTCCCGGTTTTGGTTCGACTGCGGTTTTTGGTTCCGCGCGGTTGTGGACTTCCGCGGCGGCGGGGGCAAGACCGCAGGCGGTTTCGCGTGAGTTTCGCCCGGGTATTCCCGCCATTTCGGTTCGTCCGCTCCGCCGCCGCGGACACCATCGGCTGCCATTTTTCTTGAATCGGCACGCAGAAAAACCGGGGCCGTAGATGAGCAGGCGGGGGGGGGAAATGGCGACCCTACCGGGAATCGAACCCGGGCCACCGCCGTGAAAGGGCAGTGTCCTAACCGCTAGACGATAGGGTCGTCGCGACAGGAGGAATACAGAACCGCACCCGCCCTTGTCACGACAAAAGGCCGTCCAAGTGAAGATTCACGCGCACGACCGTGCGCGCCAACGCGCTGCGGCGTTGCCAGTCCGTCGATGCGCGCCTACAAAACGCCATGCGCTCCACTCGTTTTCCGCTCGTCGTCGCACTGCTCACACTGCCGTGGATTGCCAGCGTCCTCGACACCGCGGTCGCCGACGACTGGCCGCAGTGGCTCGGGCCGCAGCGCGATGGGGTCTGGCGCGAGACGGGCATCGTCGAGAAGTTCCCCGCCAGCGGGCCGAAGATTCGCTGGCGCACGCCGGTGCGGCCGGGCTTTTCGGGGCCGGTGGTCGCCGACGGACGCGTCTTCGTCACCGACCGCAAACTCGAGCCGGGTGCGAAGGTCAACGAGGACGATCCCTTCGACCGCAGCGTCGTGGCGGGCACCGAGCGCGTTCTCTGCTTGGATGAAAAAACCGGCGGCATCGTGTGGCAGCACGAGTACCCCGCGGCTTACGGCGTGAGCTACAACAGCGGTCCGCGCGCCTCACCCGTGATGCGCAACGGCAAGCTCTACACGCTCGGCACCGAGGGCCACCTGCTTTGTCTCGATGCCAAAACCGGGGGCGTGGTGTGGTCCCGCGCGTTCAAAAAGGACTTCGGCGCAAAGACTCCGCTGTGGGGTTTTGCCGCGCATCCGTTGCTCGATGGCGACCGCCTGATCTGCCTCGTCGGCGGCAAGGGTTCCGTCGTGGTCGCGTTTCACAAGGACACCGGGAAGGAACTCTGGCGCGCCCTCACCGCGCGCGATCCCGGTTATTGCCCGCCCGTCATCATCGAGGCCGCAGGCCGGCGGCAGCTCATCATCTGGCATCCCGAAGCCCTCAGCGCGCTCGAGCTTGAGACCGGCCGCGTGCTCTGGAGCCTCCCGCAGGCGATCCGCCAAAATGTCTCCATCACCATGCCGCGTCAGCTCGGCGACCTGCTGCTCGTGACCTCGTTTTACAACGGCGCGACCATGGTCCAGCTCGACACCGAATCGCCTGGGGCCACGGTTTTGTGGCGGACAAAGAAAATCAGTGAAAAGGACACGCAACATCTCAACGCGCTCATGACCACGCCGCTGCTCGAGGGCGATCACATCTACGGCGTGTGCAACCACGGCCAGTTCCGCTGCCTCAACGCCCGCACCGGCGAACGGGTGTGGGAAAATCTCGCGCTCGTGACCAAAGGCGAACTCCTCGAATGCGCCAACGCGCACATTGTGAAAAACGGCGACCGCTGCTTCCTCGCGCTGGAAAACGGCGACCTCGTCATCGCTCGCCTCAGTCCGCAGGGCGCGCAGGAAATCAGCCGCTGCCACCTGCTCTCCCCTACCCTCTCGTATCAAGGCCGCGACGTCGTCTGGTCGCATCCCGCCTTCGCGAACGGCTGCATCTACGCGCGCAACGACAAGGAGATCGTGTGCGCGGATTTGCGGAAGTGAGATCGATCACGTCGCCGACCGTGCGCGCCGCCGACCGTGCGCGCCACCCAACATTAGCCCCCAAAAAAGTCGCATCGTTGCATTCCCGCACCCGTGCGTTAGAAAAAAGCCGCTTATGAATCTGAGCCTGAACCACGCCCTCTCCCGCCGCACGTTTCTCCGCGGGGCCGGGGTCTGCGTGGCCCTGCCGCTGCTGGACGCCATGGTGCCCGCGATTCTCACGCCGTCCGTGCGCGCCGCGCAGAGCAAGATCCCGCGCCGCATGGTCGCCATCGAGACGAACATGGGGATCCTGCCGCAGTTCTTTTTCCCAGAGAAACCGGGCCGCGACTACGCCCCCAGCCCGTATCTCGAACGCCTCGCCGCGCACCGCGCCCAGATGACGGTCTTCTCCGGCACGAGCCATCCGGGCGTCACCGGAGCGCACGCGGCGGAGAAATGTTTTCTCACCGGCACGCCGCATCCCGAGCGCGGCGGCTTCCGCAACTGGGTCTCGCTCGACCAGTTCGCCGCCGAGCAGGTCGGGAACCACACGCGCTATCCGTCGCTCGTGCTCGCCATGAGCAGCGAGGGCCAGACCCTCAGCTACACCCGCAGCGGCGCACCGATCCCGGCCGAGAAAAGTCCGAAGAAACTGTTTCAAAAACTGTTCCTCCAGGGCAACGCGAAGGAGGTCGCCGCCAATGTCGAGTCGCTCAAGCAGGGCCGCAGCCTGCTGGACTTCGTCGGCGACCAGTCCAAGCGCCTCAACCGCTCGCTCTCGCCCGCCGACCGCGTGCGGATGGACCAGTATTACACCTCGGTCCGCGAACTCGAACAGCGCCTGCACAGTTCCGAGGAATGGGAATACAAACCCAAGCCCGTCGTCACCGCCAAGGCCCCCGACGACATCGACGACGCCAAGGAATTCGTCGCCAAGACCCGCCTCATGTTCGAGGTGATGAAGCTCGCCCTCGAGACCGATTCCACGCGCATCATCTCGCTGTTCATCGACACCGTGGTCATCCACAACATCACGCACCACGGCAACCGCCCCGAGGTGCTCGCCGAGCTGCGCGGCCATGAGGAAAAGCAGTTCGACGCCCTCAACGGCTTCCTCACCGCGCTCGCCGGGACCAAGGAGGAGGGCCAATCGCTCCTCGACCGCACGATGGTCCTCTACGGCACGCCGATGGGCAGCGCCAACTCGCACTCGAACGTGAACCTCCCCGCGCTCCTGGCCGGCGGCGGCTTCAGACACGGCCAGCACCTCGCCTTCGACACGGTGAACAACTACCCGCTCACCAATCTCTTCGTCTCGATGCTCCAGCGCCTAGGCGTCGAGACCGACAAGTTCTCCACCGCCAAGGGCACGATGCGCGGGCTGGAGATGACGTGAGTATCCCGCAGATTCAGGGCGACCGCAGATTTTTCCCGAATCCGAATCCGCCCAATTTCCCATCTGTGGTCGCCCTGAATCTGCGGGAGTCCTCCGTTTTCCTCCGCGGTTGCGCGCCCGCAGGCAGAGCTCCCGCAGATTCAAAGCGACCACAGATTTCCGAAGACAGAACTCCGCCCAATTCCAATCTGCGGGCGCTCTGAATCTGCGGAAGTCCTTCCGTTTCCTCCACGGCGGCAAGCCCGCAGACAGCTTTCCCGCAGATTCAGGGCGACCACAGATTTCAACTCGGGACGAATTTTCAGTTGTCTTAATCTGCGGTGTCTTGAATCTGCAGGGAACCCCACCATTCCATGCGCACTTCCAAGCACACCGAATCTGCGGACCAAGACCCGTTTACGTACGCCGTCATCGGCAAGGCGATGGAGGTGCATCGCGAACTCGGGCCGGGGTTGGAGGAACTCCTCTATCACCGCCTGCTGTCGGAGAAGTTGACGGCCGCCGGCATCGAGCACGCGCTCAAACCAAGGCTGAATCTGCTCCACCGTGGCCTCACCGCCGACACCTTCGAGCCGGACATGGTCTTCCCCGGGCGGCTCATCCCAGAACTCAAGGTGCTGCGCGGGGCGTTCCAACCCGGCAATCTCACGCAACTGATTTGCTACCTGAAATTCTGGGGCATCCCGACCGGCTTGTTGTTCGATTTCGCGAAGGAAAGCCTGTTCCACCGGCGGGTGATCTACACACCGGTGAAAGCGGCATTTCCCAAGCACTCCCTGCCCTCGTTCGTCAGCGACCGGGAGGTCGCCACACTGCTGCTGCGCCTGTTGCAAGAGATGCTGGAAACACACGGTCTCGGCTACCGCGAGACGAGCTATCAGGGAATGCTCCGGGCGGCGTTGCACGCCGAAGGAATCCCTTTCTGCGCGCAGCCGCTCTGTCAGGTCCGCAGCCTGGGTCCCGCCAGCTTGAGATGCTTCGCCGTGGCGGGAAAATGCGCCGTCACGATCAGCGCGCTCGGGGACGGTCTCGGCGCCTCCGACCGTGCCATCGTGCAAACCTATCTCCGCTGGCTCAACCTGCCCTGGGGCCTCGCGGTCCACTTCGGTCGCTCCCTTCTGGACCTCCAATTCGCCGTCCATCTCCGCACTTGAACCCCGCAGGCAGCACTCCCACAGATTCAAAGCGACCGCAGATTTCCAAAGAGAGAACTCCGCTCATTTCCCATCTGTGTTCGCCCTGAATCTGCGAGACTCCCTCCTTCTCCTCGACGGCGACCCGCCCGGCGACCCGCCCGCAGGCAGCGGTCCCGCAGATTCAAAGCGACCACAGATTTCCAAAGACAGAACTCCTCCCACTTCCCATCTGCGGTCGCCCTGAATCTGCGCGAGTCCCTCGTTCTCCTCGACGGCGACCCGCCCGCAGGCAGCGCTCCCACAGATTCAAAGCGACCGCAGATTACCAAAGACAGAACGCCTCCCATTTCCCATCTGTGGTCGCCCTGAATTTGCGGGATCCCCGTTTGCCGCGCGGACGCGCGCGCGTTCTGGGATTACCAGTTGCCATGAAGAACTCCGCCGGTATTATCCGGCCCCTAAAATAAAACGCAGATGCGCCAGCTCGTTACTATCGCGGTCAACGCCTTCATGGAACTGGTCCGGCAGCCCGTGTTTCTGCTGCTCATGAGCGTGTCGGCGAGCTTCATCGTGTTCCTCGCGGCGGTGCCGTATTTCGGTTTTGGAGATGACCCCAAGTTGGTGAAGGACAGCACGCTGGCGATCATGCTGCTGTCGGGGTTGTTCGGCGCGATCATCAGCGCGTCGTCGTCGGTGGCGCATGAGATTCGCACGGGCACGGCGCTGGCGGTGTTGTCCAAACCGGTCGGGCGCGCGCAGTTTCTGCTGGCCAAATATTTCGGTCTGGCGGCGGCGCTGACGCTGCTGACCTACGTGAATCTGGTGGCGACGTTGCTCGCGAGCCGCATGGCGTTCGATGCGTACGGCGATGCGGATTTGATCGGGCTGGCGATTTTCTTCGGCGCGCTGGTGCTGGCGTATGCGCTGGCGGGGTTCACCAATTATTTCCTGCGGCGCACGTTCATGTCGGACGCGGTGATTTTCACGGTGGTGATGATGACGGTGGCGTTTTTCGTGATCAACTGCTTCGACAAGGAGGGCAAGTGGCAGGAGTTCGCCAAAGGGGTGGACTGGCGCATGGTGCCGGTGTCGCTGCTGATCCTGTTTGCACTGTGGATTCTGGCGGCGCTGGCGCTGGCGTGTTCGACGCGGTTTGAAATTGTGCCGACGCTGACGGTCTGTTCGGCATTGTTTTTGCTCGGTTTAATGTCGGATTACCTGTTTGGTCGGCGCGCGGACGCTGGTTCGTGGTGGGCGACGGTCTGCTACACCGTGATTCCCAACTGGCAGCTTTTTTGGCTGGCGGACGCGCTGGAACCGGGCAAGGAAATCCCGTGGGTGTACGTCGCCAAAGCGGGCGCTTACCTGGTGGCTTACTTGGTGGCGGCGCTGTCGCTGGCGTTGGTTTTGTTTGAAGATCGCGAGTTGAAATAACATGGATCGCAACATCCAAAAAAACGGTTTGATCAATCTGCTGCTCCTCCTCGGCACGGGCCTCGGCTGCGTGCTCGTGGCGCAGATGGCGGGGTCGCACACCGGCGAGGTGACGGTGGTGTTTCTGGGGCTGGCGGTGCTGACCGCGGGCGTGAGCTATTTCCAGATGCGCCTGGAAACGAGCGAACGGCTGGAAAAGCTCGAATTCGAGGAGCTGAAGAAGGCCAAGTCGAGCGCCGCGATGTTCACGTCGCAGGACGCGGAAGCGTTTCCGGCGGAGCGCGCGCGGCAGCAATTCGAGCGCTGGTTGGTGCCGATTTTTTCCGTGCTGATGGCGCTGCTGCAGGGCGGCGCGGCGTATTGGATGTGGGACCGTTTCTCGAAGGCGCAGGCACCGGTGATCCGCCTGCCGGAAGTGGCGATGTCGCTCTACGGGCTGTTTGCCATCGTGCAGTTCCTCCTCGGCAAGTACTCGGCGGGCATCGCGCGGCTCGAAGGTCAACGCCTGCTGCGGCCCGGTGCGAACAGCCTGCTCCTCGGTGCTTATCTCTGCTTTTTGTCCACGGCCGCCATCGCCGCAGGCCTCCTCGGATTTCCCAAGGTGGACTACTACGTCGCCTTGGTTTTATGCGTGTTGCTCACGCTTGTTGCGCTGGAAACACTCGCCGGGCTGGTGTTGGAAATATACCGCCCGCGGGTCAAGGGCAAGGCCGCGAGAATTCTTTACGAGAGCCGCGTGATCGGTTTGTTGAGCCAGCCGGAGAGCCTGTTCACCACGGCGGCGCACGCGCTGGATTACCAGTTTGGTTTCAAGGTTTCCGAGACGTGGTTTTATCAGTTTGCGCAGCGGGCGTTCGGCTGGATTTTTCTCGTGCAGCTCGGCGCGCTCTGGCTTTCCACGTCGTTCGTCATTCTCGAACCTTCCGAGCAGGCGTTGCTGGAGCGGTTCGGTGAGAGCGTGAAGGGCCGCGAAGTCTTGCAGCCCGGGTTTCATTTCAAATTCCCCTGGCCCATCGACCAGGTTCACCGCTACAGCACCGAGGCCATTCAGAGCTTCCACATCGGTTTCATTCCCGACCCGACGAAGGAAAAAGAGAAGACCGTGCTGTGGACCGTGGCGCACTACAAAGAGGAGTTCAACATGCTCGTCGCCAGCCGCGAGCAGACCGACAGCACGACGACCAACGCCCCTGACCGCCTGCAATCTGTGCCGGTCAATCTCCTCACCGTCAGCATCCCGGTGCAGTTCCAGATCAAGGACGTGCGCGCGTGGGCTTACAATTTCAGCGATGCGCCGGCCATGCTCGAGAAAATCGCGACCCGCGAAGTCGTGCGCTACCTCGTCGGCGTGGACATCAATGAAGTCATGGCCACCGGCCGGGCGCGCGCCGCCGAAGTGTTGCGCGAACGGATTCAACGCGCGGCGGACGAGCCGACCCACAACCTCGGCGTCAAGGTGGTCTATGTCGGCGTGCAGGACATTCACCCGCCCGTCACCGTCGCCCCGAGCTACGAGGCGGTGATCGGGGCGATGCAGGAGAAGGAAGCCAAGATTCTCGTGGCCGAGGGCGACCGTGACAAAACCAACACGCTCACCCGCGCCGAATCGATTCAGAAAGTGCGCGAGGCCGAGGCCGACAAGGTGCGCCGCCTCACCGCGGCCAAGGCGCGCTCGGCGCAGTTCAACGACCAGTTGGTCGCGTTCGCCAAGTCGCCCACGGTTTATCCGCAGCGCGTCTATCTCCACACTTTTGCGCGCGCCTCCGCCGGCACGCGCAAGTACATAGTCACGCCCACCAACACGCACGAAGTCTTCCAGTTCAATCTGGAGGAAAAGGTGCGTCAGGACCTCACGGACGTGATTATCCCGCCCGCCAAGAAGTGATTTACCCTTTCAAACAGCCATGAATCGAAGCCAACTCAACTTCCTCGTCGGAGCCGTCCTGCTGCTCATCTTCGCGATGATGCTCTTCGCGTTCCAGGTCCGCCGGACCGAGACCGCGCTCGTCACCACCTTTGGCAAACCCGTGGACAGCGGGCCGATCACCAAGTCCGGCCTCTATTGGAAGCTCCCGTGGCCGATCCAGAAGGTGCAGAAGTTCGACAACCGCATCCAAAACTTCGAGGGCCGCTTCGAGGAAACGCTCACCCAAGACGGCAAGAACCTGATGGTCCTCGTCTATGCCGGCTGGAAAATCAGCAACCCGGAGATCTTCCGCAAAAGCTTCAACGACTCGGTCGCCGACGCCGAGAAGCGCCTCGAAGATCTCGTCCGCAGCGAAAAGGGCGCGGTCGCCGGCACGCATCCGTTCTCGGACTTCATCGCGCCCGACGGGAAGAAGCTCAAGTTCGTCGAGATCGAAACTGAGACGCTCGAACGC
>BJHT01000296.1 GCA_014193395.1 Verrucomicrobiota bacterium
GGCGTCGGCGGGATTGGCGAACACATCAACGCCGGAGGTGCTACCGGTGAAGTTTAAGCCAAGCTGAATAGCAACGGCGGCGGGCAGCGGGGCGACGCTGAGGAGCGCGAGGGTGAGACCGAGCAGGACGAGGCGGCGGGCACGGGAGGTGCGGCTGCGGCTGCGGCTGCGGTGGCGGGGTGGAGGGGAATTAGAATTTTCCGAGGGCATAGAAAGCAACGAAGGCGAGGAGCAACAGGAGCGCGGTGATCCACCACAGGGGTTTGATGCCGGCGGGCTTGATCTCGGGACCAAACTCACGGCGCACGTAGTCGTCGTAGTCGAAGTTTTCCTCGGGGAGGCCGAGGTCCGGGCCGCTGCTGTCGGCGTCTTCTTTCCAGCCGGTTTGGTAATCCGAGCCGCAACCGGGACACGCGGAGGCCGTGGGCGGCACGTCGGCACCGCACGCGGGGCACTCGGAGGGCGGGCGGCGGTGGGTGGGTTGGCGGGGCATGAGGGCGGGGGCGGGAGTGCCGGACGGGGGTGGGATCGGGAGGCGGCGCGCGATTTAGTAATTAGTGATTAGTAATTAGTGGGGCGGGGTCGGGGCGCCGGGAGGAGGGTCGTCGAGGCGGACGCAGGATTCGATTTCGCCGGGGGTGAAGGGGACGTTGTCCACGACGAGTTCGAGGCGCGGATCTTTCTCCGGGCGAACGAAGAGTTGTTCCTCGCGGAGGGTCAGGCGGCCGGTAAGCCGGATGTTGCCGCGGAGCCAGACCTCGACGCGATGCCTGAGGGGCAGGCCGATGGAACGGGCGAGTTTTTCCAACGCGGCGGCGCGCTCCTGCTTCCAGCGGTCGTAGCCCGCCACCTCCTTGGCGTCAGTGAAACTAAATTCCTCTTGGTTGGTGGTATCGGCAGACATGGCGAGATGATTACGGGCTGCGGTCGATTGCGAAGTCTAAAAAAAGCGCCCAGCGAGCGACCACAGGCCGTTGAATGCCGACTGCGGAAGCCAACCGCAAAGAACGCGGTCGAGCGAATGAAGCTCGGCGCTCCAGTCGTTTTGCGGCGAGCTGACTCGCCCCGACTGATTCGTTGCGGTCCAGCTCCAACTGCTTCGCCTGGGGCGATCAATTTAACCGTCGGTACGGAAACCGATTTGGCGACCACCGATTTTCAGTTCACTTGTTTTTTCCATGCACGGCCGCCGCGACCTTCAGGCGCAGACCGTTCAGGCGGATGAAACCCGTGGCGTCATCCTGATTGTAGGCCTTGGTCGGGTCGGCCTCCATCGTGGCGATGTGGGGGTTGTAGAGGCTCACCGGGGATTTGCGGCCGGTGACGTAGATGCCGCCTTTGTAAAGTTTCACGCGCACCGTCCCGGAGACGTGCTTTTGACTCTCTTCAACCAACGCCTGCAACGCGAGCCGCTCGGGCGCGAACCAGAAGCCGTAGTAAACCAGCTCGGCATACTTCGGAATGAGCGAGTCGCGCAGGTGCATGACTTCGCGGTCCATCGTGAGGCTCTCCATCTGGCGGTGCGCGTAGTGCAGGATGCTGCCGCCGGGGGTCTCATAGACGCCGCGGCTCTTCATGCCGACGAAGCGGTTCTCGACCATGTCCACCCGGCCGACGCCGTGTTTGCCGCCGATCTTATTGAGCGTCTTCATGACCTGGAGCGGAGTCATGGATTTGCCATTCACGGCGACGCAGTTGCCCTGCACGAATTCCAGCGTCACCTGTTCCGCCTTGTCCGGCGCGTCCTCGGGCAGGACCGACAGCGTGGTGAAGTAGTCGCGGTTTTTCGCCGGATCGAAGGAGTCATACCACGGGTCTTCGAGAATCCCGGCCTCGTAGGAAATGTGCAGGAGATTGCGGTCCATCGAGTAGGGCTTCTTGGCGCTGGCCTGCACGGGAATCCCTTTGGCGGCACAATAATCAATCATCTGCTGGCGGCCGGGAAAGTCCTTGCGATACCGCTCGTCACGCCACGGGGCGATGGTCTGCAGCTCGGGCGCGAGCGCGGCGGCGGTCAGCTCGAAGCGCACCTGATCGTTGCCTTTGCCGGTCGCGCCGTGCGCGATGGCGTCGGCCTTTTCCGCCCGGGCGATCTCGACCATGCGCTTGGCGATGAGCGGGCGGGCGATGCTGGTGCCGAGGAAATACTGCCCCTCGTAAATCGCCCCGGCGCGCAACATCGGATAAATGAAATCACTGGCGAACTCCGCTTGGAGATCGTCGATGTAAACCTTGGAAGCCCCCGTTTTTTTGGCCTTCGCGTGGAGTCCCTTGAGTTCGTCCTCCTGGCCGATGTTGGCGCAGAAGGCGATCATTTCAGCGTTGCCGTAGGTTTCCTTGATCCACGAGAGCAGCACCGAAGTGTCGAGGCCACCGGAGTATGCGAGAACGATTTTCATAGATTAAAAAGTGGCCGCGAATAAACGCGAATCACCCCACGGTGGGAAGGAGAAACTCGTCGGGGCATCACGTTCGCCGGGTTCGATCGGAGCCAGGAATTTTTGCGTGGGACAAGCTGGCCGTTTCGCGCGAGCGGGCCGTTACCCCGGAGTCGGCCTCACCGCATCGGTCAACAGCATGAGTCAGAAAACCAAACCAGTTGCGCCGACCAAACTGCGGCGGCGACAGGGACGAGCCGGGCCGGAATATCAACACCAACGGCTGGACCACGGGTGAGACCAACCGCCAATCCACGTCTCCACACTTCAGCAGCTTTTTTTGCCCTCATTTTTCTGCCGTTTGGTCGGGTTTCACACGCCTTGCCGTCCCCATCTTCGGTCCCTAATCTCCGCGCAAAACCAGCCCATGACCACCCCTCCCCTGCCCTGCCCCGCCTTCCCGATCATCGTCTGCTTCCTCCTCGCCCTCTCGCTGCGCGCACCCGCCGCGACGCCCGCCGCCGACGATTCCAAATACCGCATCCCCGAACCGCTGCGCGACCTCGGTCGTGCGAACAAAATCCGCCTCGTTTATTTCGTCCCCAAGGACCGCGAACCAACCGCCCACCACGCCGAAAAAATCGCGGTGCTGATGACCTTTGTCGCCGACCTTTACCGCGAGGATTTCCGCGCGAAACAATTGCCCGCCACCGGCCCCGACTTCGAGTTCCGCGACGGGCGCCCGCTCGTGCATCTGCTGCGGTCCACCAACACGGCCGCATGGTTCAGCGGCGAGCCGGAATTCAGCGGGAACCGGCAGTGGGACCACATCGTGCCCGAGGTCGAGCGCTCGCTCGGGTCGCTGCGCACCAATCTCTACGTCATCTTCTGCGAGACCTACTCCGACGGGCCGGTGAAATTCGAGTGGGCCGGCGGCTTCGCGCTCGGGGGCCGCACCACGGCCAACGGCGGCGCGGGCCTGTTCTCCGCGTGGATTTTGCGCGACGAGTTTTGCGCGACGAATGTGGCGCGCCAGTTGGAGTTGCTCGACGACGCCACGCCGATCAAGGGCCGCGTCGCCAACCACCATCGCAAGCCGGATTCGGCCCGCTTCGAGTTCATCGAGGACGGCTTCGGCGCGGTCGCGCACGAGCTGGGGCACGCGCTGGGCTTGCCCCACGACACGCGGCGCGACGACGTGTCGATCATGGGCAACGGCTTCCGCTACCTGCGCCACAATTATCTCAAACGCTTTGCGGAAAAACCGCGCGTCGGCTTTTCCGAAGAACACGCGCGCTTCCTGCGTTTCACCCGCTTCCTCGGCGAGGACATCGACCTCACCGACAACGTCGAGCCGCACTTCAAACTGAGCTACCCGACGCGGCTGAAACCGGGCGCGACCGAAGTGCCGATCACCATCGACGGCGAGGACGACCGCGCGCTGGGCGCGTTCCTCGTGTTCGATCCCCAGCGCGACACGACCATCGGCGGCGGGGCGTTGAATGGGAAAACGGTGAAGCAGGAATTCAAGATTTCCGCGCCACCGCTGAAGGCCGGCGACCTCAAGCTGCGCGTCAACTTCACCGACCGCAGCGGCAACCACGTCGCGGCCAAAGTGCAGATCAAAGTGGAGGAAACTCCGGCGGGCGGGAAGTGAGCGGAAGCGGTGCAGTGCCGATGGGCGCACGGGAATGGGGCAGCGGAGTTTTGGGCAAAGGAATGGAGGCAAAGGAATGGGGACAGGGAATTTCTTGTCTTCATTCCTTTGCCTCCATTCCTTTGCCAATCAGTTTCGGGGGATGGGGTTCAAATGCAGGTGAACCACGGCGCGTTCGCCGGCCCGCTGTAGCCGCCGACTTGCGGAGAATCCGAACGTCGTCTCCTACAAAACTTCACCGCGCCGCCAACAGCACTTGGCCGGACGCCATCCCCGCCAGCAGTTGAAACACCGTCTGCGTCTGCCCCGGCAGCACGAGGTCGGGCGCGATCTCCGCCAAGGGTTGCAGCACAAACTTGCGCTCATGCGCGCGAGGATGCGGCAATGTCAGCGCCTTGCTGCGTCGCCGCTTGTCGCCCCACGCGATCAAATCGAGATCGAGCGGGCGCGGTTCGTTGAGCACCTGCTTGGGCTGCCGGCCGAACTCCTGCTCCACCGCGTGCAACTTCGCCAGCAGCGTCTCCGGCGTCTCGCCCCGGCGCGGCGACAGCGCGACCACCGCGTTGACAAAATCGGGCGACCCCGGCGGGCAATCCACCGGCGTCGTACGCCACAACGTCGAGCGCACCAGCGGTCGCGCCGACAGCGCCCCCAGCCACTCCATCGCGCGCTGCACGTTGGCTAAGGAATCGCCGAGATTGGAACCGAGGGCGACGTAGGCAAGGGGAGCGGGATTGCGATTCATAAAGATAGAAGCCAGTGCTCACTTCAACCCCAGCACATCCTGCATGTCGTACAGCCCTGGCGGCTGCGTCACCACCCACTGCGCGGCACGCAGCGCGCCGTTCGCAAACGTCTCGCGGCTCGAAGCCTTGTGCGTCAGTTCCACCCGCTCGCCATTCGCCGCAAAAATCACCGTGTGATCACCGACCACATCGCCGCCGCGAATCGCGTGAATGCCGATCTCCGAACTCGTGCGCTCGCCCACGATGCCTTCGCGCCCGTGCCGCAGCGCTTCCTTGAGCTGCACCTGGCGCACGTCGGCGAGGATTTCGAGCAACGTGGTCGCCGTGCCGCTGGGCGCGTCTTTCTTCAAGCGATGGTGCATCTCGACCACCTCGAGATCGAAGCCCGGCCCGAGAATCTCCGCCGCCTTGCGCGTGAGCCAGAAGAGCGTGTTCACGCCGGTCGAGTAGTTCGAGGCCCACACCATCGGAATCTGCGCCTGACAGCTCGCGATCTGGGCTTTCTCCCCGGCCTGATGACCGGTCGTGCCGATCACCAGCGCCTTCTTCCGCTCCGCGCACAGCCGTGCGACGGGCAGCGTCGCGTCGTGAAAACTGAAATCAATCACCGCATCGCAGCGGTCGATCACCGCGCTGAGATCGTCCCCAATGTCCACCTGCCCGACGACCTGCAACTCCGGCTGCCGCGCCGCACACGCAACGAGCATCTGCCCCATGCGGCCTTTGGAACCCGTGATGATGATTTTTGTCGGTGCGTTCATGTGGGAGGATTTTTTCGGAGAAATGTCCGGCAGGCGGACTTCACTTTGCTATCGAACAATGAAAAGGGCAGATGCGGATGGGCGGGCGTGACGCGGTCATCAAACAGTTTGCGGAGACGGTCACAAAATTCGGATTCAGCTTCCTTGGCATCGGTGGCGCGCGGGTCGAGGGCGAACTCGAATCGGTCAAACAGCGCGGCCAGTTCCGCTAGCTCAGCTCGGGTAACAACCCCTTCGGAATCTCGCTCGTCTGGCATGTCAATTCCTCCGTCGCCCCGCGCTGCCGCTTATCCGCCGCCAGCTTGTAATCCAGCACCACGTCGTGCAGTTGCGCCGTGCCGCAGTGAGGATACTTGCCTTTGAGCCGAGACAACACGACGAGAGCGCGCTGGCAAAACTGGCTCATCGTTTTCCAAATTTCGACCACCTCCGCGAGGTCATCGGTCCGGCGCGCGAGCGTGGCGGCGATGCCGTAAGTCTGCACCACCGTGCCTTCAACCAGCCCGACCTGATGGGTGAATGCCGCACACGCCTCCGCGCTGTCATCGTTGGGATACAGATCACCGACGCGGGCCAGTTCCGCGATGCGCGGCTGTCCGACCTCGACCACGTCACCAAAGCTCAAACACGCTTTCATATCGCGCCCACGGTAGAAGGGAGTCGCCGCCGCCACAAGCCGCCGCTCACAACACCCCGCACGCCACCAACGTCGCCTTGAGCGCCTCGCGGTTCGCCGCGCTCATCGCCACCAGCGGCAGCCGGTATTCCTCCTCGACCATGCCCATCATCGCCAACGCGGCCTTCACCGGCACGGGATTCGTCTCAATGAAGAGGTCCTTGTAGATCGGATAATATTTCGCGTGCAGCTTGAGCGCGATCGCTGGCTTGCCGATCGCGAACGCCCGCACCATGTGCGACACCTCGCGCGGGATGATGTTCGACGCCACGCTGATCACGCCCTGTGCGCCCACGGACATGAACGGCAGCGTCAGCGAATCATCCCCGCTGAGAATCACAAACTCCTTGCCCAGCCGCGCCCGCATGGCGCTCACGCGATCCGGCGTGCCGCCCGCTTCCTTGATGCCCACGACGTTGGCGCTGTCGTGAATCAGCCGGTCCACCGTGTCCACCGCGATCTCCACGCCGCACCGCCCCGGAATGCTGTAGAGAATGATGGGCAGCTTCGTCGAGCGCGCCACTGCGTGGAAATGCTGGAACAACCCCTCCTGCGTCGGCTTGTTGTAATACGGCGCGACCTGCAACGAACCATCCGCACCGACTTCCTCGGCGGCCTTCGTGAGATAGATCGCCTCGCTCGTCGAGTTCGCGCCGGTGCCCGCGAGCACCTTCACCTTGCCGTGCGCGTATTCGACCGCCAGTTCGATCACACGGACATGCTCCTCGTAGTCGAGCGTCGGCGATTCGCCCGTGGTGCCGACGGGAACGATGCCGTCCACGCCCCCCTTGATTTGGGCCTTGATGAGGCGTTCGAGTGCGGGTTCGTCGAGCTTGCCGTTCTTAAACGGCGTCACAATGGCGGTGTAGGTTCCGGTAAACATGATGCAATAATGCGGCGGGGAAATTCCGGGAAACCATCCGCTTTGACCAGCCCGGATTTAGAGCACTTCGATCGGATGTGACGTGACGTAGATTTCCAGTTGCTGGAAGCGTTCCTTGAGCTGTTCCTTGAAGTCCCGGAAGAACTCCCGGCTCTCCTCCGTGTCCGCCACGTCAACGAAGAGCCGGATCAAGTTATCGCGATACAGCTCCCCACCCTGATGCCAGAAACCTTGAATGATCTGGATTTCGCAGGATGCCGCGCCAAACCGGCTGCGGAGTTCCACCACGGCTTGGCCGATCAAGGCGTCCGGGACTGATCGTCCGTCGTTAAACTGCCGCGGCAGCAGGATTTCGTAGCGGCGCAAAGCGCTCATAACCCGCCCTTCCCTCGACAATGAAACTCACATTCTCAGACGCCAGAAATCCCAAAGCCGGCTCCGGCACCATGATCTCGCCATTTTCCCAGGTCTTGAACGAGAAACGACCCGCCAACTTGCCCAAGCCGATGACCTCGGCCTCTGGATTTGGAAAACGAATTATTACATGCATGGGTTGTGCTTAACATGATCGCCCGGCGGCAACAAGCCCCGCTCACCCGGCAATCTTCCCCTCGAACACAAAATCCGCCGGCCCGTTCAGCCGCACGTCCGCGAACCCGCCATCCCGCTCCACGAAGCTCACCTCCAGCCGGTCGCCGCCCTGCACCTGCACGCTCACCGGCGAGCGAAACCCATGCACGCGCGCCGCGATGAGCGCCGACGCCGTCACGCCCGTGCCGCACGCGAGCGTCTCGCCCTCGACCCCGCGCTCGTAGGTGCGCACCCGAATGCGATCCGGCCCCAGCAACTGCGCGAAGTTCACATTCGTCCCCTTCGGCGCGAAATGCGGATGGAACCGGATCTCATTCCCCAGCTTCAGCACCATCGCCTGGTCCGCGTCCGGCACGAACACCACCGCATGTGGCACGCCCGTGTTGCATGAATGAATCGTCTCCGTCCCCGTGGACAAAGCCACCGCCTCGCCAAGGCGCAGGTCCTTTGGCTGCGTCAGATTAATCGTCACCCGCTCCCCAAGAATTTCCGCCGCGATCACCCCCGCCACTGTCTCGAATGTGAGCCGTCCCGTCGCGCCCGTGAGCTTGGCGACGTAGCGCGCAAAACACCGCGCCCCATTGCCACACATCTCCGCGTCGCTGCCGTCGCTGTTGTAGAACTGCCACGCCCAGTCCGCGCGCTTCGAGACACACGGCACCAGCAGCATGATCCCGTCCGCGCCAATGCCGCGATGCCGGTCGCACAGCCGCACCACCTGCTCGCGACTGAGTTGAAGCTGCCGCGCGCGGTTATCCAGCAGGATGAAGTCATTTCCCGCCCCGTTCATTTTCGTAAATTCCAATGTCATGGGGCGGCAACGTAGCAAACGACCGCCGCAGGCTACAAGGGGTTGCTGCAATCCGGCTGGATTTGCGCGCCCCCACGAGCGCGGGCGGCCCGCCCGCGGGCGCCACAGGCCAACATGGCACGGGAATATGGAGCAAAGGAATGGCGACAAAGAATTTAGTCGAGCTATCCCTCTTCCCATTTCCTTTGCCCCAAATCCCCTTGCCGAATCCCCCGCCCAGAGCGAACCACCAGCATCGCGATGCCCGGCCCCCTGGGGTGTGTGACGAATTTGTAACCACCGCGGGCGGTCGCGCGGCGAGCTGGGTCTGAAATTGCCGGGAGTGGTTGATCTGCTCCCAGCATTCGTCCCAGCGATGGCTCTTCAGGGCGCAGCGCAGCGCCAGGATGTTTTCGGCACCGACTTCGGTCCAGTGCATG
>BJHT01000297.1 GCA_014193395.1 Verrucomicrobiota bacterium
CAGGGACGTTTTGGCAAAGGAATGGAGCCAAAGGAACGAAGACCAGAAGTTCCCCCGGTCCCCATTCCGTTGCCTCCATTCCTTTGCCACATCCGTTTCCGGGAATGGGGGTCAGGTTGGCCACGACGTGTTCCACGGACCGACGAACTCGCCGCCGACCGGAGATACCGCACCGGGTAGTTGCGGCCGCGAGAAGATGACGTGGGAAGATTCCGAGCGGCGAGATGGCATGGGAGAGAGACCGCTCATGGCAGGCTCATACTTCCTTTTGCCGACGCACGCGCCTCCCGAGGAAAAGGCTAGCGACTCCTCACGTCGTCTCCTGCAGGTACGGGCCGTTTCCACGGGCGTGCAAAAGAATATCTCACGCCCACTTCACGTCAGGCTCCCCGCTTATGATCAATCTCTTTGGCCAGCGCAGTCGTCTGGGTGCTCATTGCGACGGGGTGTCGCGACGTGAATTTCTCAAGATCGGCGGCATGGCGGCGGGAGGGTTGTCGCTTGCGCAGTTGCTGAAGCTCGACGCGGTGGCCGGCACGGGGCGCTCGCACAAGGCGGTCATCAACATTTATCTGCCGGGAGGGCCGTCGCACATCGACATGTTCGACCTCAAGCCGAATGCGCCCCGCGAGGTGCGCGGCGAGTTCCGGCCGATTTCCACAAATGTTCCCGGCATGGAGATTTGCGAGCTGTTCCCGCGCCTTGCGAAGATGGCCGACCAGTTTGCGCTCATCCGTTCGATTGCCGATTCGGATGGCGCGCACGATTGCTACCAGTGCATGACCGGTCGCACGCAGGCTTCGAAACGCACCGCGCCGCCGGGTGGCTGGCCCAGCTTTGGCTCGGCGGTTTCCAAGGTGCAAGGCTCCATGCCCGGCGCGCCCGCTTATGTCTCGACGATGTATCCCACCGGCAACCGCACCTGGGGTGAGCCGGGCACGGGCGGCTTCGTCGGACACGCCCACGCGCCGATGCAGCTCGTGGCGAAAGACCCGAATGCCAAGGTGCAGAACCTCACACTGCAAGGCATCACGCTCGACCGCCTCGCCGACCGCGAACAACTCCGCCTGGCCGTCGATACGTTTCGCCGTGAGGCCGACACGACGGGCCAGATGGCCGGTCTCGACAGTTACAACCAGCAGGCGCTCGGCATTCTTTCCGACTCGAATCTCGCCAACGCGCTCGATCTCGCGAAGGAAGACCCGAAGATCGCCGACCGCTACGGGGTGAACGACGACCGTTACATCCGCGACGGTGCGCCGCGCATGATCCGCAATTTCCTCCTCGCCCGCCGTCTCGTCGAAGCCGGCGCGCGCGTGGTGTCGCTGAACTACAGCCGCTGGGATTGGCACGGCGGCGACGGCATGAATTTTCCGAGCGCCCGCGAGGATTTTCCGATGCTCGATCAGGGTCTCGCGGCGTTGCTCACCGATCTGAAGGAGCGCGGTCTCAGCCGCGATGTCGCCGTGGTGCTGTGGGGCGAGTTTGGTCGCACGCCGAAGATCAACAACATGAACAGCCGCGATCACTGGCCGCGCGCCAACTTCGCGCTGCTCGCGGGCGGCGGCATGAAGATGGGGCAGGTCATCGGCGCGACCGATCGCATCGGCGCGGACGTGGCCGAGCGGCCGGTGAAGTTCCAGGAAATCTTCGCGACCCTCTACCACTGCCTCGGCATCGACACCGCGACCGCGACGATCAGCGATCCGACGGGGCGTCCGCAGTATTTGGTGGACTCGGGGATTGCGCCGATTCGGGAGCTGGTGGGTTAGCGACGGGGGGAAAGCTCCAAGGATAAAGCTCAAAGCTCAAGGGAAGGACCAAGTTCCAAGGACCAGTCCGCGCGTGCGGAGTTTTGGAGCTTGGCGTTTGGTTCTTCCCTTGAGCTTTGAGCTTATTTCCTCTCTTTGCTCCCTCCCCGCATTGCTGCTAGAAACTGCGCCCGATGTCCGACGAACCGCAACTCACCCCGATGATGGCGCAGTATCGCCGCATCAAGGGCGAGCTGCCGAAGGACGCGCTGCTGATGTTCCGGCTGGGGGATTTCTACGAGATGTTCTTCGAGGACGCGGTGACCGGCGCGCAGTTCCTGAACGTCACGCTCACCAAGCGCGGGGTCATTCCGATGTGCGGCATTCCGTTCCATGCGATGAACGGCTACATCGCGCGGCTGCTGCGGGCGGGGCGCAAGGTGGCCATCTGCGATCAGATCGAGGAGGCGCGGCCGGGGCAGCTCGTGAAACGCGAGGTCACGCAAATCCTCAGCCCGGGCACGCATTTCGATGAGCGGATGCTCACGGCGGAGCGGAACAACTTTCTCGCGGCGATTTGCGTCACGGGCAAAACCTTCGGCCTGGCACTGGTGGATTTGACCACGGGCGATTTCAAGGCGACGGAGGTCGAGGGCGAAGGACCGCTGCTCACCGAGTTGGAGCGGCTGCGGCCGGCGGAGATCATTTATCCGGGGGAGGCCGGAAAATTGCGCGAGGCGTTGCAGGGCGCGTTCCCGATTCTCAATGGCTACGACGACTGGGTGTTCGCGCCCGAGACGGCGCACTTCACGCTCAAGGAACATTTCAAGGTCGCATCGCTCGACGGCTTCGGGCTGAAGAATCGTTTCGCGGCCATCGGTGCGGCGGGCGCGGTGCTGCATTATCTCAGCCAGCATTTGCGGCGCGACGTGACGCATCTCACGCGTCTCGCGACCTACGAGCGCCGCGATTATCTCATCCTCGACACCACGGCGCTGCGGAACCTGGAGATTCTCGAACCGCTGCATCGCGACGCCCCGCGCAACGCGACGCTTTACGGCGCGCTCAATCGCACGGTCACGCCGATGGGCGCGCGCCGCCTGCGCGACTGGCTCACGCAACCGCTCGCCGAGGTCGCGCCGATCCAGCGGCGGCAGGACGCGGTGGAGACGTGGCTGGGAAATGCGTCGGCGCTCGAAGCGTTTCGCGCCGGCTTGGTTGAAGTGCGCGATCTCGAGCGGACGCTCGCGCGCCTCAGCGTGGGCACGGGCAACGCGCGCGATCTGCTCGCGCTGCGGCTCGCGCTGGAGCAGGTGCCGGGGTTGAAGCGGACGCTCGAAGGACTGGCGACCGGCGCGAAGGCGGTGGTCGCTCAAGTCGAAGCGGGTTTTGTCAACGAAACGGTCGCTGATCCCATAAACGTGCAGGTCGCAGGCGTCGTGCCGCTGCTGCTCGACTTGCTCGCGCAGCTCACGGAATTGCCGGACCTCACGGACCTGCTGGCGCGCGCGATTGTCGCGGAGCCGCCGCTGGCGGTGAAGGAGGGCGGGCTGATCCGTGAGGGTTTCGACGCGGCGCTTGACGAGCTCAAGCTCGCGCAGCGCGATGGCAAGGACTGGATTGCAAAGCTGCAGCAGGACGAGATCAACCGCACGGGCATTGCGTCGCTGAAGGTGCGGTTCAATTCGGTGTTCGGCTATTACATCGAGGTCACGCGCGCCAATCTCGACAAGGTGCCGCCGCATTACATCCGCAAGCAGACCATCGCGAACGGCGAGCGGTTCATCACGCCGGAGCTGAAGGAGATGGAGGGCAAAATCCTCGGCTCGGAGGAGCGCAGCGTGAAGGTGGAATACGAGATTTTCCTGCGCCTGCGCGAGGCGGTGATCGCGCGGCTTGGGGACATTCAGCGGACGGCCGATGCGCTGGCGCAACTGGACGTGCTCGGGGGCTTCGCAATCACGGCGCGGCTGTTCGGGCATGTGCGACCGCACGTCGGGGCCGAGGGCGTGCTGCACATCCGCGATGGGCGGCATCCGGTGCTGGATCAATCCAGCAGCGGCGAGCGGTTCGTGCCGAACGACACGGAACTCGACGCGGCGACAACGCAACTGGCGCTGATCACGGGGCCGAACATGGCGGGCAAGAGCACCTACATCCGGCAGGTGGCGCTGCTCGCGCTGCTGGCGCACACGGGGGCGTTCGTGCCGGCGGCCGAGGCGCGCATTGATCTCGTGGACCGCATTTTCACGCGCATCGGCGCGAGCGACGACCTGGCGCGCGGGCAATCGACCTTCATGGTGGAGATGAGCGAGACGGCGAACATTTTGAACAACGCCACGGCGCGCAGCCTGATCATCCTCGACGAGATCGGGCGGGGGACGAGCACGTTCGACGGGCTGAGCCTGGCGTGGTCGATCGTTGAGCATCTGCACAACCAGGTCGGCGCGAAGACGCTGTTCGCGACGCATTATCACGAGCTGACCGAGCTGTCGGGCCGCCTGCCGCGCGTGAAGAATTACAACGTCGCCGTGCGCGAGTGGAACGATCAGATCATTTTCCTCCGCAAGATCGTCGCGGGCGGCACGGACAAGAGCTACGGCATCCACGTCGCGCGGCTCGCGGGCGTGCCCAAGACGGTGCTCGAGCGTGCGAAGGAAATCCTGGGCAACCTCGAACAATCCGAACTCACGCCGGAAGGCAACGTCCGCGCGCCGTCGCGGCATCGCGCCGAGCGCGAGAAACTGCGGAACCTCGCGCCAGTGGCACAGATGGATTTGTTCGGGCGGTGAAGTGGAACTCCGAAGAAGAATGGGGAGCGCACCCGCGCTGGGGTGCCGTTTTCCGCGCCCTCGCGGAAAACCCGTGCGGCGCGAGAGAGTGCGGAGATTCTGCGAGGTGAGTGCGCGCTCTGAGGCCGGATGCGAGGGCGCATCCGGCGACACGCGAGGGCGCGTGTGCTCCCCTCCGGCTTCGGGTTTCAAGAGAAAATAAAAACGGCGGGCCGAAGCCCGCCGTGTCGCGTTCGCCACCCGGAGGTGGCGTGGGGAAAGCTCAGAACTTCCAGCCGCTGCCGAACTGGATGTGCGGGGAGAAGTAGCCGTTCCCAATGTCGGTGTAGAGGCCGAGCTTCATGTAGCCGTTCTTCTTTTTGGCGGCATCGGGTTTGCCGAGGAAGCGGTAGCCGATCTCGCCGCCGGTGGTGATGTATTGGCTCACGCCCGCGGCTTCGAGGAACTTGGTATGCACCGCGTAGGCCTCGAAGACCCAGCGCTTGGCGAAGGGGACGCCGATCTTTAGGCCGTTCTTGACGATCTTCTGCGCGACGCCGGGATCGACTTTCACGCCGTCGAACTCGAGGGCGATGCTTTCGTATTGGCCGAACTGGTTGCCCATCGACAGCTCGAAGTTGCCGAAATCGTACGACACAACACTGCCGATGCCGCCGTTGATGATGAGGCCGCCGGTCACGATTTCCTTGGACCCCACCGCGTTGCCGCCGCCGAACGGAGTCACCTGCCAGAACCATGGGTTGTCCTTTTTCTTGAGGATGATCTTCACCGGCACGCCGATGGCCAGGCCGACGCCATAAACTTTGGCGTCTTCGATTTCCGTGTAGCTGAGGGGAATGTTGAAGTTCAGGCCGACCCGCTCACTGAGCTTGAACTTGGCGAAGAGCGGCAGGCTGTAGGCGGTGCCCTTGATGCCCTTGGAATCGAAGATGCCAATGTCGCCGACCAGCCCGAAACCTGCGCGGCCCGCGAGGTCTTTGGGCTGCTCCTTTTCCTCGCGCGTCTCCGTCATGGTCGAGCTGTATTCGGTGTAGTTTTGGAATGACGAGCGGGCGGTGGCCGCGCCGGGGTTGCCGTCGGTGGGGGAGACCTTGGACTTGGCGCTGAGGTCCTTGAGCAATTGGGTGTAGGCGGCGGAGCCTTCACGTTTGAACCAGTCTTCGAGGTTGTTGAACAGTTCGTCGCGGGTGGAGCCATGGAATTGTTCGTTCAGCGAGGTGCTGACCTGCGAGGTTAACTGGGCTTGGAATCGGGCGGGACCAGGCACGCCGGAGTCGGTGAGATTGAACCGGAGGGCGTTGACCTGACCCTGATAGGTGAGCCGCGCGTTCACGACGGGTTCCCCGGCGAGCACCGAAAACTCGGCCGAATTCTTGACCACTTTGTCCACCAGATTGAGCAGGTCGCTGCTGCCCACCGAGACCGTGTCGGGGCCGCCGGTGGCCGTGATGTTGAAGAGATCTGCCGCCTTGGCCCGGGTGGGCGCCAGCAATGCGAAAACCAAGGAACCAACCGCTAACCAGTTGAAAGGTGTTTTCATAAGTGAAGGGGAGATTAGGTTTACGGAGGTCGGTTTATCGGTTTTGGTTGGCGACGCAACGTCAAATCCACCCAATCGCCATGAAAATACTGCTCCATCTTTCCCTGCTCCTGTGGCTCGCCGCCGCGACGATCTGTCTGGCCCAGGACAAACCCTTGACGCCCTCCGCCGGCACCAACGCCCCCGCGGCTGCGACCACCCCCGCCGCCCCCGCCGCCCCCGTCGCGCCGCCCGGTCCGCCGCGCACCATTTCGCTGGAGGTCTCCGTGCTGCGTTTCAAACCGCTGCGGGCCGAGCGCATTCTCGAGGGTTTCAGAAATTTGAGCGGCAATCTGCAGCGGGTGATGGAGACCCTGAAATCAGAGGGTGAAGTGACGGTCCTGTTTTCTGGCACGCGCGACATTCGGTTCGAGGAGAAGGGCAAGGCGAAGTTCGATGCGCTCGAGACGCGGCCGGTGCTGGTCATCGGCAAACCCACCGCGCCGATCCCGCCCGCGACGGCCTACGGCGTAAGTCTCGAAATCACCACGCGGCTCGCCGACGAGGGGCGCTTTGGTTTGCAATGGGAGGGCAATCTCACCTGGTCGCCGGAGATTCTGGACAAGCGCACGGGCGAGCGGTTCATGACGTTCGCCACGGGCGCGGCGTCGGCGGTCAAGCGGTCGGGGATCATCGGCAGCGACAGCAAGGCGGGCGCGGCGGCGGACATTGGGCTGGGCTTGGCCGAGATGTTCACGCCGAAGGGGCGGCCGACGGAGAATGAAATCTACGAACTGCCGGTGAACAAAACGGTCGCGTTCGGAAGCAGCCGCATCTGCCGCAGTGGGGAACTGATCGTTCACAGCGCGACCGCGGAAATGGGCAACAAGGAAGCGCAGACGGTGCTGCTGTTGATCCTGCCCACCATGGTGCCATGAAGCAGGACGTTGAAGATTCGTCCCCCGCCGCAGCGGGGTGGGCGAGGGGACGGCTGAATTTGCCGGACGCGCTCGTTGGCTGCGGAGGTCGCTGCGGCCGGAAGAGCCGCGGTGCGAAGGTAGCCGCCGACGTGAGGAGAACCCGAGCGCGGCGAAAGCTCAGCGCTCGAGTTCTCCACCCGCCACCGGCGACCGCGCCCGATGAGCACACCGCAGGCAAACTGAAGCTCAACCCCAATTCCCGAAAACGATTTGGCAAAGGAATGGAGGCAAAGGAATGAAGACAAGAATTTTCAGGTCCCCATTCCTTTGCCTCCATTCCTTTGCCCCAAACTCCGCTGCCCCGTTCCCGTGCCGCCGTCGGCCGTGCGCCGTTCGTTGCCAATGTCCGCTCCGCCGGGTTTCCGGTGTGTCGGGCTCGTGCGGTGCCGTTCCGGCGCTCGGGGGCTCCTCACGGCGGCGGCTACCGGCCGGCGATGGGTTTCTCATTCATGCGCTGAAGGCCGTGCTCCCGCTGCGGCGGGCGGCGGCGTGGCTGGCGTTCGTGGCGGTGCTCATGGGTTTTTCGCCGTGCGCCCGCGCGCAGGTCATCTTCATTGACGCGGACCAACTCGCCGCCGCGGCCGCCACCTCGGGCGTCGCGCTGCCCGCGGGCGGCGTTGAGATTCAGGTCACGATTGTGCGGTTCGTGCCGAAGAACAAAGCCGCCGGATTTCAGGACGCCAACCCGTTTCAAGGTTCGCCGAAGCAGGTCGTCGAGGCGCTGGGCAAGCTGGGGCAGGTGAACGTGCTCTTCTCCGCCGCGCGTGAGGTCAATGCGCTGCAGGACGGCCAACTGCGGTTCTACTCGGTGGAACGCAAGCCCGCCTTCTCGATGGATGCCGCCGCGAACGCCGAGCTGACGAATCGCTTCTTCGGCCTCGACCTCCCGATGAAAGCACGGCTGGTCCGCGGTGAACAAATCCGGCTGGATTGGGAGGGAAACTTCTCGTGGTCGCCCACGTTGATCGATCAATGGGCGGGCGAGAAATACCTGCTGTTCGGCATGCGCGTGGCCTCGATTCTCAAGCCCGGCAGCGTTTATGAAACGAAGGACGACGATGACACCGACTCGGGCGAGGGGATCAATCTGCGCAAGCTCGGCTCCTCGCTTGGCTCGCTCTTCAAGCGCAAGCCGAAGAATCTGCAGGACGCGGCGGAACAGGTGAAAGCCAATGAGAAGAAGCCGGTCGTCGCGCCCACGATTGGCGCGCTGATGTGGGCCGAGCGGCATGAGGTGCCGCTGCGGGGCATCCACACATTCCGGCTCGGGGAGAATCTCGTGCAGCAGATTCCGGTCGTGACGGATCCGAAAGAGCCGGAGTTTCTCTACGTCATTTTCCAGCCGAACCGCGTGGATTGAGCGGTGACACTGCAGCGAGGGCGACGGGTGCGCGGCGTTCAGGGCGGCGCTGCTTGGGGCGCGGTTGGAGCGCGGCGTTCACGCCGCAGAAGCGTGGAATCGGAGAGGACCGTGGAGTTTTCCGAGACTTTCCGAGCGGGCGGACGGCCCTGCGGTGTGAACGCCGCGCTCCTGCCGAGGCAGGCACGGCGCGGAGCGTGGGCACCGCCTTCACTCAGCTCCGATAGACCACGACGACGCCGTAGTCGGTGAGAATCTGGCCGCCTTCCTTGGCCACGTAGCTGTAGCTGATCGCGTGCGCGCTGACGAAATTGTCGGGGCCGACCTTTTGGAGAAACTCCGAGACGGTCTCATCGAAGCGGTCCTTGCCATCCTTCATGCAATCCTGACGGCGGAAGGTTTTCAGGCGGGGCTTCTTGTCGCTTTTGGCGGTCGCGTCGAGCGGGCGGTTGGGTTTGAGGATCTGGGCCGGCGCGGCCGACTCGGCGGCGCGTGAGATCGAGCGAGTG
>BJHT01000298.1 GCA_014193395.1 Verrucomicrobiota bacterium
CATACGGACGGCACAAGGGATCGCCGAGGACGAGCAGTTGGTAGGGGAGCGTCACCGATTGATAGAAGGCCTCGCCGAGGCTGCAGCCGCGGGCGTAGTGCGCGTGCATCCGGACCGCGGGCCATTTGTCCGGCGTGTCCTGCGGATCGGCGGGTTCGGTCA
Organism: Verrucomicrobiota bacterium; assembly: GCA_014193395.1. GTDB lineage: Bacteria > Verrucomicrobiota > Verrucomicrobiia > Limisphaerales > BJHT01 > BJHT01. The sequence continues at coordinate 163 of BJHT01000298.1, forward strand.
CCAGGCCGGCGGTGCCCGCGACGCCCGACGCGAGCCAGAGCGTGGCGCGGGTCTGGCCGCCGTCGTTGTTGTCCAGCACGCCCGCCCAGCTCGTGAGATGCTCGGCGATCGCACCCTTGAGAAATGTGGAGCCGGCGGGAATCACCGGCGCAGGCGCGCCCATCGCCGCGCCGATGACCCCGGATTTGTTCACGAGCGAATAGGGCGGCGGATTGTTGCTCATGATGATGGTGTTGACCCCGAGCGCGAGCAGTTCGGCGCGCGCGGCGGGGAACTGCGGCTTGCGCAAATTCGAGCGGAGGTCGGAGTTGTAATCAATGTACACCGTGCCGTTCGGGTGCGTGCCGTCGGCCTCGGCGGCACTGCGGAGGTTGGTTTTGATTTCCTCGACGGTGTTTCCGTAGGCATGGGTCCAGCCCAGCAGCGTGCTCACGTAATAGCGGCTGGGCGTGCCGGGATTCCACATTGTCGCGTGCGTGATGTTGGTTGTGAACGTCGCCGGGTTGCCCGCATCAAGGGCGTATTGGCGGAAGGAATAGAGCGAGCGCTGGACCAGATTGCCGGCCGTGCCCGGTGTTTCGATCAGGTCGCCAAACGCCATCGCGCTGGTGAGCGAACACCGCGGCAGACTGCCGCCGGGACCGGCCGCGATTTCGGCGGAGGCATCGACCTTGTTCGGGAAATCCGTGGAGAACACCACCATGTCGATCTGATTGGCCAGACCCTGCGTGCGGATGTGGTTGAGGACCGGGCCGAGCACGTTGGCGCGGAAGGTGGCGATGGGGATCATCCGCAGCAGATCGCCGTTGCCGTAAAACACGGCGGTGTTGGCAGCCGGGAGGTACACCATGTTCGCCTCGGGAATCCGGCGCAGGCGTTGGTATTCGTTGGCGACCTCGAGCGAGGCGGCGCTGCGGGCGTTGACCACGACCAGCGTGTTCTGCGGCCCGCCGCCGGCGTGCGCCCTCGGTGCGGGTGCCGCGAACAACAGAATGGCGGCGAAGAAAAAGCCGAGCCACCCGGCGGGCCAGGTGGGGCTTTTTTCGCGGCGAATTGCGGCGGCATCCATGGATTCCATCAAAATGACTCGTTCCCCTACCATGTCGGCGGCGACATGTCCAAAGTGCAATCTTGTCATTGGAGCAGGCAAGCGGGTGCGGGACCGGCAGCAACTCGCGCGCGAGCGCGGAGAGCTTGCGCGCAACTCCGGCGGCGGCGCTGTTCACCAAACGGACAAAAAAAGAACCGCCTCGCGGCGGTTCAATCCGGACTCCTTTATCCGAGTGGGGGAGTTCCCTTGCGGGACCTACCCCCACCTCCTTGGGGGTGATTAGAAACCGCGAACGCGTACGAAGGCAAAACGGAGAACTACCTATACGACTGTCGGTAGAAATGCCGACAGCGGCAGACCCTCCGAAATGGTGGGCGACGAGAGCTGTTTTTCACGGGACGCGACGGGAAAAAGTTCCAGGCCTGAAGCGCAAGGTTCAAGGGACATGCGAAGCGCCAAAGACCATGCGACTTGCTGCGAGTCTGCGGAAACCTCGCGGCCGGCGGCGTTCGAGCCTGGGTACCCAGTGACCGCCGCGGCGACGAGGCGGAGGCAATCTGCGCGAACGCTGCGGGAATCCGACTCCTCTCGTCGGCGGCTACGCGTGTCGGTGGTTTCCCCACCAGCGCTCCAAACCGCGGCAACGTTCACGGACGGCGCCCGATGGCGGTGGCGGGGCCACGTGGCGGGCTACGTCGATGCTCGCAAAAAAGGAACCGCCTTTCGGCGGTTCCAGGCTGGCTCCTCTGTCTTCCAGTGGGGGCTGTCCCTTTCGGGGGCTACCCCCACCTCCTTGGCGAAGATTAAGGTCCACGCGTGCGAGTGAACGCAAAACGGAGAACTACCTATTCAGCATGTCGGTGATAATACCGACAGCGACGGCAGGCGATTTGCCGGCCGGGGAAGCTGCTGAAAAGGTTGGGGATGAGAGCGGTTTTCCTGGAACTGACCCGGGGGAAGAGCCAAGCACAAAGCTCAAAGTTTCAGGGAAAAAACCAAGCTCCAAGCCACGACTACTGCGCTGTCGGTGTGCGGTGTCACGCCGCTCAGACATGCAGGCCGAGATCGGTCACGGCGCCCTCGCTGGCGCTGCGGACGGTGGCGGCGTATTTGGCGAGAACGCCGCGGGGATAGCGCGGGGCGGGGCGTTTCCACGCTTTGAGGCGGGCTTTGATTTCGCTGGCGGGGATGGCGAGCGTGATCTCGCGTTTCTCCGCATCGAAGACAATCGGGTCGCCATTTTTCACAATCGCCAGCGGGCCGCCTTCGTAGGCCTCCGGCGTGACGTGGCCGACGACGAAACCGTGCGAGCCGCCGCTGAAGCGCCCGTCGGTGATGAGTGCGACGTCTTTGCCGAGGCCCTTGCCCATGATGGCGCTGGTGGGCGACAGCATCTCCCGCATGCCGGGGCCGCCACGCGGTCCCTCGAAGCGGATGACGATGACGTGTCCTTTTTTCACGCGGCCGTCGAGGATGGCGGCGAGGGCTTTTTCCTCGGAATCGAAGCAGATCGCTTTGCCGTTGAACTGGAGGCCTTCCTTGCCACTGATTTTTCCGACGGCCCCGGCGGGCGCGAGGTTGCCGCGGAAAATGACGAGGTGGCTGTCTTTCTTGATGGGGTTGTCGAAGCCGCGGATCACGTCCTGGCCGGCGGGATAAGTCGGCGCGTTGCGGAGATTTTCCGCGAGGGTCTTGCCAGTGACGGTGAGGCAGTCGCCGTGCATGAGGCCGGCGTCGAGGAGCATCTTCATGAGCGGGACGGTGCCGCCGATCTCAACGAGCTTGGCCATGACGTATTTGCCGGAGGGCTTGAGGTCGGCGAGGACGGGGACGCGTTTGCCGATGCGGGTGAAGTCATCAATCGTGAGCTTGACCTCGGCGGCGCTGGCCATGGCGAGCAGATGCAGCACGGCGTTGGTCGAGCCGCCGAGGGCGATGACGAGCGTGATGGCATTCTCGAAGGCCTTCTTGGTCATGATGTCTCGGGGGCGGATGCCGCGCTGGATGAGGTTCAACACGGCTTTGCCCGCTTCTTCGCAGTCCTTGGTTTTGTCCTGCGAGACAGCGGCTTGGGCGCTCGAGTTGGGCAGGCTCATGCCGAGGGCTTCGACGGCGCTGGCCATGGTGTTGGCGGTGTACATGCCGCCGCAGGAACCGGCGCCGGGGATGGCGACTTCCTCGAGGTCGGCGAGGTCTTTGTCGCTCATTTTTCCGGCGGCGTGGAGTCCGACGGCCTCGAAGCACGAGACGACATCGACGGGTTTGCCGCGGAAATCGCCGGGGAGAATGGTGCCGCCGTAAACGAACACCGATGGGCGGTTCAAGCGCGCCATGGCGATGAGGCAGCCGGGCATGTTTTTGTCGCAGCCGCCGACGGCGACGAGGCCGTCCATGCCTTCGCACGCGACGACGGTTTCGATGGAGTCGGCGATGACTTCGCGCGAGACGAGCGAGTACTTCATCCCTTCGCTGCCCATCGAGATGCCGTCGCTGACGGTGATGGTGTTGAAGACGACGGCCTTGCCGCCGGCCTCGTTGACACCCAGCGCGACGCTGACGGCGAGTTGGTCGATGTGGATGTTGCAGGGCGTGACCTGGCTCCACGTCGAGCAGACGGCGACCTGGGATTTGCGGAAGTCATCCCGCTTGAACCCGACCGCGTGGAGCATCGCGCGGCTGGCGGCGCGCTCGGCGCCGTCCACGACGACGGAGGACCACTTGCGTTCGAGGGACGAAGATTTGGCGGCGGATTTGACGGAAGATTTGGTGGCAGATTTTTTCATTGCGGGCGGGAGCCTTTCGGAAATCGCGGTGGGTGGCAAGGCGGCAAAGCTCGCCGGGAAAAAGCTCCAAGGACAAAGCTCAAAGCTCAAGGGAAGCACCAAGTTCCAAGCATCACGCGGTGGGGGATGGGTTTGGCGCAGTGGCGGGCTACGTGCCGAAACGGTGTTGCATATGACACACAGTTTTGGCGGCGGGATTCCGGGGCGGGTGGCTGCCGGGGAGTCGCGGCGGGGCTTTGGGGGTTTTCCAAACGGCGGCGGCGGACGGGGCCGCCGTAGTACATCGCCGCGTCAGATGATGCCGCCGCCGGCCACGTCGGTTTTGCGCGGGCGGACGGGGCCGAGTTTGATGACGTTTTCGGGGTCGAAATCGGTGAGTTTCAGCCAGTCCTCGGTGACGTCGGTGGGCGGAAAGAGATCGTTCTCGTCGTGCTCGCGCTGGAGGGCTTGGAGCAGATCGTCGCGGGTAAGTTTGGTTTCCAGACCGGTGGCGATGGAGCGTTTGATCGCGAAGCTTTTGGCGCGCTCGACCACCGCCGCGATGATCGCGCCGCTGGCGAGGTCGCCGCGGTAGAGGAAATCTTTCTTGCCGCTGCGATAGATGATTTCGAGAAACTGGTTCTCGTTGCTGCGCGCGAAATGCGCCTCGGTCACGGCTTTGGCGAGGTCGGCGCGCGGCTCGGCGAGCGGCAGCGATTCCTTGAGATAGATTTCGTAGATGCCCTGCGCGCCGGCTTTGTCGGGCCGTTTCACGCGGATTTTGCGGTCGATGCGGCCGGGGCGCAGGATCGCGGGATCAATGAGGTCGGCGCGGTTGGAGGCGAGGATCACGACGACATTTTGCAGCGGCTCGAGGCCGTCCATCTCGGTGCAGAACATCGGCACGAGCGTGCTGAGAATGCTGTTGAAACGTCCCGAGCGGCGTGTGCCGAGGATCGACTCGGCCTCGTCGATGAAGAGGAAGGCGAGCGCCCCGTCGGCGGCGCGCTCGCGGCATTGGGCGAAAAGATCGCGCACCTGCCGCTCGGATTCGCCAACCCACATGTTGAGAATCTCGGGACCTTTGACGTGCAGGAAAAACTCGGGGTGATCGACGCCCGAGCGGGTCTTGATTTGCTGCCGCAGGTTGTAAGCGGTCGCCTTGCCGAGCAGCGTTTTGCCGCAACCGGGCGGGCCGTGAAGCAGGAAGCCCTTGGGCACGGTGTGCTCGAAGCGCTTGAACAAATCGCGATGCAGGAAGGGCATCTCAATGGTGTCGCGAATGGCCTGCACGGCCTCGTCCTGGCCGCCGATGGACGCCCACGGCAGGTCGGTGACGTGTTCGAGCAGGCGTTCGGTCCGGCGGCCCATGCCGAGCACTTCGAGGGCGACGCGCTGGTTCAGGTCGAGGCGGATTTCCATCCCGGACTTGAGCTTCTCCTTGGCCAGCAGCGCCGAGCGTTGCACCACCAGCGCGGAGAGGCCGGACTCCTGGCCGATGCGCAGGCGGCCGTCGGAGAGCAGTTCGTCGATGCGGACAATCGGGCCGTTGCGATCAAAGCCGAGACCCTGCACGACGGCGAAGGCTTCGTTGCACAGCACGCGCTGGCCGGACTGGAGGCTCGCGAGCGGAATCTGCGGATCGACGCGGCAGACGTAATCGGTGCCGCCGACGCAGACGTGCGCCTTGTCCGGTTCGACCGGCGCGAGGTAGGTGCCGATGCGAAACGCCGGCGAGCGGAGCTTCTCGACGATGGCATCGAGTTTTTCGACCACCTGCCGCGCCTGATCGGTCATCTCCTCGAGCGCCACGATGCGGTCGCGCAGGTAGATGAGATCGAATAGGGACGTGTGTCGCGGCGGCAGTTTGCTGGCGATGAGGTCGATGATCTGCAACGTGGAGAGCGACTCGAGTTCCTCCTTGGGGAGCAACTGGTCGAGCGGGGGGATTCCTTGGGCCTCGTCCTCGGGCTTCGAGGAACCGGTGGACTTTTTCTTGGGTTCAGCCATGCGGCCAGCTTAGACCGGGACTGTGGAGTTGCAACTGCGGTGGCGTCCGCTGGCAAACTCCCGGCAGCGAGAATCGCATCCATCACGCCGATCGCGACCGGCGAAGTCGTCAGCGCGACGCGGTCATCCGGTTCATCGCTGACTATGTATGAGGACTTAAGAACCGCCCCGCGCTGCGCGAGCGGTGGCGCGCAAGTGCGGACATTCTGCTTGCAATGCGAACAATTCCGTCCCTAATGCGTCCTTAGTGGAGCGTTTCACAAATGCTCACAATTAAGCTTAACTGCATGGTCACATATCAAACGGAGAGGGTGTCTTGAACCGCCCTAACTTTCCCTCCCGCGGTCCTTCTTCTTTCGTCAGGGTCAACGGCAAAATTCGCGCACGCGAAGTCCGGCTCATCGGGCCGGAGGGCCAACAGGTCGGAGTGGTTTCCCTCGGCGATGCTCTCAACATGGCGCGCGTCCAGGGCGTTGATCTGGTCGAGGTGGCGCCCAACGCGACGCCGCCCGTGTGCCGGTTGGTGGACTACGGCAAGTTCCGCTACGAACAGTCCAAGAAGGAGAAAGAGTCCCGCAAGAAGCAGCACGCGACCAAGCTCAAGGAAATCCAGCTCAGCGCGAACATTGATCCCCACGATTTCGGCGTGAAGCTGACCCATGCCATCGACTTCCTGTGCGACGACATGAAGGTCAAGTTGAGCCTGCGTTTCCGCGGGCGCGAGATGGCGCATCAGGAATACGGCCACAAGGTGATCGCCAATTTTATCACGGCCACCGCGCCCTTTGCGGTGCCGGATGCTGCGCCGAAGCTCATCGGCAAGAGCATCACGGTGATCCTGTCGCCGCTGCCCCGCAACAAGCGCGCCAAGAATCCGAACCTGAACGAGGATGGCAGCTTGAAGGACGAGGGTTCCAAGCATCACAAGAATCCGGAGCCGGAGCACGACCACGATCACGACGACGAGCACAGTCACGGGAATGGCGATCATGGGGCGGACGAGGATTCCGCACCGGAAGAGGATGGGGACGAATCCGCAACCGATGAGCAGCACCCTGATGGTGGGACCGCCGCATCGGAGCAAACGCCACGGTCGTAGCCGCTGCGGCTTCGTCGTCCGCGCTGAGATCGTGAACGACGGGGTAATCCCGCAGATTCAGGGTGGCCACAGATTGAAAAATAAATCTGCGGTCGCTTTGAATCTGCGGGAATTTTTTTGTGGATGGAGGTGGAGTGGGAGCGGCGTTCTACAGAGTAGAATTTTCTCCTGCGTTGAGGCCGTGAAATAACGGGGAAATCCCGCAGATTCAGGGCGGCCACAGATTGAAAAATAAATCTGCGGTCGCTTTGAATCTGCGGGAATTTTTTTGTGGATGGGGGTGGAGTGGGAGCGGCGTTCTACAGAGCAGAATTTTCTCCTGCGTTGAGGCCGTGAAATAACGGGGAAATCCCGCAGATTCAGGGCGGCCACAGATTGAAAAATAAATCTGCGGTCGCTTTGAATCTGCGGGAACTTTTTTGTGGATGGAGGTGGAGTGGGAGCGGCGTTCTACAGAGCAGAATTTTCTCCTGCGTTGAGGCCGTGAAATAACGGGGAAATCCCGCAGATTCAGGGCGGCCACAGATTGAAAAATAAATCTGCGGTCGCTTTGAATCTGCGGGAATTTTTTTGTGGATGGGGGTGAAGTGGGCGCGTCGTTTTGAAGCGCAGATTTTTCTTCTGCGTTGAGGCCGTGAAATGAACGGGGCTGTCCCGCAGATTCAGGGCGACCACAGATGGGAGATTCAATCTGCGGTCGCTTTGAATCTGCGGGATTTTTTTCTTCGGGAGCCGAGCGCGTCCTCAGCGGACGCTGGCGGTGGTGTCGGGGACGAGTTCGAGTTTGCTCTCGGCAATGTGGGTTGCGCCGTTGAGCAGCGCGGTGCCGCGGATGGTGACGGGCATGTTGAAAGGCCCGGGGCGTGCGCCGAAACGGAGCTTCAAAATTCCCTCGGACTTTTCTCCCGCAACGGTGAGCGCGTCGGCTTGCACGTCGCGGAGGTGCGCGGGGCAGAGCAATTCGAGGCGAACAGGCACGCCCGTCAGCGCGCGGTCGCGGTGGAGTTTGATCCGCACTTCGGCGGTTTCGTTCGCGCGACCCAGCGCGGCGGGACGGTCGAGGTCGAGGGTGAGCAGGCCCGGCTCGGGGAGGATGATGATCTGATCGTTCTGTTCGTTGGAACTGTAGCTGACGACGTGCTCGGTGCCGTCGTGATCGCGGACGACTCCCCACACCATGATCGCGGTGCGGCTGGTGCGGCCGATCTCGAGCCACGTCGGGCTGGTCAACGGATAATCAAAGCTGTCCGCATCTGGCGGGATCGTGAGCGTCGGCCCGGTCACTCCCTGAAGATGACGGCCCTGTCGGTCCGTGAGCCGCACGTAGAGCGGCCCGGTGAATCCGCCGCGCTCGATGCGATAGGGCCGGCGCGAGACCGAGCCGCGCGGGATGTAGGAAAGGAGAAAATCGCTCGTGCTCTTGAACGGCGTCGGCAGCGCCACGGCGAGCAGCAGCTTGTCGATGGGCGGCTGGCCGGGCAGGACCGCGGTGCGCGTGACGGGCTTGCCGTCGATGACCGCCTTGCCAGTGATCGTGAGGCGATGGGCGGCGATTTTGGCCTCGGGTTCGGCGGTGAAGCTCACGTCGGCGAAGGGTTTGTTCGCGGCGATTTTCGTGGCGGCGGCGGTGACGCCGGCGGGCAGGCCCTCGACGGTGAGTTCGATTTCCCCGGTGAAGCCGCCGGTGCGGAGGGCGTTCACCTTGGCCTGGCCGGGTTTTTGTTTGGTGCGCTTCTTGGTTTCCGTGACGGGGCCGTCGGCGGTTTCGCGCAGCACGCGGAGGACATCGGCGGCGAAGGTGAGTTGAAAATCGGGCGCGGG
>BJHT01000299.1 GCA_014193395.1 Verrucomicrobiota bacterium
ACCTTTTGGCGAAACTCCTAGACGGTCTCATCGAAGCGGTCCTTGCCATCCTTCATGCACTCCTGACGGCGGAAGGTTTTCAGGCGGGGCTTCTTGTCGCTTTTGGCGGTCGCGTCGAGCGGGCGGTTGGGTTTGAGGATCTGGGCCGGCGCGGCCGACTCGGCGGCGCGTGAGATCGAGCGAGTGTCCTTGTTGGGCGTTGGCTCCGGCGCAGCTTCCGAAGGGCTGGGCACGAGGTTGGAAAATTCGCTCGAAGGGACCAGCAGGACTTCGCTGCAGGACGGACAGGGTATCTCCGCCCCCGCGCCCGTCTCGTCCACCGAGAGTTCCTGATTACAAAACGGGCAGTTGAATACGATGTCCATAAGTCGGGATGCGATTGTTGAGTTGCGCGAAACTTTACGAACGGCCTCGGGGCACTTCCAGAAAATAAACCGCGGCGGTCAATTGCCGGGCGCGGCGGCGCGCTGCAGCAGGTACCGCAGACTTCCAAGTCTGCTGTATCGCGGGTTTCCAAACCCGCGGCCGCTCCGGCAACCCGAGACGCTCCGGCTTGTCGCATGCGCCCCGAATCCAGCAGCCCTTGCCGATTTGGAAATCGGCGACCCAGCAGGTTTGGAAACCTGCGCTACGGGGGCCGCGCCGCTGCGCCTTCACTCCCCCTTCACGCGCTGAATCCGCGCGCCCAGCGCCGCGAGCTTCGCGTCAATTTTTTCGTAGCCGCGGTCGAGGTGATAGATGCGGTTCACCTGCGTCGAGCCTTTCGCGACCATGCCCGCTATCACCAGCGCCGCCGAGGCGCGCAGGTCGCTCGCCATCACGGGCGCGCCGCTCAGGGGCTTGCCGCCTTTCACAATCGCACTCGGTCCCTCGATCGCCACATCCGCGCCCAGCCGCCCCAGTTCGGGAACGTGCATGAACCGCGACTCGAACACGCGCTCGGTGATGATGCTGATCCCCGGCGCGAGCAGCATCAGCGACATCATCTGCGCCTGCACGTCCGTGGGAAAACCCGCGTAGGGCAGCGTCGTGATGTCCACGGGCTTCACCTGCCCGGTGCGTTTCACGGTCAACGAATTGCCGTTGCGTTCGATCTTCACGCCCGCCTCGCGCAGCTTGTCCAACACCGCGTGCAGATGCTCGGGGCGCGCTCCCAGCAGTTTCACCTCGCCCTTCGTGGCCGCCGCCGCGATGGCAAAGGTCGCGGCCTCGATGCGGTCCGGCACCACCTCATGCTCGGCGCCGTGGAGTTCCTTTACACCCGTGATCGTGATCGTCGGGCTGCCCGCGCCTTCGATCTTTGCGCCCATCGCCACGAGAAATTTTGCCAGGTCCGTCACCTCGGGTTCACACGCGGCGCTCTCGATCACCGTCACTCCGTCGGCCAGCGTGGCGGCCATCATCACGTTCGCCGTGCCCAGCACGGTCGGGCCGGAGCGGCCGCCGAGAAACAATTCCGTGCCCATCAGCCGCGGTGCGCGGGCGCAGACATAGCCCTCGGACATCGTGAACTTCACCCCCAGCGCCCGCAGCCCCTTCAAATGCAGATCAATCGGCCGCGCACCGATGACACAGCCGCCGGGCATCGACACCTTCGCGCGATGCTGCCGACCGATCAGCGGCCCGAGAATGCAGATCGAGCCGCGCATCTTGCGGATGAGTTCGTAGTCGCCGTGCGGCTTGATTTTCGCCGCCTGGATACGCACCGAGTCGCCGTCGAATGCGACCGTCGCGCCGAGGGACGTGAGGATTTGCCCCATGAACCGCACGTCGCTGAGGTCCGGTACGCGCCGGATCACGCACGGATCGCCCGTGAGCAACGTCGCCGCCATGATCGGCAGCACGGCGTTTTTCGCGCCGCTGATGGTGACTTCCCCGTGCAGCGGTATCCCGCCTTTGATCAACAAACTGTCCATGAAAATAGTTCGGTTTCGTTACGAGCGGGCGGACCTTTTCACGCCCTCGCCACCGCCGCAATGAGGATTCGCTCGCGGCCCGAATCATCGGGAAAAATCCCCTCGCACCGCCACCGCCCGCCGCTGAACAACGCGCGCAACGCGCCGCCCTGACCGTCGCCAAACTCCAGCATCACCCGCGCCTCCGGCCGCAGCCACGCCGGCGCTTCGTGCGCGATCCGCCGGTAAAAATCCAATCCGTCCGCGCCGCCATCCAGCGCCAGCCGCGGATCGTGATCGCGCACCTCGGGTTGCAATCCCGCGATTTCGCCGCTCGGAATGTACGGCGGATTGCCGACCAGCAAATCAAACCGCACGTCCTCCGGCAGCGCGGCGAAACCATCGCCCAGATGAAAACTCACGCGCCCGTCCACGCCGTGGCGCGCCGCATTCCCCCGCGCCACCGCGAGCGCGTCCGGCGAAATATCGACCGCATGAACCACTGCCGCCGGGCACTTCACCGCGAGCGTCACGGCGAGACAGCCGCTGCCCGTGCCGAAGTCCAGCACCACCGGCGCATGCGTCCACGGCTGCGGCGGCACGAGCAGGAATAGCCACGCGCGCTCCGCCAGCAACTCCGTCTCCGGCCGCGGAATCAGCACGCTCGGATTGACCGCGAACTCGAACCCGCAAAACGACACGCTCCCCACCAGATGCTGCAGCGGCCGCCGCGTCGCCCGGCTCGCGACCAGATCCGAGAACGCGCGCGCCTCGCCCTCCGTCACCGCGCGCCCCGCCTCGAGCACCAGCCGTAGCCGCGGCACGCCGAGCACATGCGCCAGCAGCCATTCGCTTTCCAGCCGCGACGACTCCACCCCGGCCGCCGCCAGCCGCTCCGCCCCGCTGCGAATCGCATCCCAAACAGTCATGGCTGCCGAGCCTAGACCGCACCCAAAAACTTCCCATCCCAATCCCGCCGCGCGCCGCCGCGACCCGCGCGACGCAGTCTGGCGATCGGCCATGAGAAATCGCCAATCGGCAATAGCCAATAGCCGACCGCCGATGTCCGATGGCGCGCCCGGCCCGGGGCCGTGAATCTGGAATTTGAGATTTGAAATTTGAAATTTCAGATTCCTTCCCCCCGCCGCCCACCTCACGCCCGCCGCCTCTCGGATCACGAATCACGCCTCACGACCCCCTCACCGCGTCAAGTCCCCCAAACGCCCCTCACTAATTACTAATCACTAATTACTAATTACTTATCCCGCCCCCGGCCCCGCCGGAAATTTTCATTGCCCCCCCCCTGCTCAATGGTACCTTGCGCCAACTTAACTCTAGGCCGCCGATAGCCATTATGCCGACCAACAGCTCGAGCGAATCAAGTCCCGCGGACATGGTGAAGAACTCCAGTCTTTACCGCGAATTCCACGCCGAACGGGAGGAAATCCTGAAGCACAAATGGTTCGAGTCCGAGAAGGCCGGCTACGACATCGGCTTCGAGCGCGCGCTCACCGAATGGATCGTCAAGCACCGCGCCAAGTGGCGGAAGACCCGCCAGGCCCAGGAACAATCCCGCGGCAACCAGGGCTGATTCTGAAACTTCCTCCCCTCCAAGAACCGGCCGCGACGATTTGTTGCCGGTTCTTTTTTTATGGCTGAACCGATCGAAATCCTGAACCCCACGGCGATGGACTACGCCATCCGCCGCATCGCGCACGAGATTGCCGAGCGCAACGCCTGCTCGACCGACCTCGTCCTGCTGGGCATCCCCGCCGGCGGCATCTACTTCGCCCGCCGCCTGAGCGAGGTGCTGGCCGCCATCTGCGGGCACCCCATTCCAGCCGGCAGCCTCGACGTCACGATGCACCGGGACGACCTCGACCAGCGCGCCACCCCCGAGGTCCATCCCACCGACATCCCCGTCGATCTCACCGGCAAAGTCGTCGTGCTGGTGGACGACGTGATCTTCCGCGGACGCACCGCCCGCGCCGCGCTGGACGCGCTGAACGACCTCGGCCGCCCGCGCCGCATCCAGCTCGCCGCCCTCATCGACCGCGGCCACCGCGAGCTTCCCATCACCGCCGACTTCGTTGGCAAAAACGTCCCCACCGCAGCCCACGAGCGCATCGACGTCCGCTGGAAAGAATCCGGCGGCGCCGATCAAGTCGTCCTGCTCAAGCCATGACCTGGACCCGCAAACACCTCCTCGACATCGAGTCCCTCAGTGCCGCCGAGATCATGCAGGTGCTCGAGACCGCGCGCACCTTCAAGCAGGTCGGCGAACGCGCCATCAAGAAAGTCCCGGCCCTGCGCGGCAAGACCGTCATCAACCTCTTCATCGAGCCGTCCACCCGCACCCGCATCAGCTTCGAGCTGGCCGCCGTCCGCCTCACCGCCGACGTCATCAACTTCAGCACCGACAGCTCCTCGTTGAAAAAAGGCGAGACCCTCAAGGACACCGCGCGCAACCTCGAGGCCCTCAGCGCCGACATCATCATCATCCGCCACAGCGCCGCCGGCGCGCCGCATTTCCTCGCGCGCTTCCTCGACGCCCACGTCGTCAACGCCGGCGACGGCGCACACGAGCACCCGACCCAGGCCCTGCTCGACACCTTTACCATTCTGGAAAAAAAAGGCCGCATCGCCGGCCTGAACGTCACCATCCTCGGCGACATCCTCTACAGCCGCGTCGCCCGCTCGAACATCTGGGCGCTCACCAAGCTCGGCGCGAAAGTCACCCTCTGCGGCCCCGCCACGCTCGTCCCGCGCGTCTTCGAGGAAATGGGCTGCCGCGTCACCCACAAGGTCGATGAAGCCATCGAGAACGCCGACATCATCAACCTCCTCCGCATCCAGCACGAGCGGCAGCGCAAGACCATGTTCCCGAGCATCGGCGAATACACCGTGCTCTGGGGCTTGACCAAGCAACGCCTCGAAAAAACCAAGCCCGACGTGCTCATCATGCACCCCGGCCCGATCAACCGCGGCGTCGAGATCGACAGCCAGATCGCCGACGGCACCCGCTCCGTCGTCCTCGACCAGGTCACCAACGGCCTGGCTGTCCGCATGGCCGTCCTCTTCCTCATCAACGGCGGCGTCGATGCCCAAGGCGCAGCCCCGTCCGTCGCCGACCCGCGGCTGGGGAAAAACTGATCCGGTAGGGAAGCGCTGCCGAACCACTGGGGCGGGGCGCACGAACGGATCGGGAAGGTGATGCTGGAGCCGCTGACTGACCCGCTGCCGCCGACCGCCCAACGCCGGACACACCGACTGGCAATCGGGTTTTCCCGCTTGCCAGCGACTTCCTCCGTATTGGCTGAGACCCCACCGCTGCCGGGCTTACGGCAGCGCCACCGCGCGGTAGAAGCGGGTTCCCGACACCGCCGTGGTGTCCACAAACAGATACGGACTGCTCGTCAGCGTGACAGTGGTCAACGGCGTCCAGACCGTGAGGTTCGGGTTGGAATTGAGGAAGGTCGTGTAATCAATCCGGTACTGGCAGCCGATCGAGCCTTGGATCGTCAGGCCGGCGTACAGCGCGATATTGATGGCCGCCGGGTCGCATTCGCACTGGGTGCGGATCGTGTGGTTGAGGGTGTCGGCCACGTAGAGCTTGCCGCCCGGCCCCACCGCAATGCCCCCGGGATTGTTGAAAAGCGCGCCGCTGCCGGTGCCGTCCGTGCTGCCAGGAACCGGGGCCAGTCCGGCCAGCGTGGTGACATTGCCGGCGGGGGTGATCTTGCGAATCGTATGGTTGCCCTGGTCGGTCACATAGACGTTGAAGGCATTGTCCACCGCCAGCCCGGTCGGGCCGCCAAACGGGCTGAAGACGAACAGGCTGCTGAACCGCGCGGTGCCGCCAGGACCATCTTCGCAGCCCGCTAAGAACGGCGTGACCGGATGCCCGGCCAGCGTGGTCACCGAGCCGAAGGTGTCGATCTTGCGAACGGTGAAGTTGCCGGAATCGGCCACATAAACATTCCCCATCGTGTCCACGGCGATTCCGCGGGGAGCATTGAAGCGCGCACTGGCGGCGCTGCCGTTGGCGTAACCGCCTGTACCGGTCAAGCCGGCATGGGTGCTTACGTAAGTCGCTGAACTGGGAAGCTGACCGAGATCAATCTTGCGGATCGATTGATTGTTCTGGTCGGACACGAACAGCAAATTGCGCGGGGCATCGAAGGCCACGCCGAACGGATTGCGAAACTGCGCCGTGGCGCTGTCGCCATCCGCAGTGCCGCTGGCGACCAGGCCGGCAATTGTGGTCACGACTCCGCCCGGGACGGTGACCATGCGGATGCAATGGTTGTTGTAGTCCGCCACATAGACCACCGTGCCCGCGCTGTTCACCGCCACGCCGGTCGGGCGGCTGAATTGGGCGGCACCGCCGGTCGCATTCGCAAAGCCAGCCGTGCCGGAACCGGCGAGCAGGGTCACGACCCCGGCGGGACTGATCTGGCGGATGCTGTGGTTTTGGGTGTCCGCGACAAACGTGTTGCCCGCTCCGTCCACCGCCACGCCCCACGGCTCGGAGAATTGCGCGGCCGTCCCGGTGCCGGGAGTGTTGCCGGGATTCAGCACCGACCCGGCGAGATTGGTGAAGCAGTAGGGTTCATAGATCGAGTCGCAGCCGATGGCGATGCCGTAGGCGGAATTGAGTCCGCCGATCAGCGGGTTGGGCGGCACGGGCACCCCCGCGATGGTGTATTTGCCCACCGTGGCCACCCCCGGCGAGGTCCCCTGCGCCGAGACGTAAAGATCCGTTCCTGCCACCGCGATGCGTCCGAGCGCGGTCAACCCACCGACCAGCGAGGCGTTTACCAGCGTTCCGGCGGTGGTGTATTTTTCAACCCGGCCTGGAGAACCGTTAATCATCACGTACAAATCAGTTCCCGACACGGCGACCTCGTGAATGGCCGTGCCAGCCGGATAGGTGATCAAAGCACCATTCACCAGCGCCCCGGACGTGCTGTCATACACGGCAACCTTCGGCGCATTGCCATTGTCGGTGATTGCGACGTACAGGTTGCCGCCGCCCACGGCCACGCCGCGCGGGCCGTTCAATCCGGAAACCAACGTCGCGTTTACCGGCACCCCGGCGGTGGTGTATTTGCCGATCGTTCCCGTCGCCAGATCGCTGACGTACAAATCATTGCCCGCGACCGCGATGCCATAAGGGAAAGTGAGACCCGCGATCAGCGCGGCGTTCACGGTCGTCCCGGCGGTCGTGTATTTGCCGATCGTGCCATTGCCCTGGTTGACGACGTACAAATCAGCGCCCGACAGCACGAGGCCATTCGGCGTGCTGAGGCCTGAAATGAAACTGGCGTTCACAAGGGTGCCGTTGTGATTGAATTTCTCAATCCGATTGAGGCCGAGGCTGGCGACGAAAATTTCGGCGCGGACGGTGCCGGCCATCGCGGTGGCAAACAGCAGGCACTGGCCGAATCTGCGGAGCGAATTGATTGTTTTCATAAGGGTGGGCTTTTGGTTGCGGTTGCGGTGGATTGAATTGGTTGGCGATGGGTTTTTGAAAAAGCCAGATTTTAGAATTAGTTCGCGCCGCGTCACGGCAGGGCGACGGCGCGATAGAAGCGGCTTCCCTACACCACCGTGGTGTCCACGAACAAGAAGGGGCTGCTCGCCAGGGTGAGCGTGGTCAGCGGGGTCCAAACCGTGAGGCTGGGATCGGAATTCAGGAACGTGGTGTAATCAATGCGGTGCTGGCAGCCGATGGAGCCTTGAATCGTCAACCCGGCATAGACCGCGATGCTGATGGTCGCCGGTTCGCATCGCACGGCGATGAACTGCGGCTGGATCGTGGAGTTGAAGATGGCGCCGACGTTGCCGGTGAATTTCTGGATCGTCTGGCCGTTCTCCGCCACCAGCAGGCCGCCGGCGGCATCGAAGGCCAGGCCGACGGGTGCCTGGGCGGTGGTGGCGAACAACGTGGCGTTGCCGGCGTTGTCAATCTTCGAGATGGTGGTGTTGCCTTGGTTGGCCGCGTAGAGCGCGCCCGTGCTGTCAAAGGCCAGGCCGAACGGAGTGCTCAAGCCGGTGGTGGTAAAGGGCGTGGGGGTTCCGTTGCCGCCGATCTGGAAGGTCACGATCGTGCTGTCGGCGTCGTTGGCGACGTAGAGCTTGCCGTTGTTGAGGCGAGGGCGAAGGGGCGGTTCAACCCGGTGTTGGCGAAGACGGTCATGGTCTGGAAGCCGTTGCCGAGCGTCGAGAACTTCCCGATCGTATTCCCGTTTCGATTGGCCACGAAGAGCGTGCTGCTCGCGCTGTCGAACGCCAGGCCGACCGGTTCGTTAAGGCCCTGGGTGAAATCCAACGGGATGCCAGCAAAGAGAAACGGCGTCCCGTTGGCGTCGAAGCGGGTGATGGTCTGATCGCCCCGGTTGGCCACGTAGAGCCGGCCGAGGCTGTCAAAGGCCAGGCCGCGGGGATTGTTCAGCCCGGTGCTGGCGAACAGGGTGCCGACGCCGGCCGAAGTGAACTGCCAGATCGTGTTGTCGTTGGAGGAGACAAAGATTTGCGCCCCCGCCCGGGGCGCGTGGGCCATCACGGTAAGCAACAGGAGCAAACCCGTTGTGAGGCAGTAGTGGAGTTTGCGTGGTTTCATTTCACTTCCTTTTCCGGCTTGGTTTTTTGGCGACGGGTTGTGGGAGGGTTTCGGGACGAGGCGATCCACGCTGCCTTGGAGGAGCGGTGAAAAGTTGTCAGGGCGACGCATATCGAAAGCGGCTCCTCACCCGCTTGGAAAGTCCAAGTAAAGAGAAAACAGAATCTGGCTACGTATCTAGCTTGGCAGATGCAAGGCCGGTAGCGAGAGGATTCGTAAGATACTTTCCTTCGCAGGCACAGCTGACCAGCTGAGATGCAACGGATTTCTGGACCAGCATTTGGTTAGTTTTTGGGGTTGAGCTGGGCCTCGAATGTGGCGGGGGTTTTGTAGCCGAGGGAGGAGTGTTTGCGGTGGGTGTTGTAGTAGGCTTCGATG
>BJHT01000300.1:0-8290 GCA_014193395.1 Verrucomicrobiota bacterium
AACTCCCATGACCACCCTCACCGAATCCTTCACCACGGAAACCAACACCGCCACGCCGCGCGTGCTTGTGCTCGACGACAACGCCATGATCACCGACATGCTCGGCTCGATGCTTGACATGTTCGGCTACCAGGCCGCCACCGCCAACGCCGGCGAGGACGCCCTCGAGATGCTCGCCCGCGATCACTACGACGTCATCCTCTCCGATCTTCGGATGCCCGGCATGGACGGGCAGGAATTCTACCGCCGCGCCGTGGCGGAACATCCCGAGCTGACCCATCGCATCGTCTTCCTCACCGGCGACTCAGTCGGAAATGGCGCTCGCGAATTTCTCGAAGCCACCGCCTGCCCGCACCTCACCAAGCCCTATTCGCTGCAAACTGTGCAGGACATGATCTCCGGACTTCTCCAAGACAACCGCGCCGCCGCCTGACGCCCGCGTTTATGAGTGCGAGAAAAGCCACCCCCTACATTGCGGTCAACGCCCGCGGTGTTCGCCCCATGAAAAAGCGCGGCACCGTGAGAGAACCGCACCAGCTCGTGGTCATCCGTCTCCCGTGGCTTCACGAAATCCGGCGCCGCCCGCAGTCCTGCGTGCCCCAGCCGATGTCCGAGCCACCCCGCGCCTACGCGCCCAGCCCGATGCGTGCAGGAGATGACGGTGGGGACTGATTTGGCACAGGAATGACGGCAGAGGGATGACGACAAAAAGTCTCCCTGCTCCCATTCCGTTGCCGCCATGCCTTGGCCAAAAATCTCCCCGGTTCACTCCGATGGGACCATCGGCATCGCGCCCAGCAGGACTTCCGTAACATCTGTTCGCGTCTGGAGCGGCTGCGCTCGGGACCGTGCGCGCGCCGAAGGAGTGCGCGCCGGGTGTGTGGAAAATTTCCTTACGGCAATTCCTTGATCTGGATGTGGCGGTAATCCATCTCGCCGCGATCGGCTTCGAGGCCGATCGGGCCGGTGGGCGGGAGCTTGAGCGCGGCTTCGAGGATTTCGCCATTGCAAGTGCAATGGGCGACATTGTCCTTCACCACGACCTCGATCTGATTCCAGTCCTGCGCCTTGTATTTCTTCAGCATTTTGTACGGACCGGCGACAAGGTAGTCGCGGCACTGGAGCTGTGGCTTGCGCAGGAAGATGCCGCTGTCGGCGTTCACCGACGCCTT
The DNA here is from genome assembly GCA_014193395.1 of Verrucomicrobiota bacterium. GTDB lineage: Bacteria > Verrucomicrobiota > Verrucomicrobiia > Limisphaerales > BJHT01 > BJHT01. Next base: position 1,173 of record BJHT01000300.1, read on the forward strand.
GAAGTCGAGCTTGAGGATGAAGTTTTTCGGAAACTCCTGCGTGCTCCACAACTGTCGCAACGGCGGACCTTTGGCGGGGTCGCGCGGATTCACCACCAACATGCCGTCGCGCGCGGTGTAGCGGGCGTCGCTGGCGTTGAGTTTGCCGTCGAAGTTCTCCAGCACCTTGGCATCCTTGTCGCGATAACCCCAGCCGGTGAGGTCCTTGCCGTTGAACAGACTGATGAAGCCCGGCTCGGGTTTCCAGTCATCCGCCCGCGCAGTGGCGAAATTGAGCGCGCCGCACGCGGCGACGAGCGCGGCGAGGCGGGCGAAACGGGTGGCGGTGGCAAGGAGAGGACGGGGGCGAAGGGGTGTATTCATGGCCGCGGATTAAATGCGCCGGTCGCGGTGGTGGCAAGCGGTTTGGTAAAGCTGCACGCGGAGCGGCGCGGGCGGGCGGCAGTCGAAGCGGGGCAGGGAAATCTGCGGCATGACAACGACCGCAAAGGAATTCCGACCGTCGCCGAAACAATCGTCTGCCCTTGCAGGAGTCGCGGTTGCCATCGCTCACCAAAAATATCAGTCGATGGAAGGCGCAACTTGGTGTTGCCGAGGCAACACCAATCTGTCCAGAAGTGGTTAGGGCGTGGCTCGAAATCCGGGACCGCTGAGCTGGAGCCGGGGGACGGGAGCTAGGGAGTGAGCGCGGTGCGGCGCAGGACCCGTGGCGGGTGGGCACGCGAGAGTGGCGGATAGCTCCGCGCGGCGCCCACACCGATGGCACCACCCAGCCCGGCGGGGGCCTGGCGCACTGACCTTGCGACTAACTTCTCCGAGCGCTTCGGGCGGAAGGGGGGCGCCCGTATCTTACTTCTGCGCCTTCAGCTTCGCCCAGCGGGCCCGCTGCGCCGCAGCAATGCTGGCCCGGCCGGCCGCACTGATTTTGCGCGTCGGCTTCTTTGCTTTTACTTCCGTTACCGCGGTTCCTTTTCGCTTCGCCCATCGGGCGATGGCGGCCGCCCGGAGTTTTGCACGGCTGGCTGCGCTCAGCTTGCGCTTCTTCGGGGCGGGAGTTGCCGCGGCCGCCGGGGCGCTGACGCTGGGGGCGGTTGGTGCCGGAGAACCCACCGCGGCCCCCGGCTGACCGAGCACACTGGTGATTTTCTGGATCTGGGACTCAATGGCCGCCCGTTCTTGGAGCAGCGATTCACGAAGGGCGAGAAACTGTTTAATATCAGAGTTCATTGTCCCGATGATGCACACTGCGGAGGAGTTATACAAGTCGTCTTTGCAGTTTTTTTATTTGGGCATCCTATGCCTTATTTCGGTTGGGTACCGAGTAACCACTCGCTCGATAGGTTGCCAAAATGGTTAGTCTGGGCGCATCGCCGAGCGAGGTTGCTCGCGGGCTTGGGAGTCTCTCTGGGGCCGATGATAGACGGTAGGTCAAACCCACCTTATTTTCCGGCCGCCAAATGGATGGGGCAGGTGATGTGACACCCTTGGACACGCGAAGAAGCTGACGCTGGACTCCTCGCCGTCGCTGACAAACCGCATCCCACTCAGCCGGACGTTGACACCGATCCAAGCAAAGCCCGTGCTTTTCAGCGTGTGTCAGCCGCGTAACAGGGCGAGGAATCGCGGTAAGAGGACTGCGCAGAGGGCCTGCTTAATAGGCCACAACGTTAGTCGTCTCTGATTCCTTCCGTGGGAGCGGCGCGCGGGGGAGAAAGCATAAGGGAGACGAGTGACGTCGTCTCTTGCGAGTAGCACTCGCGGAGTGGACGCCCGCGCATTTGAGCGAGGTTCTTGAGTTGCTCGCGTTTTAATTCAGACCCGCATCAGGAGCATCAACCGCGGTGGCGGTGTGCGCCGCCATTCTTCGGAGGAGACATGTGAGGGGCAAAACTGTTGGAACGGAGCGACCGCGGCTCAATAGCGATAACCACGGGCAAAGCCCCATTATTCCTCCTTTGCTCAGCGGGTGAGTATCGGTCCGGCAGAAACGGGTTCCCATCCGTGTTACTCGGTGTTTCCGCGCGGTTGAACTGTCTTTTCAACGGTAAGTATTCCGACGGAGCGCGGCCTTCGCTGGCAGTGCGAAAACGTAGTCGCCGACGTGACGAGGCGGATCGAATGCACGCGAAGCGCGGGAAAATCGGCCTCCTCACGTCGTCGGCTACGATCTGCCGGCGGTTTTCACGCAGTCTGTTAACGCCGCAGCAGCGGTCGTGGGGTAAATGTGATCGAAGTTGGGAGGTGGTTTTTTGATTCACCAAAAAGTGAGTGGTGGCACGCGTTCGGCCTTAAGTGAAACGGTCGCTGCGGGTGGGAATCTCTTCGGCCGGAAGGTCATGCTCCGGTCGCCCTTACTGAATAGCCACTGGTGGTTTCCATCGACGATTTCGGCATGCATCTGCCCGGCGCGTGCTTCGGAGAAGCTTGAGCGCGGTGCGGGCGGTTGCTAGCGTCGCGCCGTGGCGTTCATATCAATGCAGGGAAAGTTGCTGGCCGGCGGGGTGGGCACGCTGGTGGTGTATCTGCTGCTCGTGGCAGTGGGGCGGTGGTTGAAACACCGGCAGGGCGTGCATTTCGGCGTACTGTATCAACTCTTCGCGCTGCTGCTGGCGGTGCATGTCGCAGCCGAGGCGGTCGCGGTTTCGTTTCCGTTTCAGGAGCATGTGCTGCCGGCGGTGGTGCTGCTCGGGGCCGCGGTGGTGTTCGCGTTGCTGCGGCGATTTCTGTTCGAGCGCTACCTTCAGGAGACGCGGAAAATCCTTGTGCCAACCTTCATGATCCAGGCCACGGGCCTGGTCTTGTTGCTCGCGACGGCTCTGGGGTTGTTGCAGTTTCGCTATGGGGTGGCCATTCCGGGATTGCTGGCGGGTTCGGGGATTGCGGCGCTGATGCTGGGCTTGGCGATGCAGGATTTGCTCGGCAACATGTGCGCGGGGTTTTCCATTCACTTCGGCAAGCCGTTCAAGCTGGGGGACTGGCTGATCCTCGACACGCGGCACGCGCAGGTGCTGGAGATCAACTGGCGCTCGACGCGGCTGCGGACGACCGACGACATCTATCTCGACGTGCCCAACAGTCACATCGTCAAGCAGACGGTGGTGAACCTGAGCTATCCCTCGGCATTGCACGCGATGCGGTTGCAGATCGGCGTGGACTACGGGGTGCCGCCCAACCAGGTCAAGGAGGCGCTCTTGCACGCGACTGTCAATGCCCGCGGCGTGCTGGCGCAGCCGGGGCCGAATGTTTTCCTGCTGAATTTTGGCGACTCGGCCGTGGTGTATGAGATCAAGTTTTGGATGGATGACCACGCGCGTTACAACGAAATCACCGACACCATCCGCACTAACGCCTGGTACGAACTGAACCGGCGGCGGATCAAGATTCCGTTCCCCATCCGCACCGTACAGCTCGAGCGCCGGCCCGCGGCGCAGGTCTCGCAGGCATTGGTGGCGGCGCGGGCGACCTTGCGGCAGCAGGCGCTGTTCGAGTGTCTCAGCGAAGCGCATCTGGACACGCTGCTGGCGCGCGCGGAGCTGGCGCGGTTCGGCGCGGGGGAAAAACTCATCGAACAGGGGCAGGCGGGGGATTCGATGTTTCTGCTCGTGCGCGGACAGGCGAGCGTGACCGTACAGCGCAATCACGAGACCACCGTCGTGGCTAAACTGATCGGCGGCGATTGTTTCGGCGAAATGTCCCTGCTCACGGGCGAGAAGCGCAGCGCGACGGTGGTGGCCGAAGTGGATTGCGAGGTGGTCGAGATCGGCAAGGCGGTGCTTGGGGAAATTCTCCAGCGCAATCCGGACCTGCTCCGCCGCCTGAGCGAATTGCTCGCGCATCGGCGGATCGAGACGGAAGGCATCCTCGCCTCGGCCGGTTCCAACACCGCCGTCCTGACCTTGCAAAAGGAGTACACCGAAAGCTTCCTGACGAAACTGAAGAGCTTCTTCGAATTGTGACCGACCCGCCGCGAGCGCCGCCGAGCCGCATGGTTGGCAATCGCTGGGCGCTGGAGAAGTGAAGCCTCCGCGAGTTTCTTTCCGTGCCTCCAATTCCCCTGCTCAACTCGGCTTTGCACCGCAGCGGCTCCGTCCCGATCCGCTTGGCATTTGCAAGAATCTTCATTTTGCCCGTTGACTTCTTCCGGGATCGTCCGTAGTTACGTTGTATATACAAAGTATGGGCTTTGGGAATATAGGGTAAAGCAAATGGAATTTGATTGGCTTAACGTGGCTTTCGAGTGGAAGAACGGCCTGACGATGCTGGACGTCGAGGAGTCCTTCGAGGATCCGTTTGCCGTCAAGCTCCTGCCCGATTCCCCGCGGTTTGCCACCCAGGCGCGGTTTTTCAACTTTGGCCAGTCCGCCCGCGGGACTGGGGTGTTTAGTGTATATCGCACCAACGGGAAACAGTTCAGAGTGCTCTTCGCCCGGGCGTTTGAACCGGAAGAAACGTTTCTTTACCAGAAGCACCAGAACCAGTTGCTTGCGCAGAAGGATTAACCGACCAACCCCGCCCCATGAGAGCCGCCCGCAGCACCGAAAAACTGACCCCGCCCGCCGGGGCCCGCAGCCGGGACTTGAAGCTAATCACGCGTTGGGAAGACATCCCCGACTTCGAGAGCGAGGCGCTGGAGGTGGAATTCTGGGAGCAAAGCCGGCTGGCGGTCCGCCTCATGGAGTCGGCCATCGTCACCGGCGCCGAGGCCTCCGAATCGGTGGCCATCTGCCTCCGCATCGACCCGCGGATGCTCGCCAAGATCAAACGCATCGCCCGCTCCCGCTATCTCAACTATCAGAGCATGATGAAGCAATGGCTCAGCGAACGCATGGAACAGGAAACCCGCGAACGAAACTACGACCGATGAACCTGACCGCCTCCAACCAATGCTCCACCACGGCCGCGCCGGCCGCGCCTCGCCACAATATCCGCCGCGCCTTCACCCTGGTCGAGATGCTGGTGGTCATTGCCATCATTGGTGTGCTCGCCGCGTTGGTCTTGACCGGCGTGGGGGTCGCCGTCAAACGCCGCGACGTCTCCCGCGTCGAGGCCGAACTGCGGAAGCTCGAACTGCTGATCAACACCTACAAAGACAAGTGGGGCAGCTATCCTCCCGATAATCCCGGCGGGCCGGTTACCAACTCTCTCTACTACGAATTAAGCGGGACGAGCCTGGCCGGCGGGAACTACCGCACCTTGGATGGTGCCGAGAGCATCTCCTCCGCCAACGCGCAGGCTTTTCTCGGTGTGCCGGGTTTCCTCAACAGCACACTGGGTGCGGTGCAGGCCAAGAACTATCTGCCTGAACTGAAGCCCGACCATTCCGCCCTTATTTCCACCGCCCCGGCCGTGCGCGTGCTCACTTCCCCCGGCAAGCCGCCGCCCGGCAATACCATCACTATCAATGGCCGGCCCGTGAATCCGTGGCGCTATGTCTCCAGCAACCCCGTCCATAATCCCGGTCGCTTCGACCTGTGGGCGGAGATCGACACCGGCGGCAAGACCAATATTATCGGTAATTGGAAAAATTGATCCTATGAAAACTACTCGTGCCAGCAATCGCCATTCGGGCCGTGGCTTCACTTTGATCGAACTGCTCGTGGTGATCGCCATCGTCGGCATCCTCGCCAGCATGCTGTTGCCGGCTCTCTCTCATGCCAAGAAGAAGGCGAAAGAGGGAGCGGCGCGGACTGAGCAGTCGGGAATCTCCGGAGCCATCCAAACCTATTACAACGACTACAGCCGGTTTCCGTCCTCGCCAGCCGCTGCCAATGCCTCCGTGGCCAATCCCGGCGGAGACTTCACTTATGGCACCGCCGGACTGACTACGTCTGTCTCCGTGCTGACCGGCGGGGCCTACGATGCCAACAACTCCGAGCTGATGGTCATCCTCATGTCCATCAACGCGGGTGCCAATGCCGGCAATGCCCGTAATCCCAAACAGACTCCCTACCTGAATGCCAAGGTGGTTAGCGGCACCACGGAACCCGGAGTGGGAAGTGATTACGTTTACCGCGATCCCTTCCGCAATCCCTACATCATCAGTCTCGACATGAATTTCGACAATGTGACGTTTGATGCCTTCTACCGGCAGAACGCCGTCTCGACCGGTGGACTGAACGGGCTGTTTCAGAACGCCGCTGCGACCGCACCTAACAACTGGGCCGCCCGTACGCCCGTCATGGTCTGGTCCTTCGGCTTCGACAACACGGCGGATGTGACCAAGCGGGCCAACGCGGACCCGAATGTTGACAACATCATCTCGTGGAAATAATCCCCATTCTATGACGACCCTCGGCCAGCCAATCCGTCATTCTCCAGCCTGCCCGGCCGGGCTGGGGCTGGGCGGTGTTGCGGTGGCGCCGCGGGTCCGCGCCGTGGGGACGCGTGCCTTCAGCCTGTTCGAAATGGTGGTCGTCATCGGATTGATCGGCCTGCTCGCGGCACTCGCACTGCCATCCTTGAAAATGGGCAAAGGCAACCAAATGAACGCCGCCACCCGCCAACTCCTCGACGACCTCGCGTTGGCCCGTCTCCGGGCCATCAATAACCGTAGTACGGTCTATGTGGTGTTCCTTCCTTGGATTCAAAGTTCGCAGTTAGTGGTTCCGGGGTTTGCGGGAGTCGGTTCCAGCGGTCCGACATTTGACTTTTTGACCACCAATCAGGCCGCCAACCACCTGCTCGGCTCGCAAATGGCTGCCTATGCCATCTATGCCAAACGGAGCCTCGGAGATCAGCCGGGACAGCCTACTTCCCGTTATATGAGCGAATGGAAAACGCTCCCCGACGGGATCTTCATCGGCAATAGCACGACGGCCGTGCAGGCGATCACCAATACTGCCGTCTTTTGCAATGTCATCAATAATGTCCCGCGGCCCCTGGAAGCGATTCCCTTCCCGGACACCACGCCGGGGAACCCGCTGCTCCAGTTGCCCTACATCGCCTTCAATGAACAGGGCCGCATTCTTGGGCAGACCGCCGACATCCGGATCCCCCTAGCCATCGGCAGTCTCCTGCCAGCCCGGACCCCGACGGGTGAATTTCAAGTCGTGGACATTGATGCCTTGGAAACTCCCCGGTTGAACTCGGTCACCAACTACAACCGGATTGTCATCAGC
>BJHT01000300.1:8300-8863 GCA_014193395.1 Verrucomicrobiota bacterium
GAAATCCTTTCTTGCTATTGCCATTCATCGCCTTCACTCCGAGCGGCAAGATTCTTTATCCAAATGGTGATGCCAGCGGCAATATCCTGATACCGCTTGCCACCGGAAGCCTCTTGCAACCCAGGACCCCTACGGGCGAATTTCAGGTTGCCGACATCGATGCGCTGGAAACTCCTAGGTTCAATTCCGTCAACAACTCCAATGTAGTAGTAATTAGTGTACAGACCGGGCGAGCGCGGATTAAAAGGCCCGAACTGCAATGAGAACACACCCCACCAATAGTCATTCGCGCCGGCCGCAAGCTGCCTTCACCCTCATCGAGGTAGCTCTCAGCGTCGCGATCGCGGCTTTTGCCCTCGTCGCCATCATCGGCGTCATGCCCGCCGGGCTGAATGTCCAGCGCGAGAATCGCGAAGAGTCCATCATCAACAACGACGCCAAATTCCTCATCGACGCCATCCGCAGCGGATCGCCCAATCCTGCCCAATCCGTCAATTCCGCGATCCTTGGGCAACGCGTCTTAGGGGTCGTCGTTTTCTCGAACAATGTGCCGCTGCCCCTTT
>BJHT01000301.1 GCA_014193395.1 Verrucomicrobiota bacterium
TGAAGTCGCGGCGGACGAGGGAATCGTAGCCGGATCGAAGGTGCCCGCAGTGCCCAATCTCCCTCCCAATTTTGAATGATGAACGTCTTGCGCGTTCCGCCGTAAGCGCGGAGCAAATGGCGGGTTAGGGAAGCGAAACACTCTTCCTCTGCCTGCTCATCGGCAGCCGAGAAGCTTTTCCGCCAATAGCCCGCCGCGCGTCCCGGGCGAAAAGCGGTCAGAATAAACGTTTCGAATTCTCGCGCGAATAGTTGGCGGAAGTAGGGCGTATCCGCGAGCCCATCGAGCGTGCTCGCCGCGGGCCATTGCGAGTGGAAGGGATAAAGCTTTGGCGATGGGTTATCGGTGTCGAGGCTAAGACTAACCTTGATGCATCTTGCGCCGATCGAGTGAGCCACGGCCGCTCCTTCATTGAGATAGTCGGTCTCGCTGAACGAATAGAGCCCGCCGATATGCGCCACACCCAATTGAGTCTGGGATGCCGGCGAAGAAGCCTCAGGGAGACAAAGTCTCGGCAAGCCAAATAGGAGTCCGATGAATAGTCTTAGTCTCACAGTTCTTCCGTTGGTCCCACCTACCCGAGATTTGCCAGGATTGACTCCAGCACCTGCCCGCCCGTATGCCCGGCCGCAGAGGCTTCGTAACTGACGCGGATGCGGTGCAGGACCACGTCCTCGGCGAGGTCGAACAAATCTTCGGGGGTTACGTAATTGCGACCGTGGATCACGGCGCGGGCGCGGGCGGCATTGATCAGGGCGAGGCCGGCGCGGGGACTGCAACCAAAGTCGAGATGCTTGGATTCACGCGTGCGGCGGACCAGTTCCACGCAGTGCTTCACGAACACCTCGCTGACGTGGACGGCCTGCACCGCCTCCATGGCGACGACCAAATCCTCGACCGACGCGCCGGCGTCATCGCCGATCATGTCGAAGGCCGAGCGGGGCACGGCGCCGCCGCCTTCACGCCGCAGGCCCATGCCGAGCTGGCGCTGGAGGATCATCTGCTCGTCCTCGCGGCCCGGATAGCCGAGCCGGTGCAGGAGCATGAAGCGGTCAAGCTGCGCCTCGGGCAGCTCGAAGGTGCCGGACTGCTCGACCGGATTCTGCGTGGCGATGACGAGGAACGGCGTGGGCAGTTTCAGGTTCTGCCCGCCGATGGTGACTTTGCGCTCCTGCATCGCCTCGAGCATCGCGCCCTGCACCTTGGGCGCGGCGCGGTTGATTTCATCGGCGAGCAGCAGGTTCGTGAACACGGGGCCGCGGTGGATGCGGAACTCGCCGCTCTTCTGATCGATGATCTCCGAGCCGATGATGTCCGACGGCAGCATGTCCACGGTGAACTGCACGCGTTTGAAATCGAGGTTGATGGCCTTGGCGATGGTGTTCACGAGCAGCGTCTTCGCGAGGCCGGGCAGCCCTTGCAGCAACAGGTGGCCGCCGGTCAGCAGCGCGATCATCACGCGCTCGACGACGACATCCTGGCCGACAACGATTTTGGCCACGCGCTCGCGCACGCCGGCGACGAATTGCTGGGCATTCTGGTGGCCCGGGGCGGGCGGTGGGGTTTTGGTGGGAGTGGAGGATTTGGGGGTGGGTGGCATGTGGGTGAGTTCGGTTGAGAGAGGGTGGGAGAAGTAATTAGTAATTAGTAATTAGTGATTAGTAATTAGTGCTCGGAGTGCGATGGGTCACAGGTTGTTGGATGTTTCTCACTAATTACTTTTTTCTTCTGCCTCCGCGTCGGCGGGGATGAGCATCCGTTTGGTTTTGAAAATCCGGCCCGGGTAAGCCTTTTCTCGTTCGCGCAAGCGGCGCCCCATCTCGAAGGGATCGTGGTTGCACTCGGCGGCGAGCTGGCGGCGGATGTCGCGCAACCACTCCAGTCCATCGTCGTGTTTTGGCGGCGTTTTGACGGAGGATTTCATGATTCAATTTCCAGCAATTCAAAGGGCGTGATGAGCAATGGAGTTTCAAACCCGAGCATCGCGTTCACGCGTTCAATGTGGGCGCGTTTGTTGGGATTCGCAATGTGGCGGCAGTTCCAAGTCGCGAGGCGATCACAGCCGTGGAAGGTGGCGAGCGCGAGATGACGGGCGTCGCCGCTGGCGTCGGTCGGCATCAGCATGTGCTTCAGATACACCGCCACCAGTTCGTCCACCGCGGGCGACGATTGGAGCAGTGGCAGCGGCTCCAGCAAGGCAATGCACTTGGTCCGCTTCGGTTCCGGCGCGGCTTCCAGCTCCGCGATGGCCGCGAGCGAGGTCACCAATTCATCCCGCAGCCGCGCGACTCCCCACCATTCCCGCGTCCATTCCCGTCGCGCTTGGAATTGCGTCGCCGTTCGCGTCTCGTGGTAGAAGCTCGGGATGCTGGTTTCTACGTAAATCAGCGCGCTCATTTGGGTTGGGAGTTGGGTCGCCACCAGGTGTCCCAGCCTTTGTTTCGCATCGTGGCATTGTGGGGGATTTGGAAGCTGAACATCAGGCAGATGACCACATCGCCGCCGGATACCAGCGAGTTCATGACTGAGGTAAGTGTCAGGAGCTGCCAGTGCGGCCCGCCCGCGAGGGCGACCAAGAGCGGTGCTACGGACAAGACTAGGAAAGGAGCCATTCCGACAAAGATACCCCGGTAGAAGGAAAGCGGTCCGTTGTGACTCGCGTAGGCTAGAATCTTACTCGGCCAGACACCAAGAAAGGTCGCGGAGGTAAGTCCAAATCCGGGACAGGCCAGGGCATGAATGAGTTCATGGACGACGATCAGGACCACGAAGAAGCCGGCCATCGTGAGAATGACGAGCAACGGCAGGAGCAGTGGTCCCCAATGGCCGAGCGGCATGACATCGAAGCTAGTGTGCAGTGCAGTTCCGGGGATCCGCGACCACGCGTACGCGAACAAGGCCGACAGCGGCACGCCGGCGAGGCTGCCGATGACCATCAGGGTTCGCGGTCCCATTTCGCGCAGCCGCCGCCAGTCGCCTTGTTCCGGGGCGAAGTCAGTGTCGTCGGGTGGTGGGCCGAGGATGAAACGCATGGCGAGTTGCTTAGTTTACGACGCCTCGCGTGCCGGCGGTTGGGGCCGGGAAGTGGGTGACTTTCTAAAATGAGGTGAAATCCAGGCAGACATGGGGAAGGGCCGCAACCCCGTTGGGGTTGTGACGCTTATTGGTGGATAACCCAGGGTAGCTCGTTCCTCGCAACCCTGGGCTGGAGGACGGAATCCCGTTGGGATTCGGGGAGAGGGAATCACAATCGGCGAAATCGGGCTGGAATCTCCAGCATTCTTGAATGCGAGTGTATTCGTGTTGGAAATTTCGCTTTGAAAACCATCAAACGCTGGCGGGAGGTTCCCGGTAATCGGAACATTCGCATCGGGACTAGAGCCCCACAATTGTACGCATGACCGCCACCCTAAAGGTCTCGAATTCGAGACCTTTGAAATTCGGGGTTTGTTGAGTGAGCTATGGATTTGGAGCTGCCGGCAGGCTGTAGCTTGCCAACCAATCCCAAAGGGATTGCGGCCTCCAGCCCAGGGTTGCGAGGAACGAGCTACCCTGGGTAACGCAGAGGAATATCCCCACAACCCCAACGGGGTTGCGGCCGGGTGCGACGAGGGGTTCGATGGATCAATCCCACACATAGCGTTCATCGAAATCAGATTCATGCCGACGCAACAAGGCGCGAAGCTCGTCCTGAAAGGTCACCTTCTTGTGATGCTCTTCCTGTCCGGCGATGTATTGCTTCACTTGTTCCAAGTTCGACTGACTGACAGAGAAGTCGGCGTACCCGCCCTGCCATTCAAAATCCGCGTAGGCTGGTCCCTGCTCTTTGAGCCAGCCATTGGAGACTCGTTTGAGCTCCTTCACCCAGTCCGCCTGCGTAATCGTGCGCCCAAACCGGCAGAGCAGATGCACATGGTCTTCGACCCCGCCGACGAGCAAGGACGGACAATCGAGAGACTTGGAAACCCCGCCTAAATAGGCGTGGAGTGCGGCGCGGACGGATTTGTCCCGGAGGAATGGCCGACGCTCCTTCGTCGAGAAGACGAGGTGAATATAGACAGCTGACAGCGATTGGGGCATGGCGTGTCAGGGAGAAGGCCGCAACCCCGTTGGGGTTGAGGCGAATTTGGCCGAATTACCCAGGGTAGCTCGTTCCTCGCAACCCTGGGCTGGAGGGCGGAATCCCGTTGGGATTCGGGGAGGTAGGATCGGCGCGACCGGTTTTCCAAACCTCTCGAATTCGAGAGGTTTAGAATCCGGAGATTGGTTCAGGAGGAGATACTGGGCGGGTGGCCAGGTGCGTGGTTCGGAGCAATCCCAGTTGGATTGCGGCCGCCAGCCGATGGTTGCGAGAAACGAGGTGCGTTGAGTCGCGCGGGAACCAAACGGGGACAAGCCCGATGGCGGTGTGGACCCGGAAGTTATCGCTGCCCGAGGCCGCAACCCCGTTGGGGTTGTGGTGCTCATTGGCGGGGGACCCAGGGTAGCTCGTTCCTCGCAACCCTGGGCTGGAGGACGGAATCCCGTTGGGATTCGGGACGGGGCAATGAACATCCTCTTCGTTTTCGTAACCCTCTCGAATTCGAGGGGTTTAGAAATCCGGGTTGCTTTAATCCCGTCGAATTCGACGGGATTGAAAAAGACACATCCGCCGAAATCAGAAGCGGAGTTGTCACCGCCCCACTCCGCGACACGGTCCCGTGTGCCAGCGACGAACATCGGCTGCGGTCGTGCTCCTTGGCCGGATGATATGTCGCTGGATTTCATCGAAATGAGATTCGTGTGCTGGAGAGACTGCCCTAGCACGCCGCCCGCAGCCACTTCTCGGCTACGCCGCGCAGGTCGGCTTCGGACATCGCGCTGGCGTTGGTACCGAAGCAGGCTTTCTGCACGCGCTGGAGGTCTTGTTGGAGTTCCTGTTGCTGGGGTTCACGCAACGAGACGAGCGGGCTGGTGCCGAGGCGGCGGAGGAGCGCGACGACGGCGAAGCCATCGACTTCGCCGGGCATTTTGAAGACGTCGCGGGCGCGGACGGGGCGTTCGGTTCCGGTGCCGCGGCGCTTGGCGAGTAAGATGAGCGCCCCGCCACCGAGGAGCACGACGCCTGCGCCGAGGCCGATCCAGAGCGGAAGGTTGCGCGCGGGTTTGAGCGGCGCCCCAGCGATTTCGGTGGTGCGACCGAGCTTGAGCGTTGGTTCGGACAACGTGGTGAGGTCCATGTCCTTGTAGGTTTGATAGACGGTGGCGAGGTTGGTCGAGCGGGCGGGCGGGAACTTGAATTCCGTCGGACCGTCCGCGGCGCGGATGACGTCGCCGTTGAGCGCGAGGGTCCAGAGGCGTTCGGTGCGCGGGGCCACGGCGTCGCCCCAGGTGTTGATTTCCTTCACCTGCAACCCCTCGTGGGTGTTGGTGAATTTGATGCCGACGGCCTTGTTGAGCGCGTCGAGATTCACGAGTTGATCGAGGTCGGGAACCAGCCCGGTGGCGCTCGCCTTGATCTCAAGCGCAAGCGCGCCGTTGATGCCGAACTGCCGCGTGTCGAGCGTCTGGATGAGGTCCACGCGCTGCGGCAGGCGCGCGGGCGTGGGGCCGGACGCGACCTTGATCACCGTTTCGGCCGAGGTCGCGGGGATGGCGATGGGGCCGGTGACATCCACGAATTTCAGCTCCAGTTCGATGGGCGGAATCTTGTCCACGCTCGCGTCCTTGGGGCGGACGAGCAGGTAGGCGAGCACGGTTTCCTCCCAGCCGGGTTGCGCGACAGGGCGCGGCTTCACGTCGGGCGGGGTGAAGGTGATCGACTTGATGTCGAAGAACGGCGAGAGCGCTTCGTTGAGGCCGAGTTCGAATTCATCGCGCGGGCCTTGGGCCTCGCGCACCTTGCGGGCCGTCGAGGAGCGTTTGCGCGGCCGGCCGGTGGGCGTGCCGGGATCGTTGCTGAGATACTGGCCGAACTGCGCCACGCGGCCCATCGCCTCGGTGTGGACGATGCTGACGATGATGCCGAAGTCCTGATCGCGGCCGACCGTATTCGGGCCGTCCACGCGGGTCTGGAGGCGGATTTCGCGCAGCAGTTCATCGAAGTACTGGACCTTCTTTTCCGCGCCGAGGGTGAAGGGATCGTCCTTGGTGACGACGAGCGCGCTGGCGAGGTAGCGGTACTTCAGGTCTTCATGCAACGGCTCGCGCTCGTCGGCGAGGCGGGCGTTCACGATCTTGGCGAACTGGGTCAGGTGCGCCTGCGCCGCCTTGCCAGGCAGCGCGAGCAGATTCTCGCGAATCTTGTTCAGCGCCGCACGGTTCATCGCTTTCGAAAGATTGAGCTGGCCGTTGGAACCGATGCCGAGCAGGCCGTTGAACCAGTTCAGGTAGGCTTCGACCGTGTAGTTGGCGGGCGTGAGCTTCGGCACCGTCTTCGCGTAGGACTCGGTGCCGCGCTGGAAATAATCCTGCGCCATCAGGTTCTTCTCCTTGTAGCCGACCGTGCGTTTGCGCGCGTCGCCGCCGACGAGTTCCTGGAACAACTCGAAGTCGCCCCAGTCGGTGAGCAGCGAGCCGGCGAGCGTGAGCGCGCGCCAGCCTTCGGGATGCCCGGCCACCCAGCCGTCGATCATGCGCAGCGCGGCGGTGTAACCGGCGCGGACCATTTCAAGAGTCTGCACTTCGTTGCGGCGGGTCATGCCGGCTTTCTGCACGTCCATCTTGCGCCAGCGCTCGGTGAGGTTGGCGTGCATCCGGCCGATGATGAGCGAGAAGAGCGTCTCGTCCATTTTGTCGAGCGGGCCGAAGACTTTTTCGATGTGGGTCGTGCGGTAGGCCTCGGCGTTGCTGTAGGCAAGATCGAAGGCGGTGACGATTTTCTCGTAGTCCTTCGGCGCAATGCCCGCCTGGCGGAACAGGCCCATCATCCGCGCGAGGCTCTCGATGTTTTTCTCCATCATGATCGGCGTTACGGGGATGCGCGCGTCGTCGGGCAGCGTGTATTTCTTGCGCAACACCTCGGGGATTTGCGGGTTGTGGGCCTTGGCCCAGACGCTGAGAAATTCCTCGGCCAGCGCGACGCCGGCGTTCGGCGAACGCTTGCCGATCTCGACGATGCGGTCGGCGGCCTGGTCGAAATTCGCGCTGGAAAGGATGACCTTGGAAAGGCTCACGTCGAGGTGCTCGCGGACGCTGGCGGGCAGCGCGGCGAGCCACTTGCCGGCGGGCGCGGTGGGGAGCAATTCTTCGGGCGTGACGAATTTCGGGCGGCCGCTAGCGGCCCCGTTTTTCGCGGTGAAGGTGTTCTCGGCCTCGGTCATCCAGAACTCGGCCATCATCTGCGCGAGCTGATTCCACGGCTGGACTTTGAGATCGACGTTGTCCCCGAGCAGATTCGCGATGAAGAGCTGGGCCTTGAGATTGTCGGCGCGCAACTGCGGTTCGCCGCGGAAGTCGCTTTGGAGTTTGCGTTGGAGACCGCTGACAAGGCGCACGGCGCTGTCGGGATTGTTGTTCACCATTTCGGTAAAAACGGAAGCAAGCGTGCCGGGCGAGATCTGCGTCATGACCTTGGCCAGCGCGGTGCCGGCCTTGGTTTTTTCCCAGTCGTTGACCTTGGCCAGCGTGAGGATGCGGAGGTTTACGTCCCAGGTTTTCTGCACCTGCTCGCGCTGCGCGGCATCGGTTTCCGCCTGCGTGGCGAGAAAGGAAGTCAGCTCGTTGCGCAGGCCTTCGTCGGTGAACTGCTCGACTTCCTTGAGAGTCGGCAGATAGGCGCGGGCGAGTTCCTTGAAGCCGCTGGTGAGCAACATGCGGCCGGTGAGCAGGCGCTTGGCGGGATCGGTGCCACCGAGTTTCGCGGTGCCTTTTTGCAGACGGTCGGCGACCCAGTAGCTCTCGTTCGTGGGAACGGCGAGGCCGAGGAGCTGGCCGAGCTTGCGGAGATTGTCGGCGGTGAATTCGCCCGGGACGGCGTCGGCGAGGCCGAGGACGTCGTCGAGGCGCAGGTTGGGGTTCTGCTTCTCGGTGAGGTCGGCGAGCATCTTGTCGAAAATCTTGCGCGCCAGGTCGGGCGGCATCTGCGCGAGTTCCTCGCGGATTTTTCCCCAGTCGCCGGCGCGGAAGGAAAAGAAGAAGCGGTCGGTGGCGGTCTGCGTGGCGGGGTCCTTTCGACCGGAACGTTCGAGCGCGGAATAGATCTCGGTCAGGTCGCGGGAGAACTTGTGGTTTGGGATGTCCTCGAGCTGTTTGAGGAGCTTGGGATCGAGGGCGGACGCGGCGGGCGCGGCGGCGGGCTGCTGCGCGTGGGCGGCGGTGAACAGCGCGAAAATGCACGCGGACGTGGCGACGAGGAGATGCGGGGTGCGGCGAGGGCGGAGGAATTTCATGGGCGCTGGGGATTGGGTTGAGAGCGGGAGGGGAGGACGGAGGCGTCAGGAGCCTTTGTCCGGGAGCTTTTCAAATTCTTGGAAAATGACGCGGCCATCGGCTTTGGGGCCGGGCTTGGGGCCGGCTGGACCGGGGCCGAGCAATGCGGCGGCGGCGGCCTTGCCACCGGGTTCGGGCTTGCCGTCGGCGTTCTTCAACTGGAGCGCGGCTTCGAGATTTTGGAGCTTCACGGTGTTGATGCCGGCCACGCCCGTGATGGAGCGGATGCTGCCGCTGGCCCCGACGGTGCCGCCACCGACGTTCACCGCGGTGCCCTTGATGGGCACGATCGGCGGGGCGGTGGGCGGCGGCGGGGGCGGCGGGGGCGGAGGAGGAGGCGGAAGAACGGCGGTGCGGCCGTCGGCTTTCACGCCGCTGATGGTGTCGATCCCGTCGATTTTGGTCACGCCCTGCGCGGCGTTTTGCGTGCCGG